>JADFXB010000315.1 GCA_015233935.1 Magnetococcales bacterium | reverse complement strand
TATTCCTTCAAATATTCCGCCCGTCCGGGAACTCCCGCTGCCAACATGGAAGATGACATTCCCGAAAAGGTGCGCGCCCATCGTCTGGAAATATTGCAAACCCAACTCAACGCCCAACAGTTGGCGGACAATCAAAAACAGGTGGGCAAGGTGGAAGAGGTGCTGGTGGAGGGCATGGCCCGCATGGGCGATAGCGACTTGACCGGACGCACCCCTGGCAATCGCAAGGTCAACTTTGCCGGTGACCCCTCCCTGATTGGTCGCACCGTGCGGGTGATCATCACGGAAGGCCATCCCAACTCCCTCAAAGGAAAAGTATTCCGGCCATGGGAAAACTGCTGACCCATCATATGGAGTTTCCCAATAATCTCCTGGCGGGACACCTGTATGGTGAACACGACGCCCATTTAAAGTTGATCGAAGAAAAAATGGCGGTCACCCTGCTGCCCCGTGGCAACCGGCTTTTTTTATCAGGGCGCAAGGATACCCTGCAACTGGTGGAGCGGTTGTTAACTGAACTCTATGAACTCCTGGAACGGGGTGAACCCCTGGATCGTCAACGGGTGGAAGATGGGGTGCAGGCCCTCACCGTCAACGTCAATCTGGCGGATATTTACGACCAGGAAGCCGCCATTGTCACCCCTTTGCGTACCATCTATCCGCGCAACGGGGTGCAGTCCCAAATGCTGCGGGCCATTGGCCAAAATGATCTCACCATTGCCGTGGGACCTGCGGGGACCGGCAAGACCTATCTGGCGGTAGCCGCTGCGGTGATGGCCTTCATGCAGGATCGGGTGGAGCGGATTATCCTCACCCGTCCGGCGGTGGAAGCGGGGGAACGCCTGGGATTTTTACCTGGAGACCTGCAAGCCAAGGTAGACCCCTACCTGCGCCCCCTCTACGATGCCCTGCATGACATGCTGGGTGGAGATCGCATGGAACGCATGGTCAACCATCGCTCCCTGGAAATTGCCCCTCTGGCCTACATGCGGGGACGTACCCTTTCCAACGCCTTCATCATCCTGGACGAAGCACAAAACACCACTCCAGAACAAATGAAAATGTTTCTCACCCGTTTGGGACATGGTTCCAAAACTGTGGTGGCGGGGGATGTGACCCAGGTGGATCTGCCCCGTGGACAACCTTCCGGGTTGGTACAAGCCCTGGGTATTTTGAAAGAGATTGAAAGTATTGCCATTGTCCCCTTCAGCGAACGAGAGGTGGTACGTCACCCCTTGGTACGTCGCATTGTCGAAGCCTATCAAAGTTTGGAAAATATCAAATATTGATTTAAAAATTTGGCGGGAGATGTTAAGATGAAGTGCTCTTTGACTTTTGCCATCGGAAGATACCCATGAAGGAAGATCAGGATCGGCCGTTGCCACGTTCATTTGGCAAATCCCAACCCCCCTCCGGCCTTCTTCGTACCCTACAGACCAATGCCGACTGGTTTTTCTTCCTCCTGCTGGTGACGGTGCTGACCATCACCTACTCCCCGGTTGCCTTCCGTCCCCCTTACTTGCCCAATGTGGGGGAAATTTCTGAACATGATGTCAAGGCCGACCGCGACCTGTTGATCGAAGACCAACGCAGCACCGAAAATCGTCGGGAAGAAGCCGCCAAGGCCGTTCCTCCCGTCTATGACTGGGATACCACCTGGGGTGAGGCCCTCTCCTCCCAATTGCGAGAAGCCTTTGCCTGGCTGGAAACCGCCAAAAGTGGTCTGAACTCCCCCTCTGAAGAAGCTTTTCTCTCCCTGCGTACCCCCTTTGCCCTACGTCTGGAAGAAGACGATTTCCCGGAAGATGCCTTTCGGGGGTTATTGGAAATGAATAATTACCAACCCTTATTGGAGCGCATTCAGGGTTGGCTGACCATCTATGACCGGCAACGGGTGGTTGCTGGCTCCGAGACTCTGCGAGATCTGGCCCATGCCTCTTATACTGTGCGGGCCATCGCGGAAAATGCTGAATTCCGTGACACTGGCAACGCCGGTCTCTATTCACCGGAAGAGATGCGGCGGCAAATGTTCCGATCTGCCGTCACCTCCCTGCAAGATTTACCCCACGGCTTGCGCAAATGGCTGTTGGATTGGGTTAGGGTGCAAATCCGCCCCAATTTTGTCTACAACCTGGCGGAAACCAAAAATCGCCGGGCCAAGGCCATGGAAGCGGTGGATACAGTCTACTTCCGGGTTCGCCAGGGCGAAATGGTGGTAAGAGAAGGCGAGTCGGTCACCAACACCATGCGTATCAAACTGGAAACCTTGAGCCGGACCCAATGGACGGGTACCTCCATTTTCCGCATTGTGGGATTGGCCTCCATGCTGGCCATGTTTTTGGCCCTCAGCCGCCACTTTCTTCTGCAAACCTCCAGTAACTTTCCCCGGGATAAAAAGACCCTCTATATATTGGGCACCATTGTCCTGGTGGTCTCCATGCTGTGTACCATTACCCTTGTGGTGGGCCATGGCCTGGCAGAGCTGTTCAACTGGCCGTTGGATATGGTTCAGCTCTTGCCTCCGGTTGCCATGGGTTCCTCCATGGTCTCCTTGATCATCGGCTCACGGGTGGCTTTGCCCGGTGGGGCCATGCTGGTGGGCACCCTGCTCTCCTTCCTGGCTGCCTTGGCGGCCAATGGTGGCTTGTCCCTGTTTTTCTATTATCTGGTGGGTTCCCTGGTGGGGGGCTTTTCCTTACGCACCTGTCGGCGACGCTTTGATGTCTTGAAGGCGGGGGGATTTATCGGTCTCTTCCAACTGCTCTCCATGCCCCTCATGGAGGCCATTTCTGGCAGCCAACCCTCCTGGAACTGGTTGCTGGGTATGGCAGCGGCTGTCACCAGCGGTTTTCTGGTGGGGCTGTTGAGCCTGGCCACCATCCCCCTGTTGGAAATGATCTTCGATGTCACCACCGACTCCCGATTGCTGGAGCTGGCCTCTGGGGATCATCCCCTGCTGAAACAACTCTCCCTGCGCGCCCCCGGTACCTACCACCATTCGGTGATGATGGGCAATCTGGCGGAAGCTGCCGCAGAGAGTGTAGGAGCCAATCCCTTACTGGCCAGGGTGATGGCCCTTTACCAC
>JADFXB010000314.1 GCA_015233935.1 Magnetococcales bacterium | reverse complement strand
TTCGTGGACAAATTGATACCGATGCCACCACCTCCTCCCAGGTGGTGCAAAATATTTCCGTGGCCAATGATGAACTGGGGGAAGCCGTCTCCACGGTGCGCAACGCCATTGTGCAAATGACCGATAATGTTCAGTCCATCTCCGATTCCGCCGAACAGGTCTCCCATGAAGTCTCCGCCATTGCAGCGGGTGCGGGTCAGGCCAGCTCCAATATCAACACCATGGCTTCCGCTGCCGAAGAGATCACTGCCAATATTGGTGGCATTAATCAAAGTCTGGCCCACGTGGACCAGGCGGTGACCAAAGTGGCCGCCTCCACCCGTGAAATGACCACCGCTTTGGGTGAAGTGCGGCGACGGTGTCAGTTGGCCAGTGGTGAGTCGGAACAAGCCAATCGCAAAGCCCAGGAATCCCGTTCGGTGATGGAACGTTTGGGGGTGGCCGCCGGTGAGATTGGCCAGGTGGTGGAGGTGATCAACGGTATTGCTGAACAAACCAATATGCTGGCCCTTAATGCCAGTATCGAGGCTGCCGGTGCCGGTGAAGCGGGTAAAGGGTTTGCGGTGGTGGCCAACGAGGTGAAAGATTTGGCCAGGCAAACCGCCCAAGCCACCCAGATGATTTTTGATAAGACCGACGAGATCCAATCCATCTCCCGTGATGTCCTACGCAGCAATCTGGAAATTGGTGAAGCCATTGGGCGTATCAATCATGCCAATCTGGAAATTACCCATTCGGTGGATGAACAAAACCAGACCATTCAGCGCATTTCCTCCAATATGTCGGAAGTGGCGTCCGCATCGAGAGAGGTGACCATTAACTCTCAAGAGTTGAATCAGGCAGCCATCGAAGTGGCAAGGGCCGCCGCCGAAGCAGCCCAGGGAACCTCTGAAGTGGCTCATTCCGCAGAGCGTGTTGCCCAATCGGCAGGGCATGTGGCCACTGCCAGTCGCATGGCTATTGATTTTGCCGCATCGGTCTTGAATTCCGCAGAACAGTCGGAACATGTTGCCCAAACGGTTTCTTTGGGCATGGGGCAAGCCTCCCAAACCAATGAAATGATGAAAGGCTCCGTGCGTCATTTTCAGCGGTTGGGAGCGGTGATGCAATCCATGGCCAATGGCCTGTATGCCAGCCAGTTGGAACTGGATACCGCTCCGCCGCCCTTCAACATGTTGCAGGTTAAGGAGTCTCTGTTATCCTTGCAGGGCAGGCTGGAACAATTGATCTCCGGACGTATCAATGTTGGCCAGGCCGATTTGGGGGCCAACAGAAAGTGTCCCTTCCGGGAATGGGCGCGAGGGAACACCGGCAGCGGTATCCAGGAGGCCCTGCGTCAGCATGAAGGATTGGAAAATGTTGTGCGCTCCATAGTGGATCATATGGGACGTGGTCAGGTGGAAGCCTCCCTTTCCGCCCTGGAAAAATTCCATCAGCAGCGACAAAGTTTCTTTAAAACCCTGGATGGCCTTTTCCTGGAGGATTCCAGCCAGGAAAACAAAGAGTTCTTCCCCTGGAATGATCGTCTTCTCACCACCATCGGTTTTGTGGATCGAGAGCATAAGGTGTTGGTGGACATGGTCAATCAACTGCACCGGGCCATGAAAGAGGGGCAGGGCAGTGAGGCCATCGGTAAAATTTTGGATGGTTTCGTGGATTATACCCGCACCCACTTCGCCCACGAAGAGGAAGCTCTCCGCCGCTGTGGCTACAAAGATTTTGACGCCCACAAGGCCAAACATGTGCGCCTGGTGGCAACCCTGGATCAACTAGCCTCCCAATTCAAAGAGGGGCACTTTACCGTCGGCATCGATTTATTGGGCATTGCCAAAAACTGGCTGGTGGAGCACATTATGGGGACAGATAAACTCTATGTTCCCCTTATGCGTGCCAAAGGGATCGACTGATGACGGATGTGACCTTGGAACTGACTGAGTTGCGGCCTGATGTAGTGGTGGATGCCAGGCGGCTTTTATGCCCCATGCCCATACTCAAGGTGGAGGCTGGGCTAAGGGGCATGATCGCGGGTCAGTTGTTGCAGGTTTTGGCAACAGATCCCGGTATCAGCCGGGATCTGCCCGCCTGGTGCAAGGTGAGCGGTCATCGTTTTTTGGGGGTGCATGGCCAAGGGCGGGAGTTGTCCGGCTTTATCCAAAAAGGATGAGGGATTTTACCAACCTTGGCGTTGTAATATTTCCTGAATCAGCGGAGTAGGCCATTTTTTCTGAAAAAGGTTGATATTGCTCTGGCGGCTGCGATCATACTCCTCCTTGCTCAAATGGGGCATGGAGGCACTGTGTAAGTGGAAAAACTCTGCCATGGGTTCATACCATATTTCATAACCTGCCTGACTGATGCGTAGGGAAAGATCGGTATCTTCCAAAAAGACCAGATCGTAAGATTCATCGAAAAATCCCACCTGCTCTATGACACTTCTCTTGATGGCCACCCCAGTTCCCATAAACGCTTGCAGGCGCATGGGTTGATTGACCAAACTGTCCTCTCGCGGCACATTGGCCAATTGATATTGGGGGAATCCTTGTTCATCAAAACAGGAACCTACCGTCTGGGTGGTCCAGCCTTCTGGGGTATGCCGCTCTTTGGGAAGGATAATCTTTCCTTGTACCGCCCCACAATCAGGATGGTGGTACAAGCGTCGCATTAAGGGAAGGAGCCAGCGTTGGTTGACAAACATATCCGAATTGAGCAAAACAATGACTTCACCCTGGCTGATGGCCAGGGCTTGGTTATTGGCTTTGCCAAAGCCCAGGTTGCATGGGTTGCGAATCAGGGTAACCTGTTCGAGGGCTGACAGGCGTTCCAAAATGGCCTCACACCCCTCTTCGGTAGAATGGTTATCCACCAGAATGATTTCATAGGGGAGGGTGCCTGTGTGGCGTATAATGGAACGAATCATGTATTCCAAAATGGTCAGGTTATTGAAAACCGGCACCAGGATGGAGGTCATGGGTAAGGACTTCATAAGAGTTACCTTACAATATGAAGGACATGGCAATGAAACGATGGGCTGACAAATTGCAATCCATTCAACCTTTCCATGTAATGGAAGTGTTGCAACGGGTCAAGGAATT
>JADFXB010000313.1 GCA_015233935.1 Magnetococcales bacterium | reverse complement strand
GAAGCCAGGGCCTCTTGCAGGGCATCACAGAACTGTTGATACATTTCTTTGGCGAGCAGGGGTTCTTCGGCGTTGGCAAAGGAAGGGCGAAAACCCTTATTCAACTCCCCTGCCAGGGTGAACTGGGAGACCACCAAGACCTCCCCTGCCACATCCTTGACGCTTAAATTCATCTTGCCGGCTTGATCGGAAAATATACGCAGATTGGCCACCTTGTGGACCATGCGTTGCAGAGCGGCGGGGCTATCTCCTTTAACCACCCCAAGGAAAAGCAATAATCCTTGCTTGATGGAGGAGATTTTTTCACCCTCTACGAAAACAGCAGCTTGACTGACGCGTTGAACCAGGGCACGCATAGTAGAATATCAACCAGCAGAGCTACCGTTGGCCAACACCTTATTGACCAAGTGGAGGACTTCATCCTTGGTAAAGGGTTTGGCCAGGGATTCAAAGGCACCCATGCGTCTGGCCACGAAGAGGCTGGTTTCCGCACTCAAGGTCATGCCACCACCCGAAAGGGCGATAACCCGCATGGTGGGGTGGGTTTTTTGCAGCTCTTTGATCACAGCCAAACCATCTTTTTCTGGCATCAAAACATCGGTGATGACCAGATCGACGACTTCATTCTCCAACACCCGCAATCCCTCAACCCCATCCTCCGCTTCAAAGACCTGAAATCCTTCATTTTCCAGGATCAATTTAAGAAGCTGCCGGATGGCACCATCATCATCGATGACCAATATTTTGGTCACAGCCATTCTCCATTTAGCATCATGGTCCAGTCTCCATTCAGGTTCCATCCCGACTATGTGAGGGAATACACATTTTAGATGAAACAGGATCCTTGTTCTTGCGTCAAGGGTACGATTAAAAAATCGTAGCAATGGATTATAAAATCATACGATTACGCCGGGATCGGGATTCCCCCACCGAGGTCACCCGAATGGCGGCATAATCGGTAACCGGGCATTTATTTTCACAAATACCACAACCAATACACAAGGCGGGATCCACGTAGGGTTGCTTAAGGGTAACGGTTTTGCCTTGGCGATCGGTCACCTCCACCTTGCGATACCAGATGGCTTTGGGCGAGGTGGGGCAAACCTCTTCGCAAACGATGCAGGGTGTCTGCATGGCCCAGGGCAGACAACGTCCCTGATCAAAAAAGGCGGTACCCAGCCGTACAGGTTCTTTGTGGGGAGGGTGTCCCACCTTTTCCGCCACCGGGATGGCACGAATGGCACCGGTGGGACAGACCTGACCACACAGGACACAATAGTGTTCGCAATAGCCCAAGCGGGGAATGAGAACCGGGGTCCAGATGCCTTCGATACCCGCTTCCAGCAAGGCAGGCTGCAAGACGTTGGTGGGACAAATCCGCATGCAGGCGGCACACTTGATGCAGCGGGCGAGAAATTCCCGTTCTGGCAGAGAACCAGGGGGACGAATGACGGCGGGTTGCGGGGTGGACTGACTGGACAGGGCGGAACGGGCCATGGGAAAGAGGGCAGCCGCCGCCACAGTTCCTTCCAACAACCGGCGACGGTTGACATCCAGGGGTTGGCGAATGGTGGTGCGTTGTTGGGGAATACCGTAATCCAGGGCACCTTCCGGGCAATTTTCGATGCAGTTCATACACAGATGGCACTCGCTCACCCGCAGGGCAGCGTGGGGGTCACAGGCCCCCTGACAGGCGTGCAGACATTTCTGACAGTCGGTACACTTATCCACATTACGGCGGATGCGAAAAGGGGCGCGGCTGGCAAGGACACCCAGCAGAGCACCCAAAGGACACACCAACCGGCACCAAAAACGGGGAAACCAACGGTTGGCCAGCAAAATGGCGATAAACAAAAGGGCAACCCCTACCCCACCTTGAAAGACAGGCGGGTGGGGATAGAGGGGAACACCCCATTGCTGCAGGGCAGGCCACAAGGCCAGATCAAAGGAGCGGGTGACCAGGGCAATGGGGTCCAATAAACCAATTTGCAGGGCACCGGCCAGGGAGAGAACCAACAGCACCACCAGCAACCAATATTTAAGGCGAAATATGGGACGGTAACTGTTGGCCTTCAAGGATTCAGCCGGGCGACGCCCGTGAAATAAATGTCCCAACCATTGATTGAGGATGCCCAACGGGCACATCCAGGAGCAGAAAAAACGACCGAAAAAGAGGGTGGGAATCAGAATGACCAAGGCCCAGGCCATTCCCTTGTAGAGGGTGCCACTGGTGAAAAAGGCGGCGATGGCGGTCAAGGGATCGGCTTCCAGAAACAATTGCACCCGATATCCCTGCACATGTCCCACATCGGCCACATAGATCAACCACAAAAAGAGGCCCATGAAAAAGACACTGTAGATTCGGCGTATGGTACGAAGAGAGGGCATGGCATCCAACGTCCGCTAAAATTATCCCAACTGCTCTTCCACCCAACGGATGGCACGCCAATCCACCTTGCCCAACCCCTGCTGTTCAGCCAGGGCCAGGAAGGGAACCTGTTGGGGGGTGAGATCAAGAAAAGAGAGACAAAAGGCATCCATGGCCACTTCATCCACCCCAGCCAGGATGGTGTTGCCCGCCACCACATCGTCAAGACTGCCGCCCGTGGGACCGTTGCGTTTTAACACCCGACTGCCATCCATGATGGTGAGGGTGGGTTTCACCGCCTGTGCCAAATCAACGATGGATTGATGAATTTTTTGATGCAACCGATTGCGCTGCCCACCAATCACCCCATACCAGTTTTTCATGGCCAGGGTGCAACCGCACAGGGAGTGGTGTTTGATTACCGGCAGATTGATTATCTTCTCTGCCTGCAAGAAAAAGGCAGGCACCGGCCACTCTTTCAACAGGCTCCCCCCCATTTGGGTATCCACAAAATCCGCTGCCGTGGGAAGTCGCACCTTGCCACCGCTGTTTTCAGCCGCCTGCTGAATACCCGACCGTTGAAAACAACGGCGGGGATCATTGAGGGAGACATCGGAGACCCACACCTGGGAAGCCCCCGCCTCACGGCACAATTGAATCGTTGCGGCCACCACGAGAGGATTGGTGTTGGCGGCCTGCTCCGGCTGCCGATCCCACCCCACATTGGGTTTTAATAATACCCGAT
>JADFXB010000312.1 GCA_015233935.1 Magnetococcales bacterium | reverse complement strand
ATGATACCATCACCTATCGAATGATCATGAAGAAAGTGGTTGAGACCATTCCCGGCACCCAGGTAGTGGCCACGGCCCCTAATGGCAAACTGGCCCTGGGCAAGATTGGGGATGACATACCCCATGTGGTATGTCTGGACGTGGAAATGCCGGAAATGGACGGCTTGACCACCTTGCAACACATCAAACAACGCTATCCGCAAATAGCGGTGATCATGGTCAGTGGAGTCTCCCGCTCCAACGCCAATATTGTCATGGAATGTCTCAACGCTGGAGCGTTGGACTTTGTCACCAAGCCCATGGAGACCAACGCGGACAAGGCAAGAGATGCCTTGCGGGCCGAATTGGAACCCATGTTGGCCATTATCGCCCGCAAGCTGCCGCCGGCTGGTATCCCCCAGGCACCCATTGCACCACCGGAGCCGGTCAGACCAACCGTTGTCGCCCCTGCACCTCGCCCGGCAGCCAAACCAGTTGCCTTTAATCTGGCCTCCTTTCGACCAGAACTCCTGGTGATCGGCTCCTCCACCGGGGGACCGGCGGCCTTGACCAAGGTCTTGAGCGATATTCCCAAATCCTTAAAAATACCCACCTTGATCGTCCAGCACATGCCGCCAGTCTTTACCGCCTCCCTGGCCGCCCAGCTTACCCGATCCTCTGGGAAAAAAGTGGTGGAAGCCAAGGAAGGCATCGATTTGGAACCTGGATTGGTGGTCCTGGCCATGGGTGGGCATCATATGATGTTGCAGAATCATGGCAAACATTACAAAATGTCTTTGAACGAAGGGCCGCGAGTCAATGAATGCCGTCCCGCTGTGGATGTGTTATTCATGTCTGTTGCTTCGGCATTCCCACAGCCCATATTGTCTGTTATCCTCACAGGCATGGGTAGAGATGGGGCCAATGGGGTGGATGCACTCAAACGCATGGGGCGCACCTACTGCATTACCCAGGAAAAAGAATCCTGCGTGGTCTATGGCATGCCCAGAGCCGTAGACGAAATGGGTCTTTCCGACGAATCCCTGCCCCTGAATCAAATCGGGGCCAGGATTTACGAACTGTGTAATCGATAAGGTTAACGGGGCACTCCATGGCAATTTCCCCGGAAGAGTTTGATGCGATACGCAAGTTTGTGCATGAGCACAGCGGCATTCTCATCAATGAAGGTAAGGAATATCTGGTGGAAAACCGGCTGACCATTCTGCTGGTGCAGAATGGTTGCGAGAACTTTTTGCAACTCTACCAAAAATTGCAAAGTGACCCCGGCCCCTTGCGGACCAAAGTCATCGATGCCATGACCACCAACGAAACTTTGTGGTTTCGGGATGATTCCTTTTTTACCGCCTTGTCGGATCACATCATCCCCCGCTTGATGGAAAAGGCCAAAACCCAGTCTTTGGTACGCATCTGGTCGGCGGCATGCTCCACAGGTCAGGAACCCTATTCGGTGGCCATGCTACTGGAAGAGCGTAGACGCCAGATAGGCCCCAGTGCACCACCACTGAATCGCTTTACCATTCTGGCAACGGATATCTCCCCGTCTGCCCTTTTCATCGCCTCGGCAGGACGCTACAGCCAATTGGCCATCTCCCGTGGCATGAAGAACGATTTTCTGGATAAATATTTCAAGAAAAATGGCATGGCCTACGAGTTGGATCCCACCATTCGTAACCTTGTCAAATTCCAATCCTTTAACCTTAAAAGTTCCTTTGCCTCCTTCGGAACTTTTGATTTCATCATGTGCCGAAACGTTCTCATTTATTTTGCCGATGATTTGAAAAAGCAAATCTACGGTAAAATTCACGACGCACTGGCAAAAGACGGTCTGCTGGCAATCGGAGCCTCGGAATCACCACGAGGCTATACCGACGCATTTGAACAGGTTATGCTGGGAGGTGCGGCGGCATTTCGTCCCAAGGGTGGCGGGAGCAAAGCCGCCTCTTTTGAACCAACTAGACTGACGGGCAACGCCTGACATGAAATTACTTACGATAGATGATTCAAAAACCATACGTCGGGTGATCAGCGGTGTTGGTGCCATGCTGGGCTTTGAAGTGCTGGAAGCCGAAAATGGAGCCGAAGGACTGCGTACCCTTGCAGAATCTGGGGACGAGGTTACCCTCATTCTGCTAGACTGGAATATGCCCGGCATGAACGGCCTGGAAGTCCTCCATAGCATCAAGGCGGATCCCCGTTGGCAACACATTCCGGTGATGATGGTCACCACCGAAGGAGAACGAAGTTACATCGTCAAAGCCATCCAAGCAGGTGCGGTCCACTATTTGACCAAACCCTTCTCCCAGGAAGAGATGGCCGCACGCATCATGGAAAGCTTGGGTATGGGTGGGATGTAACCCGTATGGGTTTTTCTGCGGTTTCTGTTAACGTTTGTGCGGAGGCTTAAGCAAGGTGAGTAACGACAGTCGGGTCAAATTGCTGGATGGTCTGCGCAACACGGTCATCGAAGTCATGGGCACCATGGCTTGGTCCAGTGTGCAATTTGCCGGGATGGAAGAAACCGACGATTTCATTCTGAAAGACGAAGTAGCCGGCTTGATCCAACTCTTTGGCCACCACCAAGGCATGGTAGGCATCTCCTGCAAGGAGACCCTGGGGCGCGAATTGGTGGGACGGATGGTGGGCCTTGCCGTGGAAGACCTTACCCCGGAAGACCTGCGCGATGGTGTGGCAGAGCTTGCCAACATGATTTGCGGCGGTATGAAAACCAAAGCCCAAATCAGCGAACTCAACCTCTCACCCCCTGTAGCCATCATCGGACGTGACTACATCGCCCAATGGAAAACTGACCATGCCACCATGGTCCTGACCTTTTTGATCGAAGAAGAAGTTTTTCTGGTTCACGCTTGTATCTGAACCTTTCAGGTGGCTAAAGGAGCAACTTGCAGGCCCTTGTTTGGCAAAGCCTTTACCTGGAGGGTAACAGCATGTTAGATTGTGCTTTGGAAACAAGCCAATAGACTGCTGAATGATGCCGTGGTAGCCCGTTACCGGCGACCACGCAGAAATAAATAATGGATTGATGTCAACAGGTTATGTCACGAACAAACCATACATCAAAGCCAGGGATTGACAGTATCGGTTAGCGGAATATTAAACCTCCGCAGG
>JADFXB010000311.1 GCA_015233935.1 Magnetococcales bacterium | reverse complement strand
ATCCAAGGTGTCCATGGCACCAATATCCACATGGTGGCGTCCAGCATCAAAGGGAGATGGCAACCCCTCCCGGCTGGTGAACAATAAGCGAGTCTTTCCCACGCCCATTAACCGCCGGAACAAGGCCAACAAACGTTGCAACCCCTCCGGGTCATGGGCCTGGGCCAAGCCACCCGGTCTGGGCGGCAACACCGTCTCCATATTATCCAACACCAGCAAGGTGGGCTTCTGCCGCAAAACACCTTCAATGGGCACCAGGGCTTTTTCCTCATCGGCAAAGGTGGCCACCTGATAGTCTTTCTCCACCAACTGCCGCCCCAACACATCCACCACCGCATCCCAATGGGTGTTGTGCTCCAGACTGACAAAGGCCACCCGCTCCACCCGCCCGATGGCCACCAACCAGCGGGCTGCCTCACAAGCCAAGGCGGTCTTGCCCTCCCCTCCCTCTCCCAACACCACCCCATATTTTTCTTGCAACAGCAACCGTTCCAGGGCCAACAACTCCTTGCTGCGTCCCACAAAATGGTGGGGAGGGGCCTCCGGCAGGTCACCCAGCATGGCCACCCGCCCTTTCTGAATCAACTCTTGCATCTCCTCCTGGACCACCTCTGTCACCAGGGAAAAATCCTCCCCCTCCTGGTAGAGCACCGGCACAAACCAATCGTGCAACTTCAAGTCCCCCGCCCCCAGATAGTAGCCCCGCTTGGGGTGGTCAAACAGCCATCCCTGCCCCTTCAGCATGGCCTCTCCCACCCGTTCCCCCTTGGCCAGGGATTCATAAAACACTTTGACAAACTCCCGCGCCGTGGCCACCAACACCGAATGACTCATGGCCACCACCGCCGCCACCCCCTGTTGCAACAAGGTAGCCGCCACCGAAGAGGCCGGATCCACCTCCGCCTTGGCCCCCTGGCAAGCCTCCAGGAAAAACAGGGGAATCCGATACCCCGCCAACCGCTCTGCCAACTCCCTGGCCGTCACCACCTTGGTGGTACGTTCCACCAGTTTGTCCCCTTGCCCCACCTCTTCAAAACAAAGGGCACCCAACCCCTGCTCCCGCAAGTACACCCCATGGCCATCAAAGTGCACCACATGATAGGGCTTCCCCCCTCGTTCAGCCTCCTTCAAGGCATTGAGCAAACCCACAAAGGAGGGGTCTGCCAAAATGGTCAATTCCGCCAGTTCCCCCAAACTGGACAAAGTTTCCACCACCGGTAAGGCGGTCACCCGGTGGTTGATATAACCTGCCGTTTCATCTTCCGGTCGTGGGGAAACAAAGAGTACCCGCAAAGGCGGTTGGGTTAAAATTTGCGACCATGCGGTTTCACTGGGCAGCCGCCGCCTGACCCGCACCGGGGTAGCCCCGTGGAAAAGATAACGCCCCCCATTGTGCAAAAGCTCCCAGGGCAGGGAGAGAAGTTGGGCTGCCGCCTGCTGGTTGTCGGCATTTTTCAACCGCACGGTCAGACAACGCCCATGGCGCACAGCCGTCCCTTCCCAAGCCTTGCGCACCTCCCGCCCCGCTGGCTGATCCAAGGCCGCCGCAAAAAGGGCCTGTCCCCATTCAGGCAATTTTTTTTCAATCCCCTCAGCCCGATAACGAAACGCCTCCCCCGGCCAACGGGGAAACTTTTCCAGATACCAGGATAAATCATCCGCTTCGATGATTCCCAAAGGGGCCGTAAAGGTAAAACCCTTTCCTTCCCTGACCGTGCCCTGGCTGGGATAAAACTCCAACTCCCCATCCGCCTGCACCCGCACCTTGCTTTCTTCTTCAAACAGTCGGGGATTGGAGAGGATCAAGACCAACTCTTCCAGGGGTTGCACCGTTGGTTTAATGGTGGCAGGCGTTACCGGCGGTGTACGCAATGCCAATGCAGCCAACACCTCCCCCATGACAGCCTGCACCCCTCCCAACCCTTCTGGCACTTGAATACTTTTAATATCTTTATCAAATACCCACTTCACCGCCGCCGACTTCACCCCTGAAAGCAACAGGGGAAGAATCCTGTACCCTACCTTCTCTTCCATAACTGTGCTGGCCAGTTTAGCCTCTTTTTGAACCCAATCTGAATTGAAAGCATTGAGGCTCCACACCGTCACAAAAACCTGGCACTCCCAAATCGCCGCAATAATTTCTGCATCCAAATCATCCCCCGCCCCCAATTTTTTATAATCCACCCACGCATCAACCCCATGCAATCGCAACGCCTCAGCCAATTCCATGGCAAAAGATTTATCGGGTTCCAGATTGGAGTGGGAAATAAACACTTTGGTAGACATGGCCGCAGCTTTCCTATGCAGAAAAAGGAATAATCTGCTTTAATATAGCACGGCAACCACCAGAAGGAGGGAAGAATCTACATCGGCAGGAAAAATCCAGGCAGGCAAAACCACCCCAGGAAAATTTTGCAAAACTTACTGAAAAACCTCTTCAATCCTTTCCGCTCTGACAAGACGCTTGCCCCACCGTCTCAATGTCTCCTGATCGGCTTCAGCAAGTTTGGAGTCAACCCAGTCTGGGACACAACCAAAACGGTCTTGCAAAATCTCCAACAACATTTCGGTTTTACCCTTCTTCTCACCTCTCGCCTCACCAATCAACATCCCCCTCGCTTCACCAATCAATATCCCCCTCTCCTCACCAATCCGTATCCCCTTTTCCATCCCAATCCGTTCCACACTGGTGATGTAACGCATCTTCTACATCTCCCCAAGCCTAATACACAGGAACGCCATGAGGATCCGGCAAAGCGTCACTGGAAAATCTGCTCAATCCTTTCCGCCCCCAAAATCCGCTTGCTCCACCTTTTCAACGTCTCCAGATCGGCTTCAGCAAGTTTGGAGCTAACCCAGTCTGGGACAATACCAAAACGGTCTTGCAGAAGATCCAACAACATTTCGGTTTTACCCTTCTTCTCACCTCTCGCCTCACCTCTCGCCTCGCCAATCAACATCCCCCTCTCTTCACCAATCAGCATCCCCTTTTCCATCCCAATCCGTTCCACACTGGTGATGTAAGACATTTTCTGCATCTCCTCAAAAGTGGATAGTTCCTGCCAAAATCGTTGATCGGCATCCTTGGGTAGACTCAATAT
Source organism: Magnetococcales bacterium (assembly GCA_015233935.1). Taxonomy (GTDB): domain Bacteria; phylum Pseudomonadota; class Magnetococcia; order Magnetococcales; family JADFXB01; genus JADFXB01. The sequence continues at coordinate 31 of JADFXB010000311.1, read as the reverse complement.
CCAATCGATAAACCGAAAAAGGTCAAGAATT
>JADFXB010000310.1 GCA_015233935.1 Magnetococcales bacterium | reverse complement strand
CATGGTAACAGGACAAGGAGTTGTGTTAACGCAGGCGGTGGAGCAGTGCCCGGTAACCGGCATGCGGCTGGTCCGGGTCAAGGGAAGCACTTTCCAAATGGGAGATTGGAACGGGGATGGCTTTGAAAATGAACAGCCCCTGCACAGTGTAACCCTGGATGATTTTTGGATTGGTCAAACCCCCGTCACCCAGGGACAATGGCAAAAAGTTATGGGAAACAACCCCTCCTATTTTGCCAGAGGAGAGGATTATCCGGTAGAACGGGTCAACTACCAGGATATTCAAGAATTTTTGCAGCGACTGAACCAACTGACCCACCTCAACTATACCCTGCCCAGTGAAGCCCAATGGGAGTATGCCGCCCGTAGCGGCGGACGCATGGAAAACTGGTCCGGGACCAATGAAGAATCCCTGGTGGGGGAGTACGGCTGGTTTGATGAAAATGCCACCTTCACCACCCATGCGGTTGGGCAACGGCGTCCCAACAGTTTGGGCCTGTTTGATATGAGCGGCAACGTCTTTGAAATGGTGGCCGATACCTACGCCCCCGATGCCTACCGTTACCACCAGGAAAAAAACCCGGTATACCAGGTTGAAGGTGGCGAGCGGGTGTTGCGAGGTGGCAGTTGGTACAGCTATCGCCTGCTTTTGCGCTGTACCGACCGCAGCATCTATGGTGCCAATTGTCGGGACCGCTATGTGGGATTTCGCGTGGCCAGAAATATCTAGTCCAAAATATTGGACGACCTCTCTACACACGATAAACGATGGACGCAAAAATCAACGGATAAAAAGGGTGTCCGCTGGATGCGTTCCAAGGGATAAATCCCACAATATCAAACTTTTGATCGTGAGGGTTCACTTTCATGGGGAAATCCACTTATCGGGATTCCGTAACTGGCATGGAGTTTGTATATGTGGAAGGCGGATGCTTCCAAATGGGCGATTTGTTCGGGGATGGCTTCCCGGATGAAAAACCAGTCCGGGAGGTTTGTGTGGAAGCATTCTTTCTGGCGAAAACGCCGGTAACCCAGGGCCAGTGGCAAAAAATCATGGAATGCAATCCCGCCATGTTTAAAAAAGGTCCTGATTATCCGGTGGAAATGGTCTGTTTCGACGATACCCAAACCTTCATCAATCGCCTCAACCAATTGACCGAAGGAGGATATCGACTTCCCACCGAAGCGGAATGGGAGTTTGCCGCCAGGGGAGGGGGTCTGAAACAAAAATGGTCCGGTACTTCCAGTCTGGATGAACTGGGAGATTATGCCTGGTACGGCAGCAATGCCAACGGACGTACCCATCCGGTGGGTTTGAAAAAACCTAATGAGTTGGGTATTTTCGATATGAGTGGTATTGTTCATGAGTGGGTGGAGGATTTCTATGATCATGAAGCCTTCACCAAACTGGGACGAGAAAATCCCATTCATACAGGGCCTGGACGTTTTCGTGCCTTTCGTGGTGGCAGTTGGAAGCGGCACCCGGAAGGACTACGTTGTACCCGCCGTATGGGCGGTCAACCCAACACCGGATTTGGTACATATGGGGTGCGCCTGGCCCGCTCTGTAGGCTACTGGCAAAAGGAAGAACCCCCTTTGACTTGAGGATTGAGCATGGTTCCTGAATTGCAAACAAAATACGACGGCCTGTTGAGCAATCTGCGTTCGCTGGGCAGTGTGGTGGCAGCATACTCTGGTGGGGTGGACAGCACCTTTCTGGTTTCAGCCATCAAGGATTCGGGTATCCACTATCTGGCTGTCACCGCCCTTTCTCCCACCATGCCGCAAGGCGATGTGGACTCGGTGATGGAAATTGCCCAGGAATTGCAAATCAACCACAAAATTATTCAGTCCAAAGAGATGGACGATGAAAATTTTGCAAGCAATCCTACCAATCGGTGCTATTATTGCAAAACGGATTTGTTCACCCGCTTGACCGATGTGGCCAAAACCGAAGGCTACAAGTTTGTGGTGGACGGCTCCACCACCGATGATCAAGCCGATTATCGCCCCGGCCTGCAAGCCAAAGAGCAGCTTTCGGTGGTGAGTCCCTTGATCCAGTCAGGCTTGAGCAAAGAAGATGTGCGCCAGCTCTCCAAGGCGAAAAATCTGAAAACTTGGAACAAACCGGCCTCCCCCTGCCTGTCCTCCCGTATCACCTACGGCGAACGCATTACCCTGGACTCGTTGCGCATGGTGGGCAGTGCCGAAATTAAAATGAAAAACCTCGGCTTCAACGAATTGCGGGTCCGCAAACAAGGCGAAACCGCAAGAATCGAGGTTCCGGCCAGTGACATCGTCCGCTTCATGGACGACAAAGTGAGAAGCGAAATCGTCAGCCATCTGCGTGGCTTGGGTTTCCTCTACGTGACACTGGACCTTGAAGGCTACCAAAGCGGTAAACTCAACCGCATGGTTTCCTGATTCTCCAAAGGAATCAGGAGTTTCCTGGTAGAAAACGCATTCACCTGTTTCTTTGTCAGTCAACCGTAACTTGTAAGGAGAATTACCATGTCTTTCGGATCTGCAAACGTTGGTGTGAGTCAGGGCGGTAAATCTGGTGGCGATGCCATGGGTTCTGCTGGTGCTTCCGGCTATGCCTGTGGCGGTAGCGGCATGGGCAGCGGCGGTGCTTCCTCCTCCTTTGGTGGTGCTTCCGGTGGTGGCGTTGGTATCGGTGGTGATGCTTCCGCCATGGCCGCTGCTGGCCAGAGCGGTGGTGATGTCTCTGACAACACCTCCATCGGCGACATCAACATCAACTCGTAATTGAGGGATGTGCCTCTTGCTCTATAAGAGGTGAGCCACTCCGGCAGGGAGCGGTTAGTCGCAACCTGCCGGTTTTTTTGTGTCTATTTTTTGGATCAACACGCCATGTCTCCTGAAAAAATCAAAGCTTTGCTGGACAGTGTCGCTGCCGGTACAACTTCAGTGGAGGAAGCCTCCACCATCCTGCAACGTTTTCCCATGGATGAGGTGGTGGAACAGGGCCAAGTGGTGGCTCGCCTGGATACCCACCGTCGTATTCGCCAGGGGTTTGCCGAGGTCATTTTTGCCGAAGGCAAGGAGTTTAGTCATCTCGCTCGTTTGACCGAACGGGCACTGCAACATGGTGAAGACTTCCTCATGACCCGTGTTTCCCCCAAACGGG
>JADFXB010000030.1 GCA_015233935.1 Magnetococcales bacterium | reverse complement strand
CCTTTTCCTGGGCAGGGTAGAACATACCAGCTACCGCCGGACGGCGGGGATTTTCTAACATGGCGACCTCCTCCTATGATCCTGGATTGCTCATTTCATGCAATGCTATATTGAATTTGCGGTGATTTCCAGTTATTTCAATCGTGCCAGCATCCTATTGAAGATTGTAATAAAAAGCCATTTCAACCATCTCCTTGCTTGACATTAAAACCATTATTTTTATGTTTAATCATAAAGGGAAAAGGTTGATAGGAAGACCATCCTAACCATAATGTATGGTAGAGATCGTATTTTTCGGGATTTTCAGGCCACATAAATATGGGCAATAAAGTAATAGTATCCGTAATTTTAATTTTCTTCAATTCCTGAATACATGAAGCCGCTTGATCTGGGAACTCAATTATTTCTGGTTTAATTTCACTGGATCGATAGATTGGATGAAAATAGGTAGCGGGTTCCATAGGCAATTGAAGTGTCATTTGGCGACTAAAATTAAGGACAGAAGTGCCTTTATAATCTAAGCCAATCATTAACGGCACTGACTGACAATTTTTTTCGTGTGAAAAAGTTATTGCCAAATATTCTGCATAGGTATTTGCAATTGATTTGTCAAATTTCTCTGACTGTAATTTTAGAGAATAGGCCCATGTCCTACCAGTCGGTGATTCAGAAAAATATCCTGTGAGGTGTTCTCCTGGAAGGCTGGCAATGTGTGCCAAATAGCTCTGCAAATGGTTATTCTGATACCAGCGAACGATCCATAGTGTGCTGCTTATCAATAACATAAACACAGTTAGAGGTAGAAGACAGTACAGAAGAATTTTCGAAAACGACAGGGAAGATCGTGGCCATGAATACCCTATCCAGGGATGACTTACTTTACCTTCTTCTGCTCTATTACGAAATAACCATGAAATGAAGGCTTGTAAAACGATACCATGGCAGAATAATGCCAGGAATTTAACATGTCCAGAATGTCTGGCCACAAACAGCAGACCTGGCATGCCGCCAATAAATAAGAAGGCCATGAGAGCAAAAATTCCAATGCGTAAATTATACCAGAAAATAATGGCCATAGCAGAAATAACAATAAAGATACCGTGTTTTTTTATAATGCCGCTTTCGGCTGCTTTGCGGGCAGATGCGATAAACCGTAGTAGAATATCTGCGGGATAGTGAAAAAGCATTTCCGATAAATAATGCTTTGAAACATCCGTATAATTTTTGGAAAAAAAGTCAAGACCGGAGCGAATAACTGTATTTAGGGAAACTTTTTCAACACGTTCGGCAAACTCTTTAATTCTTGTGTATGTGTACATATCATGAAAAATATAACCATCTTCGTAAATTGAATGTTCAATCTCCAACATTTCGGAGAAATCGCTGGTTAATCCCTGTGAAAGGTTAAAGGACGGATTGCTCTCGCCTTGCAAACGAGAGACGGTTGGGTAACCAACCAACACAAAGAACAAAACATAAATTCCTAAAACAGTAAGGCGTTGCAGAAACTTGACAGGACCAGGCAGAAAAAACAGTATGGCCAGGACAATCAAAGGCAATAATTGCAGAATATCCTGGCGCATTCCCACACCAATTCCCATCATGGTTCCTGCCAAGAGAGATCGAGTCACCATAATATGAAATGAATAATTATTCTTGAGCAAATCAGCAACAATAAACAAAATACCTATCAGAAATGGAATTTTTGCATAATCCCTAAAGCTGGCCAACCCAAGGAGATGATGCTGAGAAAAGAGGAAAAATAAAACAATTGCAATTGTAGCAAAACGCCCCATGGCCAAACGACATAAGCCAAAAAAGAATGCCCCACTTAGACCATAGAAAAGACCGAATACCGGATTCAGACTACTCCAGTCTGGACCGTCATGGATTCCGAGAACAATGGCCAGTTTCCAGGTCAAGGCGGCGAGGAAGAGCAGATGATGATGGGTGTACTGGAAACCTGAGATTTCAGTGACAGGAATTTGTTCAGGAAGCGTATGACAGGGAAGCTGGTGACGGCTGCGATCTCGATCTCTGCGCAGGAATGCAAAAAGTTCAGGAACTTCATCTGTTACCACATTCTGAAAATCCCTTCCACAAGCAAACAAAACCGCAGGTGCAAATTCACTTTGGTAAAAGCTTTGATAAACATCTGAGCGGGCCAGGTAGTTCCATCCCAACCCTAACCCCATGAGCAGGATCAAGGTTGCCAAACCCCAATCCAATCGGATAGATGCTTGACAAGCTGGAGTATTTTCTAACAAAGAACGGATATTTTTCAACGTTTCACTCACAATAGGCTACCATGTCCAAGGTTGGTAATGAAACACCACCCGATGGTTTCCCTGTGGCACAATAGTCCCCTGAAAGGTGGAATATACCGGAAAGATCGGGAATGGTTGTTCATCCAGCCAGGCTTTCCATTTTGGGTGGTAATTTTGGGTGACAACCAAGATTCCATTCTGAGGGAATACCACATCAAGAATTATTTTGTCTGGAGAATAAGACAGGATGGTAACGTTTCCCTGTCTCGCCTCATCGTTATCAGGAAGTACAAACCCGGCAGGAAGGGCAGGAGATTCTAAAAAAGCTGTGCTTCGCAACTCTTGCCAGGGGGCATTTTGTAAGGCCATTGCCACAGCGGCGGTATCAGGAAAAATACGATGGCGAAATACTCCGAAAGCCCGTGGTAATGCTTGCGGTATTTGATAAACATGGACCGTTTGCCGCTTATTCTCCATCTTTTTGGTATTGATTACATACTTCAGGGGAGAATTTATGGCATCATTGGCTGGAAACTGGAAGGAGGTTAATTCAGGGAGGGAAGATTCCTCAACGGTTCCACTCACAAGAAGGTAACGAACATTGGCAAGAGCAAGCAGCTCCAATCGTAAATTATCTGACAACCTGTAGGGAGCGGACAGGAGATTGTTTCTGGGAAACAGGTAGCTGTAGTAGCTATTCGTAAACCTACCAGACGGAGAAATCAAAGCATTCCAGAATGTTACAAAACGATTAGGATAGATGGTCGTATATCCATCCAGGCTTTCAAGACCGTAGGGATGGACAATGGCAGGCCACAAATTCCGTGCGACAGTGGCTACTCTAAAGGGATCCCGATGTTGGGATTTGAGTTGAGCTGCCACTTGACTTAATTCTTCATGTTGAAGAACATCCTTTTGTGTCGCCCGTTGCAGACTCATGGGGATGGCCTTGTCAACAACATGAACCAGGTTACCTGTAACGGTGGAGATCAACAAAACTGTAAAAAAAAGGAATTGAATCCCTGGTAAATAAGATTGCACAGTGAAACCATTGGGAGTTGGCGGTACAGATGGAGCCAAATATTTTGCCAATAAGAGCATTTGCGAAAAAATGACAAAGTAAAATAAACGCGAAATATGAAAATTCCGCAAGGAACTTTCACTTGGTAAAAATTGCAATATAAAACTACTTGCATTTGAAATTATTATTATGATTAAAAAAAGAATGAGGTAGCTATACCCTTTTCCTGTACGCCAAGTAAAAAAGAGTGCCAATGGCAAAGAGATTGCCATAAGTATATCCAAGCCAAAATTGAAATCATATAGTGTAGGAGACTTACGATACAGGGCTGGTAGATGCAAACTCGCTGAACGTAAGGCCCAATAGCTTTCACGCATGGAGGTCAAAAAGGCCTCTTTCGCTTCCAGCAGGTTGCCTGCCATAAGATAATCCATGGTAGAAACCGTGGGACTGACTGATGTCACATGATGTACAGATTGGGACAGATTGACAAAAATTTGGACCACCACCGGCAGATGAGGCAGAGCTGCTGCCAACAAAAAGAGAAAAAGGATCTGCCAACTGTATCGATTACGCAGTTGTCCATCCACCAAAAACAGAAACCCAAGAAAGATTCCTGCCAGAGGCAGCAATAAGGCAATATTCAGAAAAAACGAATAACAAAGCCCTGCGACAAATGCCGCAATAAAATAACCAGACCTTTTTTCACTCTCTTTTCTGGCCAAATAGTCCAAAATGAGCAAAAAACCAGGGAAAAAGGCAAAATGGGATTCAAAAGCAACGATTGAGTAGTACCCTGAAAAAAGAACCCCATAGATATAAGACAACACTGCCGCAAAAATGGGTTCTGCTCCAAGGCGACGAAACAGGAAAAAAGAGGTAAAGACAGCCCCACCATAATAAAGAACCATATAAATCTGGTACGCCAACAGGGGAGAGAACAACCACATCAGCACTGCTGAATAGCTGAACAAACTGCGAGAATCTCCCAAGCGATCCAGACCACCTAATAATATGGGATCCCAATAAAAAACACCATATGAATCGAATAATTGAGCATAAGCTGCGGCTTTTGGTAGTAATGAATCGCCTTGATCATAAAAATCAACAATCGAATAAGGGCCGAGCAAAAAATAGGGCCAAGCAAGTAAAATTGAAAAAATGATAAGATAAAAAAGGGGGGGAAGAGAGCACAATAAATTTTTCTGCTGGCAACTGGCATCTTTAATCAACGAAAAATATTTAATCATATGATCCCCCAGCCACATGTGATACCAACTAATGATCCTACCGTACTTGAATAAAATTGAGAACCCCGTCCACCCCAGCACGGTTGAGAGAGAAAAAGACTGGTGGTAAGAACATTCATGTGGTAAAGGACAAAATGGATTATATGGATAATCTTTGACTTGGTTTATGGAAAACCAACCTTTGGGAGGAAATCATGTCCTTAAATTTTGTACGCATTGGCTCCCTTATTTCCATGACTCTCTGCCTTGTCTTCTCTCCACAGGCAGGCAGGGCTGCCCATGCTATTAGTATGGATGGTCAACCCAAATATATGCAAGGATTCAAGCGGTTTGATTACACCTTCGCCCAACCCAAAGTGGGGGGAACCCTGGTTTTGTACGCCATCGGGGCCTTTGATAAACTGAACCCTTTTACCCTGAAAGGGGCACCCCCTTATAAATTATCGGAGGTGATGTTTGAATCCCTCACCACCCGTTCCATGGATGAGCCATTTACCCAGTATGGATTGCTGGCCAAGGATATCCAGGTGGCTGCGGACGGCATGTCGGTTATCTACACTCTGGATCCCAATGCGCGTTTCAGTGATGGAACTCCGGTAACTGCCGAGGATGTTCGTTTTTCCCTGGAAATTCTTAAATCCGACAAGGCGGCTCCCCTCTATCAAATCTATTTTCAGGATATTGCCAAGGCCAATGTTCTTTCCCCTCAGAAGGTGGAGTTTGTCTTTTCGGTCAAGAATCGTGAGTTGCCTTTGATTTCGGGTGAGATCCCTATTTTGAGCAAGGCGTATTTTGAAAAATTTCCCTTTGATAAGCCCAACATGACCGATATTCCTTTGGGTTCTGGTCCTTATCTGGTGGAAGAGGTGCAGCCTGGCAAAACCATCACCTATCGGCGCAATCCCAACTATTGGGGCTGGCATTTACCGGTACGGCAGGGCTTTTTCAATTTTGAACGCATCATGGTGAAGACTTTTTTGGACCCGACGGTGGCCATGGAGGCCTTCAAGGCAGGGGAGTTTGACTTTAAGTTTGAGAACAGTTCCAAGGCTTGGGCACGGGATCATGCCGGGGACAAGTTTGACAGCGGGCGTATTATCAAGGAGACCCTGCCCCATGGAAATGGTGCGGGCATGCAGGGTTTTGTCTTTAATCTACGGCGACCGGTGTTTCAGGATCGGCGGGTGCGGGAGGCTTTCATTCTGGCTTTCGACTTTGAATGGAGCAACAAAAACCTTTTTTATGACCAATACACCCGTTCCAGCAGTTATTTTTCCAATTCAGAAATGGCAGCTACCGGCAAACCGACGCCTGGTGAGTTGAAATTATTGGAGCCTTTGCGGGGGAAGCTGTTGCCGGAAGTATTTCAAGAGGTGACCACACCACCTTCCACCAATCCCCCCTCCTCTATTCGGGATAATTTGCGGCGCGCCAGTCAATTGTTGAAAGAGGCGGGATGGAGTTTGGGAGCGGACAAAATTTTGGTCAACGCCAAGGGGGAGCGGATGGAGGTGGAGGCTTTGTTGGACAATCCCCAGTTTAACCGGGTTTTTGATCCTTATGCTTCCAACCTGTCCAAGTTGGGGATCAAGTTGAACTTTCGCACCGTGGATCATTCCTTGTATCAGGAGCGGCGGCAATCTTTTGATTTTGATATGATTGTGGATTCGTTCCCCCAATCCCAATCCCCTGGCAATGAGCAGCGGGATATGTGGCATTCTGCCAGTGCCAAGATCAAGGGCACCCGCAACACCATTGGTATTCAGGATGAGGCGGTGGATGCTTTGGTGGAAAAGGTGATTTATGCCAACAATCGAGCTGAACTGGTAGATGCCTGTCGTGCTTTAGATCGGGTATTGTTGGCTGGGCATTATCTGGTGCCCAATTTTCACATTCCCTTTCATCGGGTTTCTTACTGGAGCAAGCTCAAGCATCCAGAAAAATTTCCTCTTTACTATGCTGCCGATGATTGGTTGATGACCTGGCAACTGGTCGAAGAGAAGTAAATCCATTAAAAAAAGGAGGGGGTCTGGGGTGCTCCCGCACCCCGAATCTCTCCATGCCACCCTATTGAGAATTTGTATTTCCTTCCACCTCCCTAAGCAAACGCAGGGTTTCCAGCGGATTTTTATAGCGGCCTTGAAACTGTCCCAACGGATAAAACAGGGCGGCACTGTCCAGCCCCTGATTGAGATGCCAGCCCAAGAGTTCATCCCCCTTGCTGGAAGAGGTGAAATAACCAAGGGGGTTCCACAAGATCCAGCGTTGGCGATCATTATGGGGAAAAAAGGCCAAAATTTCTTTCCCCTGCTGCATCTGATACCAACGAATGGTGCCGTCGCCAAAGGCGGCCATGCCCACCTTGCCATTTTGGCTCACAGCCACATTCCAGCACTGGGTGGGAATGGGAACCTCCCACAATTCAGCCCCATTTTTGGTATAGAGCCTTAACGAAAAATTGGTTCCCAGCAATACATGGGAGCCATCGTGGAAGATGGTATAGGTGGAGGGATGCTCCATTTTTTTTAAAGGCAAGCTGATGTTGTTGATGAAAACCCCTTGCCGATCCTTCACCCCTTGCACCTGCACCCCGTTGAAGGTGCGCAATGGTGGTTTCAAATCTTCCCGACTGGCGGAATTATGCTCCAGTGTCATGTTGTCCAAGGAAAATCGGGTGATGGTGGCCCGGTCTGGATCGTAGATAAATTCAAAGGTATGACCATCAGGACTCAAGCGAAACAGCTCTTTCATGTTGCGAAAGTCAGCTTGCGGTCGATCATGTTTGAAGGTGAGCTTTCCGGTTTCATCCAATCGTCCCAAGTTGGGGTCACCACTGGCAAAAACCAGTCCGCCATCGGGGGTGGTGGCCATATCCATGATGATATCGCTGGAAACAGGGGTATCCTGATAGCTGCCTTTGCCCCCGTTTTCCCAACGGCGAACGGCTCGCAACTCCCCGGCTTGATGAAGACCTGCGGCAAAAAGATATTTACCATCTTTGGACCAAGCCACCGTCTGCAATTTTTTATCGACGCCCTTGATATTGGGAAGGAAAAGTGTCTTCAGACTGCGACTTTCCAACACCTCCACCTGGGTTGAATTGCGAAATCCCACGGCAATGGCGGCACCATCGGGAGAAAAGACTGCTGAGAAGGGTTCTTTGCCGTTGTCAAACTTGCGATGGCGTAAAAGTATGCCACTGCTGTCATAAAGGCGAATGAAACCATCATAGCTGGTGGTGACCAATTGACCTGATTTGTCAAAGTTTAGCCAGTAGGTTTGATCATAATAATTTTCATCGCTCACCATCTGTTTGCCATCCTGCACCCGGTAGATACGGATGCCATTATCCCTGGCCATGGCGACGGCAAGAAAGACACCGTTGGGAGAAAAGGCTAGATGATTGATGGTATTGGGTAAGCGACCGATCCGACGCACCATCTTACCAGTTAACACATCCATCAGATAAATGGTGGTTTTTTTCTCCCAATCCCAACCGGTCCAGCCGCCAGCGGCCACCAGTCGTCCATCAGGAGAGAGGGCGACGGCAAACAGTTTGCCATCGTTGGCGGTGCCAATGGGAACACGCAGGGTTTTGATCATCTTGCCATCGGGCAGAGACCAGATACGGAGGGCTTTGTCATCGGAAACGGTAGCGGCAATTTTGCCTCGCCCATCCACTGCCAGGCGACGGATGATGGCGGTATGCATCCCCCCTTCCAGGCGCAGCATGGGGGTGGTGGGAATTGTTTCTGCGGGAGCCATCTCCACCACAAGCAGGGTCATGGCCATAACCATCAGCCATCGAAAGCGATTCCACAGGCCTGACCCAATCCGTGCCATGGGACGGAACTCCCGGTTAGTTGTCTTCCTTCAACCAATCTTTCACAATATCCCGTGCCTGGGATTGTTGCTGTCCGGTTTCAAAAATACGATTATTTTTTGAGCTGGCAGGTGGTTTCCTGACAGCAGGTTGGCTGGGGCGGCTGGCAGTGGTGGCCGTGCTTTTGGCGGTGGAAGTAACCCGCTTTTTTTTGGGAGTACCCAAGAGCCAGTCGAGGAATCCCATTGTTCTCGTCTCCTCTGTCAAATAACTCCATATTCTTCAAAGGTACGATATAATTCACGTCCAATCCAGGCATCGGTTGCGGCATAGACAATTTGGAATGGTTTCAGCTCTTCCTTGGCCCAATTGGAGCATTTGGCCCGTTTGGAAATACGCAGGCGCAAATGGGCAGCCGCCATACTGCGTAACCCCCGATTGGGCAATCCCAACCGTTCGGCTACCGAGGCCAAGTCCAGAAATCCATTGGGATTAAAGGAGAAGACGCCTTGCAGCTTGCGGATATCCTGTTCCAGTCCCACCCCCACCTTGCGAATGGCGGAGTTGGAAAAGAGTTTTCCAAGGGGTGCGTGGTCTTTGATCCCCTGCAACTGGATCAATTGCACTTCGTTATCCAGGGCAAGTTGGATCAAGGAGGGCGCATAGATCACACCCTTGCGAAAAGTTGGACGGGTTTCGGTATCAAACCCCAAAAGGGTTTGATTTTGCCAAGCGAGAGCGGCTTCCTGCAAACCAGCGTCAGTGCTGACCAAACGGGTAGCTCCATCCCATTTGCCCAATGGCATAAGATTGATTTCGTCCTGGGCAATTTTTTGATACCACCCTTGGGGCAATTTGACTTCATCCATGGTAAAGACAATCCATGGTAACAACCTGAAAACTGCTCATCCACCCATCCTTTCCCATATGGCAACCCCTCTGCCAAAAATTGGCCATTTCTTAGGATACACTAAGATGGTCTCTTCTCAATAGTCATTGACAAGTAAGGGGTGAAATTTTTTTCAATATTTTCATTATAGGCTACTCTTTGGCTGAATTGGCCAGGATTAACCCGATCCGTTCACCCACCGGAGGATGGCTGTAATGGAGGGTGACCTGCCAGGGATGGGGCGTCAACTGGCTTAAATTGGTGATGGCCAATTTTTTCAGGGCATTGGCCAGGGCCAGCGGTTTTTTGGTGGAGGTAATGGCAAACTGGTCTGCTTCTCTCTCATAGTGGCGGGAGATGGCCTTAAACAGAAGAGAAATCAGAAGGTCGAGAGGTGTAAAAAACAAACTGAAGAGTGCCAGCCCCACATAGACACTGGGTTGCTCCACAAAAAAGGCCTGGAAAAATCCTTGCTGGGTAAGAAACAAAGAGAGCAGCCAGAACATCACCCCCATGTGAATCATGGCGGAGATCATCCCCTTGATGAGATGTTTGTGACGATCATGCCCCACCTCATGGGCTACCACCCCCACCATTTCATCGGGGGTCAATTTTTCCACCAGGGTATCAAACAGGGCGATACGCCGATTTTTGCCAAAGCCACTGAAAAAGGCGTTGGCCTTGCTGGATCGGCGGGAGCCATCCACCACGGAAATTTCCCCCACGGGAAAGTTGATTTCTTCCGCATAGCCCAGGATGGCCTGCCGCAGCTCCCCTTCTTCCAAAGGGGAAAATTTAAGAAACAAGGGCAGGATCCAACGGGGAGAGACGTATTGAAGAAGACTGATCATTCCCACGCTAAAGGCCCAGCACGCCAACCAGGCCAACTCACCTGCCCAATTGAAAAAGGATAAAATAGCCGCCAACAAAGGAATACCCAACACCATGACCAGGCCCATCCCCTTGGCCATATCCGCCAGATAGGTTTGCCAGGTGGTGCGGTTGAGACCAAACTTTTCTTCCAGAACAAAGGTGCGATAGAGTTCCAAGGGCAGGTTGAAAACATAATTAAGGGCCATCAAGGCAAAGAGAAAGACCAATCCCTGTACCAACTGCCCTTCCACTATCCCTTTAACCCATTGGTCTAACAAGGGAAAGCCAGACAACATCCAGAATGCTAACAATAAGATTAAGTTATAGATATGGGAAAAAATATCCAAACGGGTTTGGGCTGCCACATAAGCCTGAGATTTGGAGAACTCCTCTTGTGTAATGCTATCCTGGAAAAATTCCGGGATAGATTGGGGCGCACGTAGCAGAGACAAGAGGGCCACCCCAACCTCCAGAAGGGTCACCACCACCAAAGCCGTCAACAAAATCCAGCCATACGTATTCACCCAAGCTCTCCTTCTTCATCCACAATATTCAGCTCACGCAACTTGCGATACATGGTACTGCGGGAAAATCCCAACATGCGGGCAGCCCGGCTTTTTATGCCGCCAGCCTTTTGCAATGTTTTTAAAATCATCTCCCGTTCTGGTGAAGCAACCGGTGCTATTGCGGCGGTGCCAGTCTCCCGGTTGCGATATTCCGGGGGCAAATCCTCCCGGTCGATCCAGGCTTTGCGACAGACCACAAAGGCATATTCCAGCACATGTTCCAGCTCACGAATGTTGCCAGGCCAGGAGAGTTCCATAAACTCTTTGAGCACCTTGTCTGAAATTCCACGGATGGATTTTTCAAACTTTCGATTGAATCTTTCAATAAAATGTTCACACAAAATGGGAATATCCGACCGCCGTTCCCGTAAGGGAGGCAGGCGTACCTCCACCACCTTGAGTCGATAATAGAGATCCTCACGAAATTGGTTGCGGGCGATTTTGGCGCGCAGATCCTGATTGGTAGCGGCAATGACCCGCACATCCACACGGGTGGTGCGGGAGTCTCCGACCCGTTCAAAAGATTTTTCCTGCAACACCCGCAACAGACGGGTTTGCATATTGGGGCTGATGTCACCAATTTCATCGAGAAAGAGGGTTCCCTTGTCCGCCAGTTGGAAGCGACCTTTTTTATCCCGCAGGGCACCGGTAAAGGCCCCTCGCACATGGCCGAACAATTCACTTTCCAACAGGGTATCGGGCAGGGCGGCACAATTGACCTTGACCAGGGGACCGTTGGAGCGGTTGCCATGATAGTGAATGGCCTCTGCCACCAACTCTTTGCCGGTGCCACTTTCACCGGTGATCAAGACGGTAGTCTCCACCGTTGCCAAATTTTCCACCAGGGAATAGAGGGATTGCATGGCAGGGCCGCGTCCGATGATACCATGGAAGCGTCGTCTTTCTTTCAGGTCCCGTTCAAGGGCAGCCATCCGGGTTTCATCCCGAACCACCATCACCGCCCCCACCGAACGTCCCCCTTCATCCAGAAGAGGAGATGCATGCAAGCCAACGATTTGATCTTTGCCATCCCGCAATCGGCAGGTAAGCTGCTCCTTAAAGGTTTCTGCGTTATCTTGCAAAACACTATGCAAAGTAGGTGCGCAACCATGGGCACAATGGTTGGTGGAACCATCCATGGGGCGACCGACTTTGTCTGGGTGGATGCCACAGAGTTTCTGGGCCTGTTGGTTCATAGCCAGAATATTTCCCTGCCGATCCACGGTGATGATGCCATCGGTCACACTGCGAAAAATGGCCTCCAGGTTGCGACGATAGCGTTCTTTTTCATCCCGTAACGACTTGTGATCCAGGGCTTTTTTGGCCAAGCGATGGAGGGTTTCCTGGGTAACAGGTTTGGAAAGATAGTCAAACGCCCCAAATCGCAGGGCTTCCTGGGCCGATTCCAAGTCTGGGTAGCCGGTGATGATGATCACGTAGGCATCCACCCCTTGATGACGGATGCGTCGCAATAGGTCGATGCCCGAATCCCCCCCTAAACTGATATCAATAAAAATAAGACCGAATTCATGCTCTGCCACCGCCGCCATGGCACTGTTAATATCATGAGCCGTGACCACCTCATAACCAAAGGAGATTAAAAAAAGTTTATAGATCAGGCATATATCAGGTTCATCATCCACGACGAGAATTTTTTCGTTCACAGCAACCATCCTCTCTCAAATGGCGGCTTCCTGGTTGGGAAATAGGGGGCGGGCCAGGGCGATACCACGTTCTTCATTCACCCCGATGATTTGACAAGACAGGATATGGCCAACCATTGACGGTTCCACCTCCTGACAAACCACCGGTAAAAAGCCACTACTCTTGCCACTTGCTACCCGGTTTTCCACCGACTCAACCAAAATAGGGCATTCTTGATTTATTAAATTTCTTAACAAGATAAGCAAGTTTTTTCTTCCTGCCTCCCGCAGCAAACGGGAGCGATGGCGCAAGAGATCACCAGGAACGTGGAATCGCTTGCCGATGGCAGCGGCAGGGGTATCTGGACGGTCGGAATAGGGAAAGACATGCAGCAAAGAAAACCCCTCCTCTTCCACCAGGGAGAGGGTATTTTTAAAGGCCTCATCACTTTCGGTGGGGAAACCCACGATAAAATCTCCTCCCAACACCATATCGGGTCGCAAAGTGCGCAAATGGGCCAACCGCTGACAAAGGTACTCCCTGCCATAATGACGGCCCATGCGTTTGAGAATTAGGCTATCTCCCGATTGGACGGAAAGGTGAAGATGGTTGCACAGACGTGGCGAGTCGGCGAACCAGGCCAGCAGTTCATCGGTCAGATCGGCAGGATGGATGGAAGAAAGACGCAACCTTTCAAGTCCCACAATCTGCGACACCTTCTCCACCAGGTGGGCAAGGGTCAGGGGTGGCAATAGGTCCACCCCATATTCTCCCAGATTGATGCCGGAGAGGACCACTTCCCGGATGCCTGAAGCCACATGGCGTTGAGCCTGTTGCAATGCTTCATCCAGAGGAAGGGAGCGGCTTTGTCCCCGCAAGGGAGGGATGACACAAAAGGTGCACCGTTGTGAGCAACCATTTTGTACCTGTAAAAAGACTCTCGCCCGTTCAACACCTGCCTGCACCGCTGGGGGACAGCTCTCCAACGGTGGACGTGGACCGGGTTCAATCCATTTTAATAAATTGGATTTTTCCCGATTACCCACCACCCTGTCCACCCCTGCCATGGCAGACAATGCAGCAGGATCCCTTTCGGCATAACAACCGGTCACCACCACCCGGGCACCAGGATTTTCTCTCACCACCCGTCGAATGAGTTGTCTGGCCTGCCTTTCGCTTTCACCGGTCACCGAGCAGGTATTGATCACCACCAGGTCAGCCGCTTCACCTTCGCCAACCGGTTGATATCCCTGTTCCACCCCCTGTTGTCGCAATTGTTCCATTTCCGTCCAATTGACCCGGCACCCCATATTGAGGAGACTCATGCGTTTGACCACCGGGTTATTCATTGACGGCAACCTCATATTGTAAGATCATGTTGCCTCACTACGGGACAATACATGAATACCAACCTGCATAACCATTTCAATCCCATGATCAACCAACTGTTGGACGACCTCCACCGGTTGATCGGGCCTGTCTATTTGGTGGGTGGTGGATTACGGGAGTCCCTCCTGGATCAACCCCTCTCCTCTGAGTTGGACCTTCTGGTCCTGCTTCCCCTGGAAATCTGTCGGCACCGCCTGATGGCGGCTGGCTTTCAAAATCTCACCCCCGGCAATAAGTATAACAGCCTTCTTCTTCATCTCAACCGGGAAGAAGAACCTCGAGAGATTAGCATCACCACCTGCCGACATCGCCCCTCACAACGGCCCACCGTAAAAGAAGACCTGCTACATCGGGACATTACCGTGAATGCCATGGCTTATCAATGGCCAGATGGTCCCCTCACCGATCCTTTCCACGGATTGGAAGATTTAGCCCATCGTCGCATACGTCTGGTCAACGGGGCCACCACTCTACAGAATGATCCTTTACGTGCCGTTCGTTTTTATCGTTTTTTACTGCAATTGCAGGGCGAGCCGGATATGGATGATTTGGCTTTGGTGGAACGTTACTCCCTGGAATGGGTCACCGAAGAGCGGCTGCGTAATGAACTGGATAAAATTTTTTCCCTCCCCTTGGAAAGTGAGCAGAGTCGCAAGTGGTTTTTGCGTTTATTCAACTCGCCCCTTGCTTATGAAATCGTTCCTGCCTTGCAGGGATTGAAATCCATTTTTCCTGACCCCAACCATCAGGAAAGTTTGTGGGATCTCTCCATCAATATGATGTTGCACATTCCTCCCCCGGAAGAGGGCGAGGATATGCCTCTGGCGGATTTGCGCTGGTGTGCCCTGTTACATGAAATCGGTCGCGTAAAAGGACAGGAAGAGGGCAACAGATTGCATGGACAGGGCCATTATTTTGATGAGACCATTCGCTTGCTGGAGTTGTTCATGACCAGCCATGGTTTTTCCAAACGGCGGATTCGACGGATTCTCAACATTATTCCCCATCTAGATTTTGATCTGTTTGCCACCGACCGGGCCTTGCGTCGATTGATTCAAAACCATGTGCCACTAGAGGGACTATTTCGTTTATTAAAGGCCAAACGGGATGCTTCCGTTCACCTGGAAGAGGATGAACGGTTAAAATTGGCGGAGAAATATCGGCGGGCCATGCGCCGTTGCCAAATCTTGCGACAGGCTTTGAGCCGGTTCAGTGTCCAGGATTTGGCCATTTCCGGGGGTGATATCATGGAATTAATCCGCTTGCGTCCTGGACCTTGGGTTGGCAAACTGCAGGAGCATCTCATCTCTTGGGTAACCGAGGATCCCAGTCGTAACCGGCGGCCTGAACTGGAAAAACGCTGTTGGGAGTGGGTGGCGGAAAACGATATGTTCAGTTTTGAGGGGGAAGTCTGAAAATTTTTCGGGTTGCCTCTCATCTCTCCTTTCCACCCTTCTTGGGCCTGCCTTTTATACTGGAATTGTCTTTTGGGCTGGAGTGATGTATTGTCCAGTTCTAATGTTTGTTTCTTTGTTTTTCAACATTACCAGGAGCGGATCATGCCTTGGAGCGGTAACGACGGTGGCCAGCAAGGCCCTTGGGGTTCAGCCCCCAAACCTCCCCAACCCCCGGATGTGGAAAAAGTCATCCAGATGGCCAAAGAACGCCTGAGTGGGCGCATGCCCCAGGGTGGACGCAGTTGGCCTTTTTTGGGTGGATTGGCCTTTATCTTCTGGATGGGTAGCGGCATCTACACGGTTGCCCCTGATGAGCAAGGTGTGGTGTTGCGTTTTGGCAAGTTTCAGGAGGTGACCACCCCTGGGCCCCATTTTCACCTGCCCTATCCTATTGAGTCGGTCTACAAACCCAAGGTGACCCAGGTACAGCGTATTGAGATTGGTTATCGTTCTCGCAATCGCAATATGGCGGACGTGCCTGTGGAATCTCTCATGCTTACCGGTGATGAAAACATCATTGATATTGACATGAGTGTACAGTTTCAGATCAAGGATGCGGTCAACTTTCTTTTTGAGGTACGCAATCCTTCCAACGATCCGGATAAAATGGTTCGGGATGCTGCTGAGACCGCTATTCGCCAGGTGATTGGGCGCAACAGCATCGATGAAGCCTTGACCAGTGGTAAGGAGAAGATTCAGGCCTTCACCAAGCAGACCATGCAGGAAATTCTGGATAGTTATACCAGTGGTATCCAGATCATTGGGGTGCAGTTGCAGCAGGTGGCACCACCTTCTGAGGTCATCCACGCTTTCAAGGATGTGGCATCGGCGAGGGAGGATCGGGAGCGGGCCATCAATGAGGCCCAGGGATATGCCAACGATATTCTGCCTCGTGCCAATGGTGAGGCGTCCCGGATTATACAAGAGGCGGAGGCCTACAAAAAATCCAAACGCATTCGTGCTGAGGGTGACGTGGCGCGTTTTTCCGCGCTTTATGAAGAATATTCCAAGGCCAAGGATATTACGGAGGCGCGTATTTATCTGGAGACCATGGAAGAGGTACTCTCTAATGTGCATAAGGTGATTATGGAATCGGGGAATTCCTCTGGGGTTTTGCCTTATCTGCCTTTGGATCGTATGCGTAAACACGACTCTGGCGGTCAAGGAGGTGGCAAATGAAATCCCTTCCCGCAGCCATTGTTGCTCTTGGGGTGGTGGTATTGGTTATTCTTTCCCAGTCCATCTATATGGTCCATCAGGTGGAGCAGGTACTTATTGTCCAGTGGGGCAGGCCGGATCGTTCTGTCACCACGCCTGGTTTGCACCTGAAGATTCCTCTTTATGAGCAGGTGCTCATCTTTGAAAAGCGTTTGCTGGCTTTTGATCAGGAGCCTCAGGAGGTTCTTTCTTCGGACAAGAAAAATCTGAAGGTGGACAGTTATGCGCGTTGGCGGATCAAGGATCCTTTGAAGTTTTATCAAACGGTACGCACGGAGGTGGGGGCCACTTCTCGTTTGAACGACATCATTTACTCCAATCTGCGTGAGATATTGGGTCAATATTCCATGTTGGAGATTGTATCTGGTTCTCGTACTGACTTGATGTCGAAGATTCGTGATTTGGCCAACAAGCAGGCGGTGAAGATGGGGGTGGAAGTGGTAGATGTGCGCATTAAGCGTACTGATTTGCCGGCTGAGAACTCCAAGGCTGTTTATCGGCGTATGCAGACTGAGCGGGAGAGGCAGGCCAAGCAGTATCGTGCGCAGGGGGATGAGCAGGCGGCCAAAATTCGTGCTTCTGCGGATGCGGAGCGAGCCATTGTTTTAGCTTCTGCGGACAGGGATGCTCAGAAGTTACGGGGTGAGGGTGAAGGCGAGGCTACTGCTATTTATGCCAATGCCTTTCAGAAGGATCCTCGTTTCTACTTTTTCAATCGTTCCATGGAGGCTTATCGCAAGTCTTTCATGAATTCTGACACCACCATGGTGTTGGATCCCAAGGGGGGGTTCTTTAAGCACTTCCATTGGGAAGCGGGGCAGCAGTTGCGTTGATGGTTTGCTAGTGGGAGTGTCTGGGGTATTGGGCACTCCCCTTTGGGAGAGGCTCTATGCATGATTTTCTCACCGCCTTGGGGCTGGTGATGATTATTGAAGGGTTACCTTATTTCATCTCCCCGGCGGCCACACGTGAATGGTTGCAAAAGCTTTCTGTCCTACCTGATGCCACGTTGAGGCAGGCTGCTCTCGGTTCCATGTTTATGGGCTTGTTTATCATCTATCTGGTACGGGGCTAAAACTTATAAAAAAAGGAGGGGGTCTGGGGGAGTTCACCCCCCCCAGGGTTTTGCCTTTTCCTAATCGCCATCGTCCGAATCAAGTATCCGCGAAAGCAGGCCAATAAACGATTGCATGGTATACATGACGATGGCGATGGGGGTCCGGGGGCTTGCCCCCGAATCCCACAGACCCCTGGTATGATTCCAATGTACTTGTCAGGACTTAATCTGACAAAATTGGGTCATACGGCCTTGGTTCTGTCTGTTTGGTAAAATCGTTCCAGGATTTTTTTCCTGTGCAATTTTTTTTGGAATCCAGGAAGGTTTGCATCGGAGTTTTCCCGTAAAAATAGTTCCCAGAGTGTGAGCCTTCGCGGTTGCACAGATCTATCCACGCATCCAATTCTGTTTGAAGCTCCTCAAGGCTGGTAAACAGCTTTCGTTGAAACTCCAGGCTGTAGAATTCATCCAGAGTGGTCTTGTGAAAACGTTCGCATATACCTTTTGTTTGTGGTGAACGTGCTTTTGTCCTGGAGTGTTCAATATCTTCAACAGCCAAGTAGAGTTGGTGTTCTAACTTTAACAGTGAATGTCAGATTAAGTATAGCCTATTTCAGAAAAGGCCCCCTTTGCAAATTGGTAAATAAATCAAACTCTCCATAAAAATGGCCATTGGTGGAAAATACATATTTCACTTCAAAGCGTCTACAATCGGCATACCCTCTTGCTTGCTGCATTCCTTTGAGTGGATCCGCGTTTTCTCTTTTGGCTTCGATCACCCCAACTGGGAGAGGCTTGGGCATGTCGCCAACCTGCACACACAGCAGATAATCGGTGCGGCCGCCCCCTTTCCGGCGTCTCCCTTTGGGGCCAATAGGCTCAACAGGAGTGGGAGTTTCCCTTTTAATGCGCTGGGGATCGTCATAACCTTTGGCTCGCAGAACGGGATCTATGAGATTATACTTGGTTTCTTCTTCATTCATACCAATATTCATAAATCATCCTCCAACGCACTATAACATTCAACCACCCCCGTCCAATACCTTTCATCCCAACCATGGAAAACCACTGGATTCCCCTTCACAAAACCTTCTTATCCAAGTCATAAATAAAACTAAAAGTATATAATAGAGAATCATAGAATGCACAGGATTCCATGACCAATGGCAAAAACAAAAAAACCGCCAAAAGGCCGGTCACATATACCATACAAAACTGGCAGTAAAAGTGAGTCGTCATTGTGATGTGAAGCAGTGCCTCCCATATTTTTTTCACTGCTTGCCCGGTCTCTTGGCTGACAAAGAGCAATGATCGGCTGCCGTGTGGAGAACCAAGGAAATAGTCACACATGGTTTCCCACGTCTCGTCGACCTGCGGCCATCTCCATTTCGGAATTTCCATTTCCAGAAGAAGAGGCAAGGCAATCGACAGAGGAATTATTCCATCCATTGGAAATGGTTTATTCTATTCACATTTAACCAAAGTCATAGTGGCTTGCGGATTACAGAGTCGCACATCCAACTTCTCGGTCGTGATGATGGCACCAATATGTTGCCCCCATGATTCTCCCCCAACACATTTTGCCCGGACAAAAAAGCCCGCAAACCTTATATTGGCGCGGGCTTTATGGACTTAATGATACTTCCCTGGATGCTGAATTGGCGGGTGGGGTGGGATTCGAACCCACGGAACCTTTCGGTTCGACGATTTTCAAGACCGTTGCCTTAAACCGCTCAGCAACCCACCCGCATCTGGCAGCGATTATGACTTGTTTCCACCAATCACTGCAAGGCCATTCATGAAGGGACGCAGGGCGTCGGGGATTACCACGCTGCCATCCGCCTGCTGAAAGTTTTCCAGGATGGCCACCAAAGTACGCCCTACCGCCACGCCCGAACCATTCAAAGTGTGCACCGGAAAATTCTTGCCGCTCTCACTGTCCCGATAACGAGCCTTCATGCGCAACGCCTGAAATGCCTCCGTATTGGAACAGGAAGAGATCTCCCGATACCTGCCCTGTCCTGGCAACCAAACCTCCAGATCATAGGTCTTGGTGGAACCAAAACCCATGTCGCCTGTACACAACACAATTCGCCGGAAGGGCAATTCCAACCGTCTGAGTACCTCTTCTGCATGGCTGGTCAACTCTTCCAAAGCCTGGTAGCTGTCCTGGGGACGGGTGATATGCACCAATTCCACCTTGTCAAACTGATGCTGACGAATCAAACCACGGGTATCCTTGCCGGAAGATCCCGCCTCCCGCCGAAAACAGGCGGTCCAGGCAACCATCTTCATGGGTAAGGCAGACTCCTCCAGAATACTCTCCCGCACCAAGTTGGTCACCGGAACTTCCGCCGTGGGAATCAGGTAATAGGCGTCGTCACGGGTTTTAAACAACTCCTCCTCAAACTTGGGCAGTTGACCGGTACCAAACAGGGCATCCCCGTTGACCAGGAAAGGCGGCAACACCTCGGTATAACCATGCTCGGTAGTGTGCAAGTCCAGCATAAAGTTGATCAACGCCCTGGAAAGACGGGCACCCGCACCCCGCAATACACTGAACCGGGCACCGGCAATGCGGGCAGCACTCTGAAAGTCCAGAATACCCAACGCCTCCCCCACATCCCAATGGGCGCGGGCGGCAAAGGGCAAGGGGGCAGGATCCCCACCCGGCGGCCACCGGTGGATCTCAATATTGCTGTTTTCGTCCTCTCCCACCGGCACGCTTTCATGGGGCAGGTTGGGCAGTTCCGCCAATAAACGGTTGACCTCCTCCTCCAGCTCCCGCAACTGGCCTTCCAACTCTTTCAGGCGCGGACCGATTCCCGCCATTTCTGACAATAAAGAATCGGTCTCCTCACCACGACCTTTTCGTTGACCAATCTCTTTGGACATGGCATTACGCCGTGCCTGCAACCCTTCGGTCTCGGTTTGCACCGACCGCTTGCGAGATTCCAGTTCACGAAATGCGGTCAGACTATGGCCTTTGCCCCGGCTGGCCAAACGCTCTTCCACCCATTCGGGACGACTTCTGATCAATCGAATATCCAACACCTGTCACTCTCCCTCATCGCCTTCCAGCGGGGTGGCATCCAGTTCATCCGCTTCCAAATCGTCCACCGATTCACTTTCCTCTTCCGACTCTGCCAAACGGGCCACCGAAGTCACCCGTTCGCTACCGGAAACATGAATTACCGTCACCCCCTGGGCGTTGCGTCCGCTGGAGCGTATGGAATCCACCGTGGTGCGCAACACCGTTCCCTGGTCGGTGATCAACATAATCTGGTGGCCCTTGGTCACCGCCAGCACACCCACCACCGGACCATTGCGGGGACTGGCAATCATGCCGATGACCCCCTGGGTTCCCCTGCCCTTGGTGGGGAAGAGATTTTCTGGCGTGCGTTTGCCATAGCCTTTTTCGGTAATGCTCAAAACTTCACAGGCCGGTTCCAGAACCGTGAGGGCGATCACCCGATCGTCCTCTTTCAACTTCATGCCCCGGACCCCCTGGGAAACCCGTCCTGCCCGCCGAACCCGGGATGAATGGAAACGAACCGCCTTGCCACTTCTGGAAAAGAGCAGAATGGGACCGGGTTCCCGGCTTCCCTCTTCTTCATCTTCGCCCCCCTCCTCTTCCACCACCGGCTCTTCACTGGCAGATTCAATGGGTTCACCCTCTTCATCCACCTCTTCCGCCACCGGCGCGGGCAACAAGGCCACCCCGATCAGGTCATCCCCTTCCAATAGGTTGATGGCACGAATACCGGTCACCCGAATATTGTTATAGGCTGACAGGATGGTCCGTTTGATCAACCCCCGACTGGTGGCAAAGAGCAGATCCCAACGATTCCATTCATCCATGCGTTTGGGAGCCACCAGCAATTGCCGGACTTTTTCTTCCGGGTTGAGGGGCAATAAATTGATTAACGCCTTGCCCTTGGATACCCGACTGCCTTGGGGAATTTCATAAACCTTGAGCCGGAAGACCCGCCCCTGGTCGGTAAAACACAGGATGGTGTCGTGACTGGAGGCGGCAAAAAGCTGCTCGATGAAATCCTCTTCCCGAATACCAGTGGCACTCTTGCCCTTACCACCTCGCCGTTGTGCCCGATAGTCTTCGGAAGGCTGTCTCTTGATGTAACCGGCGTGACTGACGGTAACCACCATCTCTTCTTCGTCGATCAAATCGGCGATGGAAAAGTCGGCACTGTCTTCCATAATTTCCGTGCGGCGGGCATCGCCAAACGAATCTCGCACGGCGATGAGTTCTGCCTTGATCAACCCCATCAACACGCTATCCGAATCCAGGATCTCCCGCAAACGGGCGATTTCGGCCAGAACAGCCTGAAATTCATCGTGAATTTTATCCTGTTCCAAGCCGGTCAAGCGATGCAAACGCATATCCAGGATGGCTTGGGCCTGTTCGGCGGACAATCGATAACCACCATCCACAAATTGGGGAGAGGCCATCTCCCCTTCACCCAGGGCACGTACCAGCATGGCTTCCACCGGGCCACGCTGCCACAATTCGTTCATCAGGCTGCCTTTGGCCTCGGCAGGGTCGGAGGCTTGGCGAATCAATTCGATGATGCGGTCAATATTGGCCAGGGCAACTGCCAAACCTTCCAAAATATGGGCACGGGCCTGGGCCTTGCGCAATTCAAACAGGGTACGACGGGTAACCACCTCCCGCCGATGACGAATGAATTCGCTCAACACCTTTTTCAGGTCGCAAAGGACCGGTTGTCCACCCACCAGGGCCAGCATATTGACCCCGAAGGTGCTCTGCATGGGGGTGTGTTTTAAAAGTTGATTGAGGACCACATCGGCGTTGGCGTCCCGTTTTACCTCAACCACAATGCGCATGCCTTCCCGGTCCGATTCATCCCGCAGGTCGGCAATTCCCAGCACTTTTTTCTCGCGCACCAAATCAGCGATGCGCTCCACCAGGCGGGCTTTGTTCACCTGATAGGGCAGTTCATCCACGATGATGGCTTCCCGGCCCTCCCGCACGGTTTCGGTATGGGTTTTGGCCCGCACCACCACAATGCCACGTCCGGTTTCGTAGGCACTGATAATACCGCCACGTCCATGAATGGAACCGCCGGTGGGAAAATCGGGACCGGTGACGTATTGCATCAACTCCCGAATGGTCAGTTCACTATTGTCGATCAGTGCACAGGTGGCATTGATCACTTCAACCAGATTATGGGGAGGAATATTGGTGGCCATGCCCACGGCAATGCCGGAGGAGCCGTTGACCAATAAGTTGGGGAACCGACTGGGCAGGATGAGGGGTTCGGTCAAGGAGCCGTCATAGTTGGGACCAAAATCCACGGTCTCCTTTTCCAGATCGGCCAACAGTTCGTGGGCCAAGCGGGCCATGCGAACTTCGGTGTACCGCATGGCTGCCGGGGCATCTCCATCCACCGAACCAAAGTTGCCCTGGCCATCCACCAGCATATAGCGCAGGGAAAAATCCTGTGCCATGCGCACGATGGTATCGTACACCGCCACATCGCCATGGGGATGATATTTACCGATGACATCACCCACCACCCTGGCGGATTTTTTATAGGGTTTGTTCCAATCGTTGCCCATTTCCGACATGGCGAAGAGCACCCGTCGGTGGACCGGCTTGAGTCCATCCCGAACATCGGGAAGTGCCCGTCCCACGATCACGCTCATGGCGTAATCCAGGTAGGAGCGTTGCATTTCGTCTTCAATATTGACTGGGATCCGATTGCCTATGGGATTGGTCATGACTCATTTTCAATGTGCGGGTTGACGGATGATAAATCCGAAAAAAAGTTACGCCACATGATCTCCACCTGCTGGGAAACCCACTTAGTATACAGCTTTCTCATGGATTGCAACACCCCTTCTCCCCACAAATCGATGATAATGGGATCCATGACCCTTCGCTTTGGGTTGTGTCGCCAAACGCCATCCGTTACTATTCACCCCTTTCCCGGTTTTGGATCCCTCTTGCAACGATGTGATAACGCCATGGAATTAAACCCTCTTACAGCCCTTTCTCCCCTGGATGGTCGTTATGCTGGCAAAACGAGTGCGTTAAGACCTGTATTTTCAGAATTTGGTCTCATACGCTGCCGTTTGCAGGTGGAGATCCAATGGTTGCAAGCCTTGTCGGATGAGAAGGCCATCCCGGAGGTACGCGCCCTCACCATGGAAGAACGGGGAATTTTACAGGATATCTTGGCCCAATTCAGTGAGGCGGACGGTTGGCGGGTCAAGGAGATTGAGCGCAAGACCAACCATGATGTGAAAGCGGTGGAATATTTCCTCAAGGAAAAACTGGCTGACACCTCTCTTGCCTCCTTGCGGGAGTTTATTCATTTTGCCTGCACTTCCGAGGATATCAATAACCTTTCCTATGGCTTGATGATGCGTCAGGCCAAAGTTGAGGTGATGTTACCCGTGATGACCGGCTTACGGCAAAAGCTGGCTGAACTGGCTCTCTCCTTGAGTCAAGTTCCCATGCTGGCCCGCACCCATGGTCAGGCGGCCACACCCACCACCCTGGGCAAGGAGTTGGCCAACGTGGTGGCGCGACTGGACCGACAGTTGGAGACCTTCCGTCACGTTCCCATTTACGGCAAAATCAACGGGGCGACGGGTAATTTTAACGCCCATGTGGTAAGCTATCCTTTGGTGGATTGGCCATCCCTTTCCCGTCGGGTCGTGGAAGATTTGGGATTGACCTGGCAGCCTTTAACCACCCAAATTGAACCCCATGATGGCATGGCGGAAATGTTTCATGTCTTGATGCGTTTTAATACCGTTCTGTTGGATCTTTGTCGGGATCTGTGGAGCTATATTTCCATCGGCTATTTTCGTCAGAAGACCAAGGAGGGGGAGGTAGGCTCCTCCACCATGCCCCATAAGGTCAATCCCATTGATTTTGAGAATGCGGAAGGCAATCTGGGGGTCGCCAACGCCTTGTTGGGACATTTGGCCGAAAAACTGCCGGTTTCCCGGTTGCAACGGGATCTTTCTGACTCTACGGTACAGCGCAACATTGGCGTTGCTTACGGGTACAGCTTATTGGCCTATCATTCGGCCATGGTGGGATTGGGCAAATTGGAGGTGGACACCCACAAGTTGGCCCAGGATTTGGATCATACCTGGGAAATATTGGCGGAAGCGGTACAAACGGTGATGCGGCGTTACAATGTGCCGGAACCCTATGAAAAGTTAAAGGCCCTCACCCGTGGTCAGCAGATTACCCAGCACACCCTTCAGCAGTTTATTGAAAGCCTGCCGTTACCACCGGAGGTGATCGGTCAACTGATGGCCATGCGTCCTGGGGATTATACAGGACTGGCGGATCATTTGACCCGCCAGATTCAAAAATAGGGCGACAAGTCAGTTTTTTGGTTCCCCCAGCCATTTGAGGCTGCAACCCATGGAAGGGTTTTGCGGCGTGGGAACAGGACGACCATTCAAAACAGCCAGGATGGCTTCTTTCAATTCTTGTTTGCGCACACCGGCTGGGTTGCGGGGACTGTCATCCAAGCGGCCCCGATAGCGGAGTTTCCGCTCCTGGTCGTACACGAAAAAGTCGGGTGTACAGACGGCCCCGTAGGCCCTGGCCATGGTTTGTTTTTCATCGAACAGATAGTCGAAGGTATATTTTTTTTCTTTGGCCCGTTTTTTCATATTGGGGAAGGAATCTTCCGGGTAACTTTTGGTGTCATTGCTACTGACGGCAATGAAACGGACGCCAAGGGTGTTCATTTCTTTGGCCAAATCGATCACCCGTTGTTCCAAGGCTTGCACGTAAGGGCAATGGTTGCACCAGAAGACCACCACCATCGCGGGGGCCTGTTGATAATCAGCCAGGGTATGGATGGAGCCGCTCACTCCTGGCAGGGCAAAATCTGCCGCCGGGGAGCCTAGTTCTCCAGGAGGGGTATGCAACAAGACCATAAGAGCATCCTCTGCCGTTGTTTACTTATAGGGTTGGACAAAATTTTTCCTTCATCGTTCGCAATGAAAGCAATTTTCATGCCTTCAAAATAATACAAAATAAAATGGTCCAATAGAGACCAGAATTAAAGATTGACCCACGGAAGGAAATCAGGAGTTAAGATGAGCAAGATGCGACATGGTGTCCGACTTGGATTGATCGGACATCGGGGATATCCCCAACACTATCCAGAAAACAGTATTTCCGGCCTGGTAGCTGCCATTGAGGCGGGCGGTACGGGTGTGGAATTTGATGTCCAACTCACCTCCGATCTGGTACCGGTCTTATTGCATGATGCAGATTTGCACCGCACTTCAGATAAACAGGGACTGGTAATGGACACCCCCTGGTCAGAATTGCAGGGTTTGGCCATTGGGGAATCCAAACGATTTGGCGACCTGTTTTTCCGGGATCGTCTCCCTACCCTGCAATCAGCCGTCAATATTTTGGCTGGCATGCCACCTATTCGGGTGTTTGTGGAGATCAAGGAGGAAAGTTTGCAAAGGTTTGGGATAGCCACGGTGATGGATACGGTGATCCCCATCGTGGAACCTTTGGGCAACTCTTGTATTTTAATTTCGTTTAACCAGGAGTGTCTGACTTACGCCCGCAAGAAGGGTTGGCCCAATGCCATTGGCTGGGTATTTGAAGATTGGCAAACCGATCAACAAGCTCTGGCCCTGGCTCTTGCCCCTGAATATTTATTCACCGACTGGCGAACCATCCCCGAGTCCCTTCAGAGGTTGTGGTCTGGCCCTTGGCAATGGGTTCTTTATGATGTTACCACAGCGGAGGTGGCCTTAAACTGGGCATCCAAAGGGGCTTCTTTTGTGGAAACCTGGGCAATGACCGAGTTGCGTAAGGATTTGGCGAAGCTGGCGCGTTGAAGGTATGCTTCATCCGTTTGATGTTGCGGCCCCTGTCATTGCACAATATCCTAACATAGAACATTATTTATTATCAACAAAACATTTTATTCTAGCATAATCCTTCCTTTTCTCCTTTCCAAAGTTAACCAATAAATATTGAGGAAATTTATTTACAAGCAAATTATACCAATATTTCAATAATATCCATACCAATGGGGACGATGCAATATCATCGTTGAACCATTTTGCCAGATACTTTCTCTTCGGAAAAATTATCCCAACAATATTCTTAAATAATTCAAAACCACCTTGCGATGTTACCAATTGTTTATAAAATCTGGTATATTCTATCCCATTAGGTGGCGTAAGAAATAGCATTTCAACTTCGCCAAGCACTTCTTGAGATGCTCTCCTGCTAGAAATTTCTTCAGAAATCTCTATTTCAATATCAGGAAAATAATTAGAAACCATAGACAATATAAGCAGGCACCCCAACTCCCATTTTCCTTTCTGAGCGAGATTCCAAAATAGTTGCCAGTTTATAGAATGTGTTTTTATAAGGAAAGCAACATCATACAAAATTATAGGTCCATTATTTAAATGATGTTGATAAACAGTATGAAGAATTACATGCAAAAGATTATCTTCAGGAGACAAAAAGGAGAACTTCTTGTTGTTTATTTCTTTTTCAATAACTCTTTCATAAGAACCCATCACCTCCATCCCGTTTTCGTAATTAATATCATCATTTTGCGGAAAAATATAATAATGCAATTCAATTAATATTTTGGTCAAAGGAGAGACCAGCGGAGGTAAATGCATCTCGTCTTGGGCCATATCCTCTACAAGATTAGGCATATATTTTACAAACCCATTTTCAGTTAGTAAATTATACGCCGCTTCTATGGACTCCTTCGGAACTAAAATATCAATATCCCGATTCACACGTAAGGCCGGTTGGGGATAAGCAAACCAAGCCAGATAGCCCCCTTTAAGAGGAATAAATTTTATGCCCGCCTTATTAAATAAATCATTAATAAATAATAACTCTCTTTGCAGTGTTAAACTGCGCATGGCATTTTTTTTATAACTGCTACAGGCCAACTCAATAAATTCTTTAGGGATATCAGGATTATCTTTTTGATTCCAATACACCATGGGAAAAAGACGGTGGGTTACCGCCATCTTCTTGATGGACGCCCAATCTTCTTCCGTTAGCTGCGCAAGTACGTCGCCCTCAAATTTCATGCCGCAAAAAAGGGAAAGCAACACCCTTCTGTTCATATCATCCTGGTCAACCATAATAAACCTGCCTGAATCTTAATCGTTGCTGGCCCATCCCTGTGAAGCCGCACACTCTAACCCGGAAACCTTCCTTTAGGAACCAATATTCATATTTTCCCAACAACAGCAATCACCTCATTTTTTTAAACTGGCCGATAACCTCCAGCAAACGCTGTTTTTTGATAGGCTTGGTAATGTGCATATTGCATCCGGCCTCCAGACTTTTCTCCGCATCCCCTTCCAGGGCATGGGCGGTCAGGGCGACGATGGGAATAGGATCGAGATGACGTTGTTCTTCCCCTTGCCGGATGAGCCGGGTAGCGGTGTAACCATCCATCACCGGCATTTGCACATCCATCAGGACTAAATCAAAAGGTTTTGTATAGATACAATCTACCGCTTCCTGACCATGGTTCACGATGGTCAATTCATGGAAGGTGGATTTTAAATAGGTGCGAATGAGGAGCTGATTGTCCAGGGAGTCTTCAGCTAGTAAAATACGAAGGGCTGTTCCCTCACTTGGCGGGTACGTTCGCTCCACCACCTTTGTTTCTCCCATGGGGGCCATGGCCATGGGAAGGATTACATAAAAGACACTGCCCACCCCTGGAGTACTCTCTCCCGCAAGCTTGCCTCCCATACCCTTGACCAGTTGCTGACAGAGAGCCAACCCCAATCCGGTTCCACCATGACGGCGAGTGATGCTGGGGTCTACCTGACTGAAGGGGTGAAATATTTTTTCCATATCCGATTCCGCAATACCAATGCCGGTATCTTCCACCCGCAACTGCAACACCCCTTCAGCCGTGGCGTCATAGCTGGCAAACAGCTTGATTGTTCCTGAATCGGTAAACTTGATGGCATTCCCCAGCAGATTGAACAAAATTTGGCGTAATCGCAACGGATCGGTCATCAACCAAGCGGGAACCGAGGGATGAATCTCACAAAGCAACTCCAGCCCCTTCCCCACCGCCATAACCCGTAAAAGTCCTGCCACCTCCTCAAGCAAAATGGGAATAGGGGTAGATTCCTTCAGAAAACGCAATTCCCCCGCCTCAATCTTGGATAGATCCAAAATTTGATTGATCAACTCCAACAGATTATTGCCAGCCTCCTGCAATCGTTTAACATATTCCCGTTGTTCGTAGGTCAACTCGGTTTCTGCCAACACATCCCCCATGCCGATCACCACATTCATGGGAGTGCGAATTTCATGGCTCATGGTGGTAAGAAAGACACCCTTGGCCTGGGCTGCCGCTTCCGCAGCCGCTTTTTCACGGGCAATGCGGGTCAAATCCAACTGGCTGTCCAGAATTTCCTGATTTTTGGCACGAATTTGCTCATATGAGTAAAGAATATTGCGTCGCATACCTTCAAGAGTTTTAGCCAGGATGCCCAATTCATCCTCACGGGCCAATGAAATGGGGGTTTCCAAATTCCCCTCCCCCAATCGTTTGGCGTGTTCGATCAATTCTTGCACCGGGCGACTCAAATAGCTGGCCGCTCGAAAAGCCAACAGGATACCCACGACCATAAACAAGGCGACCATGCCCAACAAGGAGTGGACCTGCCCCTTTCGCAACGCTTCGGATGTGCTGAAGGTTTGCTCCCAAATTGACTGACTGTGTTGTTGCACATGGATTTTATCCAACACCAGTCGCACCACACCCAATACCTTTTTTTCCAGTCGCACCGGGGTCAGGAGTTCCAAACTGGTATCGGTGGTCATAACCAGGGGTGTGGTCAAGCCCCCCAACTCCTCTATTTTTCCAGGGGGTAATAACTCCCCCAACATGGGTTGATCCTCACGAAGATCATAGACAATCTCACCATGGGTGTCGCTCACCTGAATATTCAGCAGATCCGGTTCATTCCGAACGGTATATAACAAGTTGCGTATTTGATTGATATCGGTATGATAAAGTGGCTCTGCTACCAGTTCGCTGATTAACCTGGCCAGCATTTCTCCTCGATGGTGGAGCTGCTGTACAAACATGGGGGTGGTGCTATTGGCATGGGCGATGGTCAACTGACGGATGGCTGTTTGAAACTGATTCAACATCAAAGCGGACAACAGAATGGTGACGGCCACAATGAGGGTCATAATAATAACGGCAAAGCGAAACCGCAATTTCATGATTTATCCAATACCAACATGGTTTCATTTCCCCCATTTGTCACAGGCGTCTGTAATCGGATCAACACCCTTGACACAGAATCAACAGACGGCGCACATAGGAGAGGCTTTCTTCCACCTGTGGGGTGATTTCATCAAACTTACTGGTTTTGGAATAAGATCTTAGTGCATCCGCTGCCAAGGGATCCTCATGGGCCTTTAACAAAACCTCTTTAAGCCGTGCCTTCACCGTTGGTGATAAATCCCTTCTCACCATTTCAACCCCACGGGGAAACGGTTGGGATTTGGCAAAGATAACCATTTGGCCCTTGATTTGAGCCGAAAGTTCCTGCCAGTCCAGGATACTCATGGCGGCTGCCTTGGCCATACCTTTTCGCATCCAGGCTATTTGATTGAAGGTCTCTTCTTTTCCGAAAACCACTCCAATTCGGTCTGGGTCTGGCTCTTCATGGGGAGAAGACAACTCCTGCAAAGCGTAGCCTTGCTCCAACAATATGGCGGACGGGGCAAAATAGGCGGAACTGGAATCCTTATCCTGAAAAACTATTTTTTTACCAACCAAATCAGACAAATCAGAAATTCCACTTCCCTTAGGGGTCACAAATACACTGTAATATTCCTCCACCCCTTTTTTCCAGCGACGCGCCAGCATTTCCCCACCTGTTTGCTGGCTGAAATCCAGAATGGGAAAGGGGGTATCGGTTACCCAATCCACCTTACCCTCCCGCAGGGCCTGCACCATCTCCTGGCGATTGCGAGCAATATAAAAATCTGCCCGGCGAATTCCCACATCACTCATGCGACTCACCGCATAATCCACCATGGGCTTCAATTGGCGTGCTTCCTCTTTAGGATAGATGGATACATTACCAATGATCAAAGTTTCCGCTCGTTTGCCTTCTGATGCCCATAGCAAACCAGCAGGGTGGCAACACACTACCCAATAGAATATTAAAACTCTAAAAAGAAAACTCATAGACTTGCCCTCGTTTCCTCCACAAATTCGGGGGCCAGCGGCCCCCGAAAGATAGGGATCAGTTCAACTCCACCGTCATACGATGGATGGCCAGTTCAGGGCGATGTTTGAGCTGGTCGAGACCGTCGGCATAACACAATTCCACCGTGCTGGGTCCCACCGCCTTGATATACAGGCGGGCATTTTCACCACCTGGAGGAAAGCGCAAATTTTTCTCCCGCAACTCGCCGGAACCACGGGTCAGATTGCCCAAGGCCGCCTGGGGAGAGGTGGTGTAGCCCAAGACAAAGGTATTGCGGGTGGGAACGCCCAGTTTTTCCCAATGCTGATAGGGACCATTCTGGTTAATGACCGGCTGAAAACGATCCTTTTTGAAACGGCCCACAAAAAAGCGGAACGGTGCCTCGCCGGGGGCACGCTCTCCGGTCGGTCCCAAGGCCAGCAAGGTTTCGCCCGGCAACAGTTTGAGCAAGCCGATGGCCACACCCGTCTTGGCGGTGGGCAGATAGGGATTGTTGGGATCTCCCGGTGGTGGACGATGCACCACAATTTTTTGGAAGGGAACCGACTTACGCAATTCATCCAGGGCGGGACAACTGGCGGAGGCCAGATTGTCTGGCGGTGTCCAGCCCATCATCTTTTCCTGCAAGACTGCGGCAAACAATGCCTGCACCAACATACTCTGACTGGAGTTACCCGCAAGCAGAATATGAATTTCCTCCGGTAACGGACGCCCGGAAAAAGCCTGTCCCATGGCGATAAAAAATCGCTGCAACCCCTTGCCCACCCGTTTGACCAGATAATGGTTGAGGGGGTTGCGGTCAATCTTGAGATCCACCGCAACCTTTTCCCGCTCCCTGGTCAACAACTCCACATGGATCGTCCCCGACTTTTTGTCCGGATTTTTATAGGAACGGTTGTTGGCGGCGATATGGAAATCCATACCGGTGATGGCCTTGCACAAGGCATCTCCCAACACATCGGTTTTGCGGCGGGGACGTTTGCCATCGCTGTTTGCCGCTGCCTGATTCCCCTCCTCTTTGGAACTCCATTGAAAATCCTCCCAAATGGGACGGATCAAGGGCATCAGCAGGGAACTGTTGGTCATGGCCACATGGGATTGGTCGATAAAGGCTTCATGACCGGGAAAACGTTCTGCATCCTGTGGACAAATAAACGGAATCCGATGCTGGCGACAAACTTCCAAATTTTGTTGAAACACTTGATAGACCAAATTGGCCACCAAATTTTCACCCCCAAGATACATATCCCCGGAGGCTCCAAAATGCTCAATCACCGACTCGTAGCCTTGGCGTTCTTCCTGGCGGGTGGGCAGACGATAGAGGCCATAGTCAAAGTCGGTACTACCACCACCGAAGTCGAAGACCCCATAGGCCAATCCATCACGGGTGGTTTCCAAGCTCAACTCTTCCAGGGCGCAAGCTGCATAGGCGGCTGGCTCCGATCCCTCCTCCCGCACGGAAAAACGTTTCATCTCCGGGCTGCTCAGCAAAGCAGGCGGCATACTGCGTTGCAATCCACGGGCAAAGGAGGCCAGAATTCGCTCCTTGACCTTGCGTGGATAGGTAATGGGGAAGGTCATGTAATATTCCAGGAAGAGACCACTGGCCCGGTGGTTGATGAACAAGCCCAAAAAATAGGCATAGAGTTCAATGGGATCCAGCGGATCATCTTCATTGACCACCAAGGCTTGGCCACTCACCGGGGCCGCCGTGTTGCCCAGACGCAACTCCATTTCCGTACCGGTTTCCAGATCGGCAATACGCAAGGGACGTTGTTCAGAGGCTTTCAACGGCCATTGTTTGATGCCGGTGAGCAGACTGGCCACCACCCGCTGATTGCCCTGATTTTCCCTCAACAGGGCCTGGGCTTCGTGGGAAAAATGAAAATGCTCCCACTGGGTCAAGGGGCGATAGGCATCCCGATTCCAGGCTTGCAACAGTTTGGGCAGGTTGAGAAAGGCCAATACCGTGGGATTTTGATAATCTTCCGGGGTGGGGCTTTGGAAAAAATCATTCATGCCCACCCGCAACAGGGTGGTTTTGCCCTGTTCACGGCAGGCCACCACCGTGGAACTGGTTCCAAAATCGATGGCCACCGTGCCATCCCGCAGATCCAGTTCGGGATTGCGTGCCTCCCAAGGCTCTTCCAGAATAATTTCGCTCCAACCTTCCGAAATGGGGGCCACCGGCTGATAGAGTTCCCACAATCCTTTTTCCATATCGGTGAGATAGGAAGGCTCCAACACCGGCAACCTGGCCCGTAGATAGTCTCCTTCCAGCAGCAATCGTTGCAAGGCAGGCAGAGAGGGTGACGGCGTGGGGGAGTTGATAGATTGACTCTCGGTCAAGTCCAAAATTTCTCGCACCCGTTCGGCAGCTCCTTCGATCCCTTTAGGCATCAAGGCGTGATGCAGGACAAAGGAGAGAATATCCCGATGCCCCACCCGATGAATGGGCAAAATGGTATGCCCTTCCAAGGAATGAGAAATGTGTCCGCTCTCCAGATCCAGGGTGGCATAGGCATCTCCCTGGCTGGGCACCGCTGTTCCAGACAACACCTCTTTGTCTCGAATGCGGGGGGAGTTGACGAAAGCCTCTTCCATGGCCACGGTTTGCAAATCCTCCAGGGAAGGAATTTCCCACTGACTGAAGGCATAGATGCGCAACCTCGCCACATGGTTGAACATTTCCCGTGGGGTGCTCTGAAAGCCATAAAGCAACCACAACAAGTTGAGTTGATTGTCATAATAATAATTGGCTTGTTTTTCAAAAGCGACAAACCGTTGGCGGGTCAAGAGATCCAGTAATTCTTCTTTGAGGGTTTTCAGGCGGTCTTTCACATCCTGATTGGCAGGGATGGTGGCCTGTGGAACCAAATGATGGTTGGCAACCCAAATTTTAGAAACCTTCATAATACATCTCTCCCCAAACGGCAGTGACTTATGTAAGCTCTACAGTAGAACATGGAACGCCCTTCCTGGAAAGAGTCTTTTTTACAAAAACCTTGTTAACTTTACACCCTCCCCCCGACTTAGACCATCTCCCGCAACTCGGCCACCAGCACGGTCAAAGGCAGCAGGTCCAGGTGTTCCTGGCGTCTGGCCTGGGTCAACAGGGTAAGGTAGTCCTCATTTTCCTGGCCAAGGGATTGGATAAAAGCAAGACAGGCCAAAGCTGGCTCCTTGTCCGGGTAGGAGAGGGCCACCCGCTCCACCAACCGCCATCGGCACTGTTGGAGTTGGCGTCGGGTATGGGCAACCGTGAGCAACCCCCATTTGTCCCGATTGCGCACCTTGGGTAACCGCTCCTCCAGCCAATCCAGACCAAAATGGTCTTCCAATTGCCACTGGATGGCCACCAGATGCAACAATGAGGGGCCACCCTGACTGGCCATGGCCATGAGATCTGGCACCATCCCCAAGGAGGGAAGCAGACACAAACGGCTGGCCATTTCAGCTTTCACCCCACGGGCAACCAACTGTTGTTGTTCCTCTAACAAGAAGGCATATTTTTCTGGCCCCACCAATTGGGGGAGCATCTCCCACAGGCAGGGCAACATGGTGCGGATGGTCTGCCGCCAGGGTTCCAACTGGGATTCATCCAAAACCAACCAGGGGTGGTGACTTAAATTTCCTGCCAAGGCCATCACCGCCTCTTCCAACCGCCCTTGAACCGGCTCCTGCCGATAAGTTGCCCCATCCAAGAGATAATCACTGAGCAACCATCCTTGCACCCATTGGGAAACTCCTTGCTGTGCATGGTGCAACAATGCACCGAACAGCAATCCCAATCCGGTATGGTTGATCATGTGGTTGGTGATGGCGGCGGCGATGATTTCCCGCCGTAAAAAGTGTCCCGCCACCTGTTCAGCAAAGCGATCCATCAGGGAAGGTGGAAAATAATCCCGCAAAAAGGGTGCGGAAAAAGGCACGTCCGGTAAGGAAGAGGCGAGAACCTGCCCTTTGACATGTATTTTGGCATAACCCAACAGGATAGCCAGCAAGGGACGGGGCCATCCCTCCCCGGCCTGCAACAGGCGTTGCAACTCATCTCTGGCTGGGATTGCCTCCACCTGGGGGTCCAAACCGGCATGTTCCACCAGATAATCCAACAGTTCCAGATAGAGTTCACCCTGGCTTTGGCTGCGGGGAACATCCCGGCTGATGGCCAAATGTTGGGCATGGTTATCGGCCAACACCGACTTCACCACCTCCGGGGCCAGAGCGACCATCAGGTGATCCCTGGTCTCTTCATTCAACAGGCCTTGTTGCTGAAGCCAGTGGAACAATATTTTCAGGTTGACCTCATGGTCACTTAAATCCACCCCGCCAGAGTTGTCCACCGCATCGCTGTTCAGGCGTACTGGCGGTAAACCTCCCCGTGGCCGGGCCAATTCCAGTCTGCCCAAGCGGGTGATGCCCAGATTACCCCCCTCGGCAATAACCTTTGCACCCACTTCTGCGGCATCCACCCGCACCGCATCGTTGGCCTTGTCCCCCACCATGGCATGACTTTCGGAACTACTTTTGATATAGGTTCCAATGCCACCGTTGTAGAGCAAATCCACGGGAGCTTTCAGCACGGCACGTACCAGGGCTTCCCCAGAGAGCTGACCCTCCTGAATGGCCAAACGTTGGCGCACTTCAGGAGAGAGGGAGATTGCCTTGGCCGTCCGGGAATAGACACCCCCACCTGCCGAAATCACCTCCTGGCGATAGTCCAACCAGGTGGAAGCGGGCAACTGAAAGAGCCGGTGCCGCTCCTGATAGCTGGCCTGGGGATCCGGGTTG
>JADFXB010000309.1 GCA_015233935.1 Magnetococcales bacterium | reverse complement strand
TTTCCACCGGGCGGGTAAAGGTAAAATAGACGGTACGGCTACGATCATCCGGGTGGCAGTCCAAGCAGGAACCGCTGCGGGTGACGGCGGTGGTGACCACCAAGTCACCTCCTTGCAATCGCCACCAAAAACCGGCCAATTGATCTGGGGAAAGAATTCCGTCCGGAACTTCCAAGGTGGGGGGAACCTCGGTATTGAACGATTTTAAATCATTCAACCGTTGTTCCAGCATTTCTGGTGGAATGATTTTTTTGACGCCCCCCTCTTCGTCTGCCAGATGAAATCCCCGCAACTCCCGTCGGATGATCATCTCCATTTCCAGGATAAAGTCTGGAACCCGGTCTTTTTCCAGGGTAAGGGTATCTCCTTTGTGGAGTTTTTCCAATAAGTGTTGGAGGGATATTTCGGTAGGGTAGCGTTTTTGCAGGGAATTTTTTTCCGGGCGGGTATTCCACATGGACAGATTGATGCCCATTTGTTGCAGATAATAGCTGATTTCCAGCAGTCGGCCATCGATACCAATGATATCCAGGCTGCGCATGGAGTCGATGACCCGACTGGTGGTTTGCAAGGCCTGCACCATGGTTTCTTCTTTGACTTGCTGGGTGATCTTGCGCAAACGTTGTATTTCAGGAAAGAGATCCACAAAGGCCAATAGCAGGACACCCAACAGGACGAAGATGATCAAGCGGCGAACCTGACCAGGGATGGTGGAAGAAGAGGGCGGGGTATTGTCCATGGCGCAATCCATTAACCCTGCCAGGCGGAGGCCATTATCTGTGATAGGGAATGTGCCGCAAAATGGTCATGGCCCGGTAGAGTTGTTCCATCAACATCACCCTGGTCAGCATGTGGGGAAAGGTCATCTGCCCTAAGGAAAGATGCCATGCTGCCCGTGCCAGCAGTTCCGGGTGCAGACCGTCAGGACCGCCGATGACAAAGCGCAACTCCCGCTGACCCTCCTGCAAGTAATTCAGTAGGATAGTGCTGAAACTCTCAGAAGTCAAACCTTTGCCACGACTGTCCAGGGCAATAAAAGGATGGTTGGCAAGGTGATCCCGCAATTTGGCAGCTTCCCAAACCAAAGCTTGCTCCCGTTCGGCAGTTTTTCCGGTACGCCGGTAGTCGGCCACTTCCACCAGGGTACATCCGCCCAAGGGTTGCAAACGGCTTTGGTACTCTTCCACCAGAGACTTGATGGCCGTGGGCATGCCTCGACCCACGGCTATCAGGGTAAACTTTAAAGAGGGGGTGCCTTGCAGAGACAAGCGTTCAGGCTCCTGGAACCACCTGCTTGATCACCGCGATCAATTTGTCTGGATCCACCGGTTTGACCATCCAACCGGTGGCCCCGGCTGCTTTGGCCTCTTTTTGCTTTTCCACCTGGGATTCGGTGGTGAGCATCAGCACCGGCTTGAAACGATAGGCGGGCATTTTGCGGATTTCCTTGATTAAGTCGATGCCATTCATCCCTGGCATGTTGAAATCGGTGATGACCAAATCTACCGCAAGACCTGCCTTGAGTTGGGCAACGGCATCTTCACCGCTGGTGGCCTTGGCAACGCCCATGCCTGCACGGGTCAACACCCCTTCCAGGCTCATCAACATGGTTGCGGAATCGTCTACCACAAAAATGGTTTTCATAAGGTCAAACTCCCAGTTACAATATCATACAGCGTAAACTGTTGGCTTTTGATAAACCAAGCCTTGCCCGAAACGGCGTACCGTAAACATGGCAGAGACCTGGCTCATGGACTCTCCCTCCCCCAAAATCAAGAATCCCCCCGGATTCATGGCGTCAAACAGGTAACCAGCAACCAGACGGCGAGTCAAGGTAGAATAGTCAGCAAAGAGTCTTTGGCAGAGAATCACATCCATCCCCCGATGGGTTTTGGTCTGCTTGCCATCGGTTACATCCAATTGGGAAAAAACCATATTCTGGCGCAAATAGTCTTTGGCCTGCCAGGTTTCATCGTCCAATTCGCTGAAATAGCGGCGCAGTATCACATTGTTTAAGGAAGAAAGCTGGCCAAGGGAGAAAATGCCCTCCCGTGCCGAGATAATGGACTCTCCCCCGGCAACCACCAGGTTGAAATCGGTGGATTTGGCTCGTGGCCAGTGTTCCAACAGTTGGATGGCCAACAGGTAGGGTTCCAATGGGGAAGCGTGGGGTAACAGCAGAACCCGCAGGCCATCATCCGGGGTTTTGCGGGAGAAAATTTCATCCAGCACCCCTTCGGTCAGGCATTGAAAGCGATGGCAGTCACGGGGAACAAAGGTCACGGCGGTTATCCTTTTTCCATGGAAAGTCGGGCAAGTGCATGCTGCATGGCAAAATTGACAAAACCGGATTTGGAGGTGATGGACCCCACTTTATTGGCCAGGGTATTGAGGGATAATGCGGCCACACAGTCGATCAAGGAGGCAAGGACATTCTCGTTATCTTCCCGGTTGATCATAGCGGACAACCATTCCACGGTATTGGGAGGTTGAAGCCGCCTGACCAGTTCCACCCCATAAACACGAAGCAGGGGATCCGGATCTGCCAATAAATCGGGGATCACCAGTCCGGCAAAAGGCGGCATTTCCATCAACATATCAAAGGCTCCGTTGCGCAATCCGGCGTCGTCGCTTTTGAGCAACGCCACCACGCCCCGCGCCACTTTTTCGTTTCCAATCAATAACAAGGCGGTAAAGATGGACTCCCGCACCCCTGGATCATTTTCTCTTTGCAGACAGGTGAGCAAGGGTTTGACCGCTTCACTGAATTGGGACAAATCCCGCACGGCCCACCGCCGAACCTGAGGGCGGGGGTCTTCCAGTTGGTCCAGGAGACCGCCCGGACCACGCAAGACCGAACGTCGATTGATTTCAGAGGTGGGTTTGGTCCATACATCCCGGCTGGTCAGAGGCATTCCATCATCCTCCCGTGGTCATGGTTTCCATCATACTGGCCAATTCAATGATCAGAATCATGCGTTTTTGTTGGCCCAGGTTGGCTACCTTTTTGACGTAGAGGCTTTGTTCATCGGAAAAGCTGGGGGCATCCTCCAGGCTGCTTTCGTAAATTTTTTTCACTTCGGAGACCGAATCGACGATAAAGCCGGTGCGTTTGCCTGCCAGGTTGATCACCAAGATACGCTGGCGATCATGGCGTTCCAGGTGGGGC
>JADFXB010000308.1 GCA_015233935.1 Magnetococcales bacterium | reverse complement strand
CCCTGCACGGACGTGCCCGGTTGAATCTTCAGGCCGGTGTGCAGACGGGCATCGTTGAAGTAGGCAGGCAGGGTGATGACGGCGTCGGTGACCTTTTCACCCAGATAATCTTCGGCGGTCTGTTTCATCTTGGCCAGAATCATGGCCGAGACCTCCGAAGGACTCATTTTTTTCTCGTTGCACTCCACCCAGGCATCCCCATTGTCGGCCTTGGCAATTTTGTAGGGGACCAGGGAGATATCCTTTTGGGTCATGGGATCTTCAAAACGGCGACCGATCAACCGTTTGATGGCAAAGAGGGTGTTGCGGGGATTGGTCACCGCTTGCCGTTTGGCGGCCTGGCCTACCAGACGTTCACCACTGTTGGTAAAGGCCACGATGGAAGGGGTGGTTCTGCCCCCTTCGCTGTTTTCGATCACCTTGGGGGTGTTACCCTCCATAATGGCCACGCAGGAGTTGGTGGTTCCCAAG
This sequence comes from Magnetococcales bacterium, assembly GCA_015233935.1. Taxonomy (GTDB): domain Bacteria; phylum Pseudomonadota; class Magnetococcia; order Magnetococcales; family JADFXB01; genus JADFXB01. The sequence continues at coordinate 2,703 of JADFXB010000308.1, read as the reverse complement.
TCTATGCCAATCACCTTACCCATTGCCTGTTCCCCTGAATAAATCTTTATAGGAGGGTGGGCGGATTACTGCTCCTGGCCACCCTGTTGTTAGATAAAAAAGCCCTGCCGTTTATGGGGTCTTGGCGACACCCACCATGGCGGGACGAAGCAACCGTTCATTGAGCAGATAACCCGCTTGCAACTCGCATACGACCGTACCGGGAGCCGCCTCGGGATTGGGAACCTCCATCATGGCCTGGTGCATGTGGGGATCAAACGGGCGGTTGACGGCGTCCAAACGGGTGATGCCATGTTTGCCAAAGGTACGCACCACTTCGGATTGGATCAAGCGCACCCCTTCAGTCAATTTATCCAACTGACCGTCCCCACCACTGGTGGCGGCTTGCAGGGCGCGTTCCAGATTATCGGCCACGTTGAGCAAATCCTTGGCGAAACCTTCCAGGGCAAACTTGCGGGCGTTGTCGATTTCCCGCAGGGTACGTTTGCGCATATTTTCCATCTCGGCCACTACCCGCAGACGGGCATCCCGTTCTTCGTTGAGACGGGCTTCCGCAGCTTTTAATTTTTCTTCCAGTTCTGCCAGGGCGGCCTGATAGGAGTTGTTATCCCCATCCCCGGCGTCATCGCCCGCTGCCAGATCGTCCACCGCCACTTCCGGCAGGGGACAGGAGGGGTGCTCGAAGTGAATATTGGGTTCGCTCCCCCCGCCTTGCGACATGTTTTCTTCGGTGCCAGCCATGACAAGCCTTATCCTTTGCCGATTGTGTTGCACGCCAGTTTCAAAAACAAGATATTAAACAATTATTTAATAAAAAACGTTCCATAAATTATTGCCAAGCCACTTCCTATGTAGGTATGGACAAGGGGGAGTACAAGCCCACCAACGAAAAAAACTTCAAAAAAGCTGAAATTCAGGATTGAGGGGTATGCCAGAAGGAGCTGAGCAAGCGGGCGGTGTAATCCACCAGGGGGATGACCTGGTCGTAATCCAGGCGGGAGGGACCGAGAACGCCGACGCTGCCACACATGTGCTGGTGAGGACCGGTAAACTTGGCAGCCACCACCGAGAGATGATGCAGGCGGTCATCGGGAAGTTGGGAACCAATGAACAGACGCACCCCGTCGGCCTTCAGGCATTCGTCCAGCAGACGCACCAAACGGCGTTTTTCATCCAGGGCGGACATGACTTCTCCCAGGGTATCCAGCGGTCCCAGTTCGGGGAAGGAGAGCAGGTTGCCCTGACCATTGACGATCAGACGGGAGACAGTAGCCTCCTGAAGAGTTTCCAAAATTTTTTGCAGGAGGGCTTCATACTCTTGTTGCCCGCGAGCCACTTCCTCTTCCAATTGATCCCGCACCTGGGCGAGGGTGAGTCCTTGCAAACGTTTACTCAAGGAGCGGGCGAAGGCATCCAGTTGTGACTGGCTCATCTCTTCTTGCAGGACAAAGACCCGATTTTGCACCTGACCGGTGACGGTGACCAGCAAGGCCATCACCCTTTGGTGACCGTGGGGTGTATCGGCCAACCCCAAAAACTGGATATGGCGCAACAGATCCTGATTGGCAGCGGGGACCAGGACCATGCAGGCGTAGCGGGTCATACCTGCCAGCATGAGGCTGGCATCTTGCAGGGTGAGGGTGACATCCTCCTGCCGCTTGGTCACCACCTGACGGATGGCTTCCTGTTGAGCATTGGAGAGGGTGGGGGTATCCAGCAATTCGTCGGCATAAAAACGATAGGCCCGGTCGGTGGGCATACGTCCAGCGGAGGTATGGGGTTGGGTGAGATAACCCATATCACACAGATCGGCCATCACATTGCGAATGGTAGCCGGCGAAAGTCCGATACCGGAAAGGCGCACCAGGGTATGGGATCCCACCGGCACGCCGGACTCGATATAAGAACGGACCACCGCTTTCAGAACCATGGCATGGCGGCCAGGCAGACTGCCTTCCGTCACTGGATTGGCAAGGGAAAGACTCATGACCGTTACCACTGGCAGGATATGGATAGTCCACTTTCCTTGTATACTAACAAGGGCTGGTATCCTGGTCAATATGCCGAAGATCAATTATTCTTTTGTGGTTTATCTGACAATGGGAGAGAGGATGGAATATTTTTTTGACGGGATTGGCTTTTGTATTTCGCTATATTTGAGCCATGAACACACTACTTCTCCACGAAATTTACGAAGAAGCCGCCAAGCTCCCTGAAGCCGATCAAAAACGATTACCCGAACGGTGGCAGCGTGATCTTTTGTTGCGTCAACCCAATAATCTTCGTCTTGTGGAGAGTTCTGCCACAGTACCAGCAGATGAGCCGGTGGCTTCACCGATGGGAGAATCTGCTACCCAACCACCTGAAGAGGGGAAGTGGGCAAGGATTGCTAGCAGCCCGTCGGATTCCAGCCACCAATCATCTTAATCAGAAATTGGCGTAAGGAAATTTTTGGAATTCCAAAAAGCTCTGCCAACGAAAATATTAACAACTAAACCTAGAAAAACAGGAAAATCCCGGTTTTAGGTCACCTTTTTCCTCTAATTTAGTTGGAATGGTCTGACGGTAACCAAACAACGAAATCGTTTTCAAATCGGGGGACACCTCACCGATTTTTCCTATGGCCATAAAATCAAACGGTATAGTACTCCCAGATTTCGTTCGGATTTCCCCGATTTCCGCTAGTGGCTGGAAAAGGCCCGG
>JADFXB010000307.1 GCA_015233935.1 Magnetococcales bacterium | reverse complement strand
GCTTCGATTCATTAGAATTTGACAGTGCTTCCAAAAAAAACACTACGCAGGGGTAACGCGCCACCAAAACCTGTTTGCTTTACCATGGGAATGGCTACAAAGCCAAATCCCATTCGCTCCAAGGGGGAATGACCACGCGGGTTTTCAAGGTCTGCAGCAGATCACTCTGCACTTCCACCAGGAAAGCCACTTGGCTGCCGGATTTGCCATATTTGTACAGATCGAACTGAGCCATCAGAAGAGCCGTTCACCATCGCTGAACAAACCATCTCGTTCCATGCGTTGGTTGTAGACCTCCATGGCGGTTTGGTTTTCCTCCTGCCAGGCTTGTCGTTTGCGTTCCGCGATGACCTGGACAAGACGGTTTTCCAACTCCTGGGAAAAGTTAATCTTCAGCTCCTTGGCCTGAGTCACCAGCGCGCTGTTAATACGCACGTTGAGGGGACGCTTCGGCGCAAGCGGATCCAGTAAAGGCTTTCCCATGGCGGCTATCTCCAAAATGGTGCGTTTATATGCGCATACAGCATACGCATAACATGCATGCAGAGCAATATCTATCCAGAAAATGCGTGAAGCCACATCTGAAAGTTCCGGCGGAATTACCGTAACACTCGATCCACCAAAGATGAATGCCGTGCCACAAAAGCTTGTTTGGTCTAAACTGTGGATGACTGCAACCACCATCCCATTTTTTCAGCCCAAGGAACCCACCCATGGAACAACGCCTCTCCCTCGTCACCCTTGGTGTTGGCGATTTGGCCAAGGCGCGTTTATTCTACGAAAGTTTGGGATGGCGGGCCTCATCGGCCAGTTGTGAGCAGGTTTGTTTTTTTCAGACCGGCTCCATGGCCATCGCCCTGTATCCCATGGATGCCCTGTTAAACGATGCGGGCAAGACGGGAAACCTTCCGGTTCCCGGAGGAATCACCCTGGGGATCAATGTTTCCCTGCGTGAGGAGGTGGATCAAGAGTTGGCCAAGGTTTTGGCCCATGGGGCAACCCTGTTGCAAGCCGCCATGGATACCCCCTGGGGTGGGCGAACCGCCTACTTTGCCGACCCCGATGGCCATCCCTGGGAGATCACCTGGGCACCCATGTTTCCCCTGGGACCGGCAGGGGAGCTGTTGTTACCCTGATACCCGAAGCTCCCGGAAGAAACAAAATGTTTGGTTCACCCGCCAGGGGCTGTTGAGCCATGGCATCTCCAATTCAAAAATACCGCCACAAACCACTCGACCGTTGATCAAAATATCGATGCCATGGCTTCCAGGATAATATCGACGGGTGGTAATAAGATGCATGGGATGGCTCTTTTGCAGCGTCAGCTCCTCCCCCATTGCCACCCGTTTACGGGTCAGCTTAAAAACCTTGCGGGCGTGGGAACCATTCTGCCGTTTGTGGTGCAAGGCATAATCGATGGAAAGGGTTGCCGCTTCCCTACAGCGCAAGATGGCGGTAAAGGTCACCGCCTCTCCCAACACCACACGGGAGGGGGAAAGGGTAAAGGCCACTGTTTCCGGTAAAAGATCACCGGAAAAACCCAACAAGGCGAGAGCCTGTGGATGCCCCTCTTTAACCAGGGTACGCAAGGCATGGCCCACAATCCAACGGGTTCCCTGCTCCCCCGTGGCCAACCAACGGCGGGCGGTGGCCACAGTCACCAACGGGTGGTCCTTGCTCACATCGTTGAGATGGTTGGCCACCGACCGGCGAACCACCGGATGGGGGTCTGCTTGCAACGGTTCCAGAATTTCCAAACAAGGGGTAGGATCCTTGATAAAACTTTGCAGACGCATACCCCAAGGCAGACGGGGGCGTGCTCCTTCCGAGGCAAGACGTCGCAAACGCCAGTCCGAGTGATGGGACCATGCTTTCATGCGAGAGAGGGTCAATTCCGGGTATTGGAGCAAAAAGGGGCGGATATCAAATTCGGCACTGAAATAACACGTCATCCGCTCCAAGGCCGCCAAGGAAATTTCCGGGTGTTGGAGACCATACAGGCCCACAAAGTTGAGAAAAGGCAGATAACGAAAACCCTCATGCCCTTCCACCCCACCGCTGCCATCCTCCGCACCCAGACTTGCCAGCAAAATGGCCACTGCTTGGGGAAAGGAGGGTGGCAAATGGTTATGCAACCCTTGGGCAATGCGTCGAGACCTGGCCATGAGTGAAAGCTGAGGAAAATCGTTGACGATTTGCTGTACAAAAACTTGGGTGTCCATGGCAGGAAAATGATCTGCCACCCGACTGGCCAACTCTTCTACCAGGGGGCGATGAAATATTTCTTTGAGTTGCTTTGCCGTTTCATTGACCATGAAATTTTCTCACAGCTTGAGCCCGCCAGAAGCAGACTGCCTATTTTTCCCACAACACTTCCTGTTGCAAACCCAACAGCCGCTCCACTGGTTGACTTCCCCGCACACTGTTGCCCATGAGAATTTCCGATGCCTGCAACAATTGGGACAAGGAGATCTCCTCCTCAAACCCTCCCACCTGTTGCAAGGTTTTTTGTCGCCAAATACTGGGCAGGATGCCACACCTGAGCGGGGGGGCAATCCATCTTCCATGAATACAAGCAATCACAGCACGGATGGCCCCGCAGGCCACATGACCATCCCCATTGAGGAAGAGTACCTCCTGTCCTACACTTTGCTGCAATAATTCATCCAAAATAATTCTTCGATTGGTTTTATGGGTAAATAAATGGGACAGGCGGTCCAACGCAAGGGGGGCCAGTTGTACTTGGAGGGTGGTTTGAGGGTTGGGTAACGGCCTGGTTTCTACGCTTAATCTTCCATCCCCATGCAGGGCAAGACGCACCACACAAGGTTCAGACAAGGGGATGGAAAACAAGGCTTCCCTGGCCCGCTCCACATCCAAAGGAAAGGCCAGTTGGTTGGCGGAAGAGGACAAACGTTGCAAATGCTCTTCCAGCCATAAATAACCCGGCTCTCCTTGCCACAACAAGGTTTCAAACAGGTGAAACGAGGTGGGGGGGCGGGTGAGAAAGGCGGCTTTTTCTGCCAACTCCCGCCACTCCCGTTGCCAATGGCTGTCCGCCACAATGCCACCCCCCAAACCCAAAACAGCCCGTTCCTCCCCTGGCCATTCCAGGGTGCGAATGGCCACATTCAGGGTGAAATCCCCGCCGGGTTCCAATAAACCGATGGTTCCTG
>JADFXB010000306.1 GCA_015233935.1 Magnetococcales bacterium | reverse complement strand
AGGTTTATATTGGCGATACCGGGACGACGCAGCACCTTGAGTCCACAGTTAAAATCATGGATATCCAATCCAGAGATCCGGCGCAGCACCCGATTGAAAAGTCGTGAGGGCAGGGTTTTGGAGAGGGGATCGTGGCGATCTTTTTTCCAACCGGTTACCACATCAAGGTTGTTGTTATTCAAGTGGTCCAATAAGCGGGGAATCTCCTCCGGTTGATCTTGCAAGTCCCCATCCATCATGACGATGATCTCTCCTTTGGCATGGGAAAATCCCAATTCCAGGGCGGCTGATTTGCCCAGATTGCGTCGAAGATGGATGGCGCGAATGTGATGGGGATAGGTTTTGCATAAACTGCTGATAACTTCACTACTGCCGTCGTTACTCCCATCGTTAATGAATAAAATTTCCCAACTTCCCAGGCGGGATAGAACATCCACCAGGCGCGTAACAAGCTGGGGGATGGAATCCATCTCATTATAAACTGGAATGACCACGGAGATGGCAGGGGGCTGGTCGTTATTGGGGGTCATGGGGTATTGGATCCCTCAAGTTTTTTATGAATGCCGATGGTATACCAGATAAATCTATTCCTTCCTGAATGCGTTGCAGCAACTTGGGCAGGGCGTAATCATCACCCTCCTGGACGATGGCATCCAGTGACATTTGGGTGAAAACTTCGGGAAAATAGGTGGGGTGGGGACCGCCCATAATCCTGTAAATGCGCATGTCCCAGCAGTCGATATAACGTTGAACCACGCGGTCGGCTTCCAGGAAGAGTCCCGCATTTGCCGACATGGTGCCATAGCCTATAACATCAGGCCGAAATTCCTCCAAATCCTGGACAAGTGTGGATCTTGTGATCACAAAAAGGCGGGTTTGATGTCCCAATTGTTTACAGATGGCACTCAGTTGCAGGATGCCTATGGGTTCAGCAAAAAATTGTTGGGAACTGACGAAAAGGATGTTCATGACCCGTCAATATGGCTCTGACCCTGAACTTGGGGCCTCGTTGACAATGGTATGTTATCTTATGCAAAATCTTGGGAATGTGCCATGAAGAATGTCCATATGTCTTGCCCTTTACAGCGGTTCGCCACCCTTTTTCACGAACCATCGGTACATTCATCAGGTGGGGAACCCAGGCGGAAAACTACAAACGCCCCACCATCACTTATCGCCTCCATGGGGCGATTCAGAGGAAAAAATGTCTTACTGGCGAAGGAAATGACCCGTTTGTCCGCTGATTGAGATTGGCCAAGAGCAATGGAAATGCCCTTATCCCATGGCCAGTTGAGCTTTTCCTCGCCCTGAAGGCGAACGCCTTGCAAAATAATCTCCGGGTCGTTATCCACGGCAGTGAGGATAAATTCCTGGTGCAGATTGTTATCGTTGCCATTTTCCCCCGGATTGAGCCACAAGTTGCTGCCTGCCGGGAGGAAAAGTTTGTGGGGAGAAAGTTTGCTCTCCACCGACTGGAAGAGAATGGTGGCATCCTGATGTTTATGCCGGTTTTTTACCAAGAGACGCAGGGTTTGGGAGGCAAGAGGGTGGTCCGAGGCGATGATTAAGGGGGTGGTGTTTATCCTGAATCCGCCATGGACAAACCGGGTAGATTTTTTTATGCCACCCGTTGCAACCAAACCAGGATTCATGCCAACCAATAAACGTGCTCTGCTATTGCAAGTGCTCCATTTGTCCCTGGCATGGGAAATATTCCAAAGGGGGATGGCCCCTCTGTCCAATCCGCCGTGAAGCATAAAAAAATTAAAGGTGATTTCATTGCTGTAAAGGATATCGCTTGCTTGCGAGGGGGTCTGCCTTATCAGCGCAGGTTGCATGGGATCCAGAGTCTGGTCGCAAGTGCGTTTTGCCACCAGACCTTGCTGATGCCACCAGCCTTGACGAAGTTGTTGGAAAAGAGTGGGTATCAGGAAGAGCATACAGCCGAAAAGGAGCAATATAGAAACTGGGGCATGCCATGGTTTTGCATAGGCCGACAACCATCTCCCCTTTCCTTCAATGAGAAGTTGCTTGGCCGGGTAAAACAGGCCCGCCAAAGTATGCCAAAAGGCCAAGCCAACGGCACCGGTGAGAAGGATCAACCCAAAGTTGAATACCCGCATGAATGCATCCAAGGTGCTTGTTGGTGAGTAGTGAGCTATGAGAATGGCAGCAATTGCAAATGTGGGAAGCAGGAGCTTTCCGAGCAAAAGGCGTTTTTCCCCTTCCATGAAATAGATGCCGATGAAAACTGCGGCTAAGAAAAATAAACTTCCACCATACCCCTTGAGGCTTAGTCCATTCATCCAGATGGCTCTGTCCAGATTGCTAGAATAATTAGTGAATAAATCCCCCATGGGGGGCTGATGAACCAGTGGATTGAAAAAAAATACCTCACCACCAATGAGGTGGCCATAGAGAGGAAGAAAAACCAGGGGAAGGGCTGTCAATACAATGGGCATTACCCGGCGCAACCCTGAAAAACCGTTTTGCAGGATTAGAAATCCTAGTAAAATCAAGCCAAAATTCATGCCTCCTGGATGACTGAATACCAGAAAAAGTATGCACGGAAGAACCAGCCAAGGGCGGTGTTTGCCATATTTAAACAAGATGAGCAATGAAATGAATAGAGATAAAATTACCATTGTGTGAGGAGCGACCACATCCAAAGAGCGTCCATAAAAGGGTTGGCCGGCAAGGAGTATCAGGGCAACCCCAGCACCGCCCTCCCCGAATAAGAATCGTAAGGTCAAAGCGATAAAGAGGAGAAGGAGAGGGAGTGCCAGGAGGGTGATGAGGGTATTGGCCTCTTCCCAGTCATTGACGAAGCTGCGCACCAGGGAATAAAAGGCTGGCAGTACAGGTGGGCCAACGAATTTTGGCCAAAGGTTGTTTTGCCAAGCCAGGACGCTATTGGTATCTTTCTGATCCAGGGAAACATTGGTTTCGATGGCTGTTTTGGCCTGTTCCATGGCAGGGCAGGGAGTAAACAGGCATTCCCGCAGGCTCAGGGCACGCAGGGTGTAGTGGTAGGTGTCATGGCAAGCATTGGGGAAAAGTTTATCAAACAGTGGATAGATACCCACCTGGCCATAATAAAACAGGATAAAAAGCAGTCCCAGAACAAACGACCAACGAGAGGAGCGACCTTGGGAGGAAGAAGGGAAGAGAATTGGAG
>JADFXB010000305.1 GCA_015233935.1 Magnetococcales bacterium | reverse complement strand
CGTGGAAGGGGGGGGGGTTCCTGCTTGGTTGGCTCCTGAATGGGGGCAGAAGTTGACAAAAAATATCCCAAAGCCACCACAGCCAGAAAAAGAGTGACAATAAAAATGGCCACCCGTGCCGCCAGGGAGCGGTCTGCTTTGACGGTGGCAGGAGCGGTTTGAAGGGGAGGAGTGGGACGGACAATTTCCCCCATGGGAGGCAAGGAAGGGGGGGCCGAAAGTGTTTTGCCGGTGGCTTGCCACTTCTGAAAAAGGTCATAAAAAGTTTGCTGTTGTTGGGGGGTGTGGCAGAGAAGCGGGGCCAATAGTTGGGCCAACTCCTGGGACTGGGGAAGGGGCTGATGGGTGCCCCACAAAACCAGCAGACGGTGCACCTCCACCATCTCACGACCGCCCACGGTAAAACCATGGCCTTGGAGGGTGAGGAGAAAGGGGAGCAAACCCTGAAAAAACGCCTCCTGGGTAGAGGAGGGTTGATCGGGGCTTGCCCTGTTGTCCGCATGGAAGGTCATGACGGCTTAACCACCCTTTAACCAGGCGATCAATAGTTTATTGGCCGCCGAGGTATCCTCCTTGTTTTTCACCAGACAGGCCAGACTGGTGGTAAGCACGGATTCCATGGTGGTCACCTTCAATCGGTCATTGGGACCGCACCCCACCTCTCTTAAATAATAGAGCCAGTTGAGAAATTCGGCGGTGGCGGGGGCTTTGCGCAATTGATTGTTGCTCTGGCGCAATATTTTGAAAAAGTCCAGGGCATCCTTGAGGAGTTGGCTGTCACTTTTGATGCCTTCAATGCGCTTGGCCACAATTTCCGGCAATTTTTCCACCTCCAGTTGCAAATCAAAATAGATACAACGGCGCAGGAAGGCGTCGGGTAAATTTTTTTCCGAATTGCTGGTGAGTATCACCACCGGGCTAAACTCCCGATTGGCCGTCAGCCGGTAGCCAGGGTGGCCTTTTTGGCTTACATCGGGCAGTTGAGGAATATGGAAGGACAGCTCTTCGATTTGGTTGAGAATATCGTTGGGCACATCCCGCTCTGCCTTGTCAATTTCATCGATGAGCACCACCGAGCGGCGGGGACCGGGAAAGGTGGGCTCCCCATGGGGCCAAAGGTTTTGCACATTCTGGTAATGGTTGGAATAGAGAATGGCCTCTCCCAAGGCTTGCCAGCGGAGATAGCGCAGACGATCAAAGGGGGAATTGATTTGAAAGTCTTTGCGGTTGGCATCCTGAAATTCTTGCAGTTGATCATAATGGAAAAACAGATCGTTGGCGGTGGTGTTGGAGGTGACAGGAAACTTGATGGCCTTCCCCCACCCCATTTCCCCGGCCAAATTATCGGCAAAAGCACTCTTACCCACCCCGGCCTCACCGGTGATGAGCAGCGGTCGATTAAGAATCAAAGCCACATTGGCCGCCTTGATCAATCCATTGGAGGGGATATACCCTTTGGGATCTTCGCTGGAAAGGGGCACTTCCGCCACATCCTGCCGTGGCTCGTTGGCCCAACGTTCGGTTTTACCGGTATAGTAGCGGGTGAGATTCACCAGACTCTCCCTGGGATAGGGTTATTTGGTCAAAGATGGAGTATGCACATATAAAAAATCGAATATTGTAATAGTCCTTTTTTCTGTAATAAGTTTTAAAAAATAACTTTCATAGAGATTATAACTATGTATATCGTTCATTGCTTTCTTAATATGATGGTCAAGCCAAATCTGAATATCTGAATGGGTAATGGACTTAAGTGGATCCAGAGAAAGCAACCTGTCCTCAGAGAGGTGTTTAGTAATCAATTTAACCATTCTATCCAAGTTGGACAATTTTGACGGGAAAATATTCCTTAATAATTCAACAATACCTTTCTGTTTTTCGGTTGGAGATGGTGATTCATTAATGAATAATAATATTATAATAGGAAGTTCAAGAATATTATTATTATCTTTCCATTGTTTTAACCAATTCCCTATTGCTCTATCTGAATTTAATTTAGTAAAATGGCGATGATCAATCTGTGCCCATAAAACATGTAAATGACTTTTTGACATGATTGCGGTATTTAATGTTGTGAGGTCGATAATGCTTTCATCCAATTCATTCATTTCGTCAAATAAATTATTAAATCTTATATTTAATACATGTTTCTCGAGTTCATTACTTTTAACTGTTTTGTAAATGATTTGGTAGACATTCTTGAACCGCCATACCAAATTGCTAGGAACCTGCTCCATATCATCTTTAATAAGACAGAAGAGTGGCCCTTTAAATTGGTTCTTTTTTTTGTTTTTTAAGTCGATTTCCAAGGCATCTACTTGTGGCCGACAATCGATATATTTAAAGATGTCGGGAAGCAAGGTGTTTGCTGGTGGTAGTTGGTTCGTAAAGGAAGGAAAAGTAAATGTTATATCAGGTGTTGGCGTTCTATCAGGATGCGTTTTTTCCAAACCGCTTATCAAATGGGTAAAATTATTAATATAATCTTCTTCATTTCTGCATCTAAGATCAAGAATTTGCTTTCCTGTTAATAATGGCAGGTCGGCTTGTTGATCATGAATCCTGACAGGTACGAAAGAATAACCATCGTCGCTGTTTGCCTGATTAATCATTTTATCAAGTTCATCTTTTATCCATGTGGTATCTTCCCCTTGTTTGGGAATAATGAATATGCCCTTGCTGCATTTTAAGAGGGTTTTAATTATTTCGGTTGTGTAATTGGTGCCAGGCGGGATTGCCGATTTGTCAACAAAGACGCGATATCCTTCTATGGATTCCAGGTTAGTCTTTAAAAAAGACACCCATACTCTATCCGTGCTGCGATAACTGATAAATATGTTATAATCATGGTCAGACATGGGGCAACCATTATGAGAAGGGGAAATAGCCGCCAAAATAATAATGGAATGTAAAAAAGATGCAAGGGATGGTGTGTAATAGGGTGAGCAAGGAAAACATTGGATCGGAATGCATGCCTACCGGTCAATCTTTTAAAATCCAGTCAAATACAGTTCAACAAAGCCAATGCCGCCAAGGCAGCGGTTTCGGTGCGTAATAGGCGGCCACCCAGGGAGACGTTGGTTCCACCGTGATTCGTCAGGGTAATCCGCTCCTCCTGGCTGAATCCTCCTTCTGGTCCCACCAATAAAATGACCGGTTGCTCCACCAGGGTGGGGGA
>JADFXB010000304.1 GCA_015233935.1 Magnetococcales bacterium | reverse complement strand
GTTGGGGGCCTATTGGGATTATTATTTGCTGCAACATGTGGTCAAACTGCGCAAAAGCTCCCTGGCCATTGCGGAAAAAATGCTGTCCGAAGATCGGCAACGGGTGGCCAGCGGACAATTGGCCGAATCGGAAATGCTTCGCATGACCTCCTGGGTCGCCGAGCGTCGTCGCAGCCTTTTTCAAGGCCAGCAAGAACTCAACAATGCCAGTGAGCAGTTGAGAAATTTTCTTTCGTTGTCTTCCGGTTCCAGTGTCACTCTGGAAGTCTTGGCAAAACCGCAAGAAAAACTAAATCTTCCCAACGAACAAATCTTGCTGGACCATGCCATGTCCGCACGGCCAGAGGCATTGATTGCCCGCCGACAGGTGGAGCAGGAGTCGGCCCGTACCAACTATTATGAAAATCAAACCCTGCCCCAACTGGACTTGAAACTCTCCACCGACATGACAGGCCTGGCCACCCATTCAGACAAAGCCCTCACCCAGGTCAATGATCAAGTCTATCGTGGCCATGCCGTTGGCTTGGAGTTTAAAACCCCCTTGGATGGCAAAGGGGCAGCGGCTGAATTGTCCGCTTCCCGTATGAAACATCAATCGGCCTTGCTGGAAATCAAGGGGGTGGAAAACTCCCTGGTCAATGCCATCGCCACCCAACTGGCCAACCTGCAATCCCTCACTGAACAATTGGCCGAGATGCAAGCGGTGGCATCCAGCAATAAAAAAATGCAATCCATCGAACAGCAACGTTACGCTGCTGGCAAAAGTACGGCCCGTGCTGTCCTTGAAAAAGAGGAACTGACCAACCAGGCCATCCATGCCGAACTGGATACCCAAGTCTCCCTGGAGAAAGCCCTGGTCCTGTTGCATACCACCGAAGGCTCTATCCTGAAACACTATGGTTTGGAATAAATTGAACAAACATTGGCTTTTCATGGGGATGGTCATCCTGTGGACAACCATGGGGGAGGGAGGAACCACCGTTTGGGCAGGTTCCCTGGCCTCTTCCGCTGGCAGAGTGGTCTGTTTAAGCCAACCCCGGCACGATATTACCCTCTCTTTGGCCGTTGCCGGGGATATTGCCAAAATTCTTGTCCAAGAGGGGCAAAGTGTTGGGAAAGGCGATCTTCTGCTGCAATTGGATGACAGACAAGAATTGCTTGAATATCAAAGGCGTGAATTGTTGGCCAACAGTCCGGTTGAGGTGAATGCCGCTAAAAATCGTGAAGCCAACACCTTGAAACTCATGGAACGGGCGAAAAATTTGGCCCGCACCACCGGCTCTGTCAGTCAGGAAGATGTGGATAAAGCCACCACCGATTATCAATTGGCCAACGCAGAACGCCTGCGACTGGAAAATGAAAAAAAACTCCAGGCCCTGGATGCCGGGCGAGCCAAATTGGACCTGGAAAAAAGAAAACTGCTCTCCCCCATGGAAGGGGCGGTGGTGCGCCTGTTCCTGGATGAAGGAGCCACCGCCCTGGCCAATCAACCCCTGGTACGCCTGGTGGATACCCGCATTGGTGTTTTGACGTGCAGCATTGAACATAAATCCTCCCAAGGCTTGACCAAGGGGAAAGAGGTCACCATCCACTTTCCCACCCTGGGAGAAACCATGCAAAAAAATGGGGTGGTGGTCTTTGCCTCCCCCCTGCAAGATGCAGCCAGTTCCCTACGTGAGATCAAAATTGAGTTTGATAACAAGGATGGCATCATTTTATTGGGAAGTTCAGGTGAGTTGGAGCTTCCCATGCCAACCAAGCTGGATCAAAAATAAAGCTTTTTAACAAAATAAGGGTCAAGTAAAAAGATGGCCACTAAAAATTCTGCAAGCCGTCCGCAACGCCGCCGCCCTACTGGCAAGACCACCCATCCACGGCCCTACCAGTTGGAAGCCATGGAAAATCGGTTACTGATGTCTGCCGATTCCCTGGGGGTGGCCGTCATTCTGGATGACCTGCATCGCCAGGAAACCATGCACCCCACGGTCTCTCCCGACCAACTGGATGCCGCCCTTGCAACCCAACAGGCCACCGTTCAACCAGACTTGTGCCATACGGGAGACTTGACCGTACAGAATGGTCAAACGCTCTCTGGAAACATTCTTGTCAACGGCACCCTGTTCAATCAGGGCACGGTCAGTCCGGGGCACTCTCCAGGCATCGATACGGTGGACAGTTATTCCCAGGATGCCAACGCCACGCTAACCGTGGAAATTGGTGGTCTCACCCCCGGTCCCGGTTCTTCCATTACCAACGATGGTTATGACCAGCTCAATATTAAAGATGCCGCCATTTTGGATGGCAATCTGAATATTTCGTTGTTGGATGGCTTTATTCCCCAGGTGGGACAAACCTTCGATATCCTCACCTGGAAATCGGTCAGTGGCAATTTTGATACGATTAGCGGCCTTTATGGTTTTGGCGACGGCTCCACCTTTTTCCAACTCAATCAATTGAGCGACAGGTTGCAACTGGAAGTGGTTGAACTGGATGGTTTTTCCTTCCAATCCTCTTCCACATCCATCAATACCATGTTGGGAATGTATTTTAATGATTCCTATTTTCCTTCTCTCTCGCTGCCCACGTCGGTAACCGGCCAGGGGGTGTTGGAGGTTTCCAGCTTTCTTCATATTTCAGGTAATTTTTCCCTGGGCTGGGCTGGGACCGAAAGTGTGGATGTCACCTATCGCAACGATGCCCTGTCTCTATCCGGCACCATGACCACCGAAGTGGAGATGTTAACTTTTGGGGTTGCTGATGCCTTTGGTTTTATCGGTTACGTTGGCGATGGGGAAAATTATCTTAGTGTTGCTGATCCCGGTCCCACCCTGGAAACCAATGAAATCAATAGCAGTGCGGTAGGACTGGTTCTCAAGGATGTGGACCTTGGCATGGCGTTGGCCATTCCCAACAGTCTGGATGATTATCTGTTACTGGGTTCCATGAGTGCCGGTCGTCTTACCGTTGGTGATGCACAAATCGTCGGGATAGAGGGTCTGGACCTTACCAGTCAGGGCATTGAGGTGCAATTCAATGGGGATGATGGCCTGCTGGTCAGTTCGGCCATCGACTGGAAAGGCAGTTTTGCCAAAGAGGGTGGTTATGCCATTGAAACCGGCGGGGACAAGGTAACCCTGGATTTTGCCCCGCAGGAATATATCGGTGTTTATATAGATAAGGCCACCCTCAAGGTGGATGATTA
>JADFXB010000303.1 GCA_015233935.1 Magnetococcales bacterium | reverse complement strand
GGCCGCACCTATCCCATGGAGATTCAGTTTCTCCATCGGGCTGTGGATGGTAAACTGTTGCAATTGGCGGTTTTTGTCACCGAAGGGGAGCAGGCGGTCAATGGCACCGTGGATGCCCTGTTTAGTGCCCTGCCCATGAAGGTGGATCTGGAATTAACCGGCAACTTTTATCTCAATGCCGCCGATTTGCTGCCACGGGAACTGACCGCCTATTTTTATGTGGGGTCTCTTACCACCCCGCCCTGTACCGAGGGGGTGGCCTGGTTTGTCTACAAGGAACCCCTCCATCTGCCCGCCGGATTGATCTCCCGCATGGCCAGTCTATTGGGACGCAATACCCGCCCCATTCAGAAAATTTTGATCGACAAACCGCCGGATACCAAAGGCAAAAAGGGTGAGGCCAGCAAAAAATCACCCGCTGGTGGTCGCTGAACTTGGAAGGAGAGCAATGAAACGGCTTCTCATGGTGGCCTTCCATTTTCCTCCCATGGGAGGGGCCAGTGGCAGCCATCGTAGCGTGGGATTTGCTCGCCATTTGCCTGAATTTGGCTGGCAGCCGGTGGTCTTGACGGCCCACCCCATGGCCTACCCTTCTTTGGATATGGATTCTCCCCTCCCTCCTTGTCCCATACATCGGGCCTATGCATTGGATAGCAGCCGTCATTTGGCCATACGGGGACGCTATTTTCGTTTTACGGCCCTGCCCGACCGTTGGTCCTCCTGGCGTCTGGCCGCCATCCCTTTGGGGATGGCCTTGATTCAACGTTATCGTCCACAAGCCATCTGGTCCACCTATCCTCTTGCCACCAGCCATTGCATTGCCCACACCCTCAGCCGCTGGTCTGGCCTGCCCTGGGTGGCGGACTTTCGGGATCCCATGTGTTCTCCCCGTTATCCTGCCGACCCTTTCATGCGGAATTATCTTTCCCGTTTGGAAGAGGCGTGTATAACCCGCTGTCAGAAGGTGGTCACCGCTACCCCGGAAATGGTGCAAGTGCAACAGGAGCGTCTTCCCCATTTGCCGGACCACCATTGGCAGGTGGTGGAAAACGGTTGGGATGCGTGGCCGGGAGCAGGAGAGATCCGCCCCACCCCCTTCACCCTGGAGCGACCTCTGGAGTTGCTCCACAGTGGCACCCTCTATTCTGGTGAGGGTGAGCGTTCGCCGCTTTCCCTCTTGCAATGTTTTGCCCTGTTGTTGCAACAAGGAAAAATTCGTTGCCTACAGCAAGCAGGAGGGGGAATTCCCTTGCGGCTTACCTTTCGTGCCTGTGGCCAGGAAGGCTGGTTACGCCAGCAGGTGGATGGATTGGGTCTCAAGGATTTGGTGGTCATTGCCCCGCCCGTTTCCCGCCAACAGGCCTTGGAGGAGATGGCGCGAGCCGATGGTTTAATTTTGTTGCAAGGGGAGGGATTCAATCCCCAGGTTCCTGCCAAAGTTTATGAATATATTCAAACTGGCAGACCCATTCTTCCCTTTGTCCACCCCCATGGTGCCACAGCGCGCTTATTGGCGGCTGTTGGAATAGAACACCTGTTTAGTCTGAAAACTGACGAAAAATTACTGGAAAGAATAGAATTATTTTTATATGATATCATCCACAATCGGGTTTGGGTGCCTTCTTCATTGGCCATCCAGCCGTACTCCCGCCGTCAACGCACTGCATGCCTGGCCAATTTGCTTCATCGCCTGATAGAAGATCCGCAGCAATAAAGACATTTCCCTCTTTATCAGGTTCAACGAAAGCAAGTTTTTTGCAAGGTATCATTTTTCTCTTGAATCATTCATCGGCCTCATGTATGTTCATATTTTATCAGGTGGTATGGACAACAATACTATGATATCGAAATGTTAGATATTCATTTTGACGTAAGTTTGCTGTGGAATAATCCAATTTATGGCTTTCTGCTAACGCGTTGGATGGTACGATTGCAGTATTGGCCCCATTTCCATCAATAGCCCACCTGCAACAACCGGAATTCAATTGATTTGATCGTTCATTTGTGGAGGATATATGAAAACCGACATCGTCAAGTTTGACCTCAATCTGCTGGTCGCCTTCGACACCCTGATGACCGAACGGGGGGTTACAAGAGCTGGGCGTATTCTGGGGATTACCCAGGCCGCCATGAGCAATACTTTGCGCCGTCTGCGGGAAACCTTTGATGATCCCTTGTTTGTCAAAGTAGGCCATCGCATGGAACCCACTGCCCGCGCCATGGAGCTTGCGGAACCCATTCGCACCTCCCTGGACCACGTGCGCATGGCCCTCAATCAGGAAAGATTTATCCCCGCCCAGGCCAGCAATCTTTTTCGTATCGGCATGGTGGACTATGCGGGAGCCATTCTGCTGCCAGCCTTACTCAACCACTTTTCCGTGATTGCCCCCCACATTACCCTGCAAGTGGTGGATATCGGCGGAGAGGATGAGGTCAATTTTCTGGAAACCGGTGTGGTGGATTTGGTTCTTAGCCGCTTCCAGTGGGTTCCCCCCAAGGTCAACTTGCACCGCCTCTTCCAGTGGGAATATGTCTGCCTTTATCGCAAGGAACATCCCAAAATGCAGCAGGGTTTAACCCTGGATGCCTTTTTGGAATGCCAACACATCCACTACTATCCCCGTGGCATGGAGACCACAGTGGTGGATGAGGCCCTCTCCCTCATGGACAGAAGCCGCCATGTGGTGGCCCGTCTGGACACCCTTGCCCTCATCCCCCCCATGTTGGCTCAAAGCAACCTGCTGGCGGTGATGCCGGAGGGAACCGCCAAATATTTCAGCACCGCCTTTCCAGCCCTCACCTACCAACGCCTTCCCTTCCGTACACCCCTCTTGCGCCTGGCCCTGGCTTGGCACCCCAGAACCGATAAAAGCCCCGCCAACATTTGGCTGCGGGAGCAGGTCAAACAATTATTGGCCGAACTGGTGGAGTGTGATACGGAATGATCTCCTTAAGGGGCGGCTTGCCGCCCCTTTAATAAAACGATTTTATAATTCGTCCACTAAATACCCTACCCTGGCAGCTGTTTATTTTATTGCAGAGCCTTGCTGCCAACTATCTGTTTTTAAAATAAAAAATGAATTATGACAAGATCGTGAACTTCCAAGTTGCCCCCCTGGAAAAACATTGTTATAATTTCTTCTAATCCAACTCCGGATCATCTTGCCTGGGCATCAGCCATTTATGACACCCGTTGCCATCT
>JADFXB010000302.1 GCA_015233935.1 Magnetococcales bacterium | reverse complement strand
GGGGAGCAACAAGACTTCTGCCTTGTATACTGGTTTGGTGGTAAAGGCGATGAGCATGGCCAGAGCGGTACACAGGACAATGGAAATCAGGATCAGCTTTTTCCCTGCGACCAGCATATCCCATAATTTAAAAATATCGATTTCACCCTCTTCGGCTGGTGGAACAGGAATCGTGGCCACAGGATATGGTTGGGGATCAAGGGCAGAAGATGGGGTGTCGGACATGGTAAGATCATTCCTGTGGGGAAAGTAATGCTTCGGATGCCAGCCGCGATCAGCGGCCAGAGAAAACGATCCTTGATAACCGATTCGAGAGTACCTTGTTTCGTCAAAACCGGTTGGTAATCACTGGTGCCCAGCGGTGACTACGGTACTCCCGCCTGGTGGAGGATAAGCCAGCAAAGGTTCTTGGCGAGCAGCCATCCGAACCAACAGATCATCCACTCCCCAGGCGAGTAAAATTTTATTAACGCCTTGAAGGGCGGACTCACGAGAAAGGATAGCCAGTGCTGTCAACCAGATGATCCGCAAGTCCAACACCACGGATTGATGTTGGATACACAGCAAAGCCAGGCGGCTCTTCCAGGGACGGATAATCTGGTTATAAAGCAAATCTGGATCTTCTGCCCCTTCCAGGATATCCCCTTCATCGGAAAAGACGATGGATGCAAAGTCGGTAATACCGGGACGTACCGTAAGCAGCTTTTTTTCCTCCTCGGTATACAACGCCGCACCCGCTGCCACCTGGGGCCTGGGACCAACCAGACTCATATCTCCCAGCAACACATTCCACAGTTGCATCAACTCATCCAGTTTAAATTTGCGGATATATTTGCCCACCGGGGTGATACGCCGGTCGTCGTTGGAGGTGGAATTGACACCGGTTTTATCGGCATTGGCCACCATGGAACGCAATTTCACCATACGAAAGGTTCCACTGCCCCGTGCCATCCGTGGTGCGAGATAGAAGGGGGAGTGATAATCCTGCATCCAGATCAGGATAATAATGGGCAACAAGACTGGCGACAGTACCAGCAGGCCGAAAAACGAAATCACGATGTCCAGCATTCTCTTTAGCATTGGAGCAATACTCTGACGCGAGTCACAATGGCGGCTGAATCCAGTTCATAGCGTTGACGCAAATATTCCTGGCTGCCGACCACCGCCGCAAAGGTGTTTTTAAGACCCATTCTGGCAAATTTTTTGGGGATGCACCCATTTTCAAGACAGGTTTCTGCCACCACGCCGCCAAGTCCACCGTCCACGGTATGTTCTTCCACCGTCACGATTCCCCCGGTTTCAACTGCCGCCTGGCAAATGGTTTCTTGATCCATGGGTTTGATGGTATGTACGCTCAATACCCGGCATGTTATCCCGTCTTTTTCCAGCTCCTGGGCTGCTGCCATCACCACCCCCAGAATGCCACCACAGCAGGCCAGAGTTATATCCCTGCCTTGGCGCACGGTCCTGATTTTACCAAGCTGGAATGTTTCCTGGCTGTTGTCGATTCCTGAAGCATGGGATTTGTCCAGCCTTAAATAGCCGACACCCGGTGTTGCCGCCAGGGATGCGGTGGCTTCTGCGGCTTCCCAGACATCCCCCGGCACAGAGACGGTGATGCCAGGCAACACTCGGAGAATGCCGATATCCTCGGTTGCATGATGGGACATACCCAAGGCCCCATAGCTGAACCCACCACCCACACACACCACCTTGACGTTGGCGTCATGGTAGCAGGCATCATTACGAATTTGTTCGAGACAGCGCAGCGTGGAAAAATTTCCAATGGAGTAGGCGAAAACGATGCGTCCTTCCAGGGCCAAACCGGTGGCGACCCCGATCATGTTTTGTTCGGCGACACCCACATTCAAAAATTGGGAGGGAAATTTTTCTGCAAAATCGGTCAGAACACCAAACCCCAGGTCTCCTGTCATCAGAAACACACGGGGATTGGCGGCTGCAAGCAGGGTCAGACGTTTCACAAAGGCATCTCTCATTTTTTAACTCAGCTCCTGCAATGCAGCATCATACTCTTCGCCACGGGCAGTTCTGTAATGCCAAAGCACGGAGTTTTCCATAAAGGAGACTCCTTTGCCTTTGATGGTGTGGGCAAGAATACAACTGGGTTTCCCCCGCTCCAACGGCACCTGCCCCAACACCTCCCTGATTTGTTGATGGTTGTGGCCGTCAATTTCTTTGACAGCCCAACCAAAACTGCGCCATTTATCGACAAAAGGTTCCAAACCCAAGGTTTCTGAAACCGGAGCCAAACTTTGCAGTTTATTATAATCCACGATAACCACCAGATTATCAAGCTTATGATGCGGGGCAAAAAGGATGGCTTCCCAATTGGACCCTTCATCGCATTCACCATCGCTGAGCATAACGAACACCCTGTGTTCCTGCTGGTCCAGTTTGGCTCCATAGGCCATTCCAACTCCAACCGACAGACCGTGGCCCAGGGAGCCGGTGGAAAGTTCGACACCCGGCACCCCTTTGTGGGAGACATGGCCACTCAAAATGGAGCCATTTTGATAGTGGGTGTCCAGGGTCTTGACATCGAAGAATCCCCGTTCGGCCAAAGCGGCATAGACACCCGCCCCTGCATGGCCCTTGCTCAGGATAAAACGATCTCTGGCCGCCCACTTGGGATTTTGCGGATCCACCCGTAAAATGGCTCCGTATAATACCGCCATCAAGTCCACCATGGAAAAAATGGAACCGATGTGGGCACTGCCGCCAAGGCTGGTCATCCGCAAGACATGACGCCGCATTCTTTTTGCCAACTGGGTTGTATCCATTGCCACTTCCATAGGTTGCTCAATCAATGACAGCGAAACCGATATACGGGTCGAATTCAATGCGCTCAATGCGCAAATTTTTTGCCCCGCAAACGTCCAGCATGGCAAGGGTTTCACCGGGCCACAGGGGGTTATCCAGCTCATCGAAGGCAATGATCGCCCCCTTGGGCATGCGCGGCACAAAATGTTCCAGGGCGACTTTGGTGGGTTCATACAAATCAAAGTCCATGAAGAGCAGACTGACCAACAAGTGGGGATGCTCTTGGATAAATTTCGGGATGGTTGTGGTTGCATCCCCTTTGATCAGTTTCACCTTGGGAATGTGGCCCAAAAATCGGGTCGAATCTTCGATTTTGGCCAGTTCCACCAGCTCGTCATGGGAATCGGCATAGAGATTTCCCGCCGATAC
>JADFXB010000301.1 GCA_015233935.1 Magnetococcales bacterium | reverse complement strand
AACAAAAGCATACAAGCAAATCTGGCCAAAATGCGCTTCATATATACCCTACTGGATCTCCCCATCCCATGATGCCTACCAACCATTTACAATAAGAAGCCATTTATTAGGCTCCCCCAGCTCGTGGAGTCTCATCTCTTTAGAAAACATTGTCAAGTGAAATACACGGTAGAGTTACTGCTGTACTGTGAAGAATTGGGGTGAAACAACAATAGAATAGACACCATGGGTCACCAGTGAAGAGAATAAAACATAGCACAAAATACACAAAAAAACCCGGACAAACGCCCCATTATGGAACATTTGTCCGGGTTTTATGGTTGCCATTATTGGCAGAGCCGGATGAATGATTCCTCGACTGCGGTTAGGCTTTTCTGGCCAACCTGGCTTTGATTCTGGCGATGACAGCAGCGGGAGTCCACACCAAGCCATCACTGACCAGAGAACGGGTACGACGGGAGGCCAGCATGGCTACCACACCTTGAAATTCCAACCAGGACCGCTTTTCGGTCACTGGAACGGTAACGGGATGATGATTCAACATCAGGACAGACATGGCACACCTCCCACCCACTCTCTTCGATTATGGGACGCCCACCTGTGGGTTCCCTTGGGTATTATCCTATCAAGGCAAGTTGAATCCTAACTGACCACTTTTTCTTTTTTTTGCAGAAGTTTTTTCAGCAAGACTTCCACTTCCGCCAACCCTTGAGCTGTCGGTAAACAGGTGGTTCCCTGGCATACCGAAATCGCCGGTGAAGGCCGATTGGGACAGGGGGATTGCCAAAGCAGACTCAAGCCGGGCAGCATGGCGTGACGAATTTTTTGCAACATTTGGCGAAAAGTGCCATCCTCCCGTACCCCGGTGATGACCATGTGTATGCCGTTGCCGGGCAGATAATCCACCGCCTCCAACAAAGCCACAGCCGCGCCGCCCCGCTCCGCCAGATAACCAGATAGCCCTTGCAAAATCCGTTCTCCATTGGCGGCAAAGCTGGCATCCCCCGTAAGAGCCGCCAAGCGCAATAAAGACAAGATCGCCCCACTTTGGCCCGAAGGCAGGGCATCATCTTCCAGGATGCAGGCCGCTGGTAAAGACGACGGCTCATGAATGGGGGTTTGATAAAAAGGTTCTCCCTCCTCCCCTTGAAATCTCTCAACCATCTCCCTGGCCAGTCCCACCGCACGTTGCAAATCCTGCGGGGAAAAATCCACCTGGTATAGATCCAGCAAAGCCAGGATGACGAAGGCATAATCTTCCAGAAAAACAGCCGACTGCACCCGATCTCCCCGGCGGGAGTGGATTAAACGCTGGTTATGCATGTTGTGAACTAACAGACTTTCCATGGCCGCCCGTGCCGTGGCCAGCCAGTCGGGACGGTCCATTACCGCCGCAGCCCTGGCAAAGGCACTGATCATCATACCATTCCAGGAGGTGATCACCTTGTCATCCAAGGCGGGGGCCACCCTTTGACTGCGATGGTGGTAAAGTGTTTTCCTGCTCTCCTCAAAGGCGGACCAGTGCTGAATAAATTCTTTGCCATCCAGATCTGCCATCCAGCGCACCAACCCCTCACCGCTTTCCAGCTTCACCTCCTGGTTAAGCCAATATTGGCACCAATTTTTTCCTGCCTGGGGACCAAGGAGCGAAAAGATTTCTTCTTTGTTCCAACTGTAATACTTTCCCTCCTCCCCTTCACTATCCGCATCCAGGGAAGAGGCAAAACAAAGGTCTGGCAGTAAAAAACGTTGCTGAACATCCCTTAGAATGCCTTCCACCACGGTTGCATGGAGCAGGTTTTGGGAAGTCTGCCAAGCTTCCAGATAGGTACGCGCCAACAAAGCATTGTCGGTAAGCATGATTTCAAAATGGGGCAAATGCCAATAACGGTCCACCGTATAGCGGTGAAAACAACCCGCCAGTTGATCCCGCAAACCACCCGCTGCCATGTGCTCCAGAGTCATGGCCAACTGCCTTTGCAACTCCACCCTACCCTGCTCCCTGGCATATCGTTGCAAAAACAAAAGGATTACCGGTTGGGGAAATTTACTGTGATCGCCAAATCCCCCATATTTAGGGTCCATGCGCTGCTGCCAAAAGGTGGCCACCCTATCCACCACCTTGGCAAAATCCACCACCTTACTTGGCCTGGGCGTATTCAAAGCCTGGCGCAACTCTTCATGCAAAGCCAGGGCCTGACGGGTGGTCCAATCTGGGTGCTGGTGCCATTGATTCCCCAAGGTGAACAAAATATCTTTGAAGGAGGGTAAACCATGGCGTGCCTGGGGTGGAAAATAGGTTCCCGCATAGAGCATGTGCAAATCAGGCGTCAAAAACAGACTCATGGGCCAACCACCGTTGCCATTGAGGGCCAACAGGCGTTGCATGAAATGGTGGTCCACATCCGGCCTTTCCTCTCGATCCACCTTGATACTGACAAACCAACGGCGCAACAGATCACCCACCTGGGGATCCTGAAAGCTCTCCTCTTCCATGACATGACACCAGTGACAAGCACTGTAACCAATGGAAACAAAAAGGAGTTTATTTTCCTCCCTCGCTAAAGCCAGGGCCTCCTCACCCCATGGATGCCAGTCCACCGGATTATGGGCATGCTGCAATAAATAGGGGCTACTACTATGAATCAAGGCGTTGGCCCGTTGTTCCATGGCCGCTCTCCATAAAAAAAGGTGACGGCACACCATGCGCCATCACCTTTTCAGACCAGCAAGAGACCAGCAGAATTCCCAAAAATAAAAAAACCCGCACAAGGCGGGCAGGATTTCTTCTTCTAAGACAATTAAATAAAAATGGCTCCCCGGCACGGACTCGAACCATGGACCTAGTGGTTAACAGCCACCCGCTCTACCGACTGAGCTACCGGGGAATATCCTCGCAACAACCTGCAACAAAACCTCCCGTTGCTTTGGAGGGCATATAGTACACAGATGCCATTTTTCTGTCAAGAAAATCCGCTCCCCAACCCATGAAAAATTTTCCTTCCACCCAACAATGGCATGCCTTGCCAAAATGGGCAACTACGCACCCATTTACCCAATTAAGCAAACATTAATAAATAACAAAAAAGGCGTTACAAAGAAATTGTTACCCTATGGGGGGAAAATATGCTATATTCAACAATATTCAAAGAAATTTAGTATCTATTCAGCACCCCACCTTGAGAATTATCCTTGACACGGTTTTTTGTATTT
>JADFXB010000300.1 GCA_015233935.1 Magnetococcales bacterium | reverse complement strand
CCCTGGGCATGAATACGTCCCTGCTCCAGGATGACCACCAAATCCGCATGTTCCAGGGTGGCCAGACGGTGCCCGATAAGAACGACGGTCAGATCCCCATGCAGGTTTTCAATAGCGGTTCTTAAACGTAATTCATTTTCCCTATCCAGGGCACTGGTGGCTTCGTCGAGGATGAGCAGGGAGGGCTTTTTGAGTAAAGCCCTGGCCAGGGCCAGTCGTTGTCGTTCGCCACCGGAGAGGCGAATCCCCCCATCCCCCACCACGGTATCCAGAGCATTGGGCAAGTGGAAGACGAACTCGGCTGCCGCCTGTTTAAGGACCGACTTCAACTCATCTTCCGTAGCGGAAGGGTTTCCCCACAGCAGGTTATGCCGAATGGTATGATTGAACAAAAAGACTTCCTGAGGAACATAGGCCACATTGCGCCGCCAGCGCAAACGAAGGCCTTCGGTGACTGGGGTGCCATCGATGACAAGTTCACCTTCATCCACCAGTAAAAGACCAGCCAGCACATCAGCCAGGGTGGATTTGCCCGCCCCAGAGGTTCCCATGATGGCGGTAGTGGTTTTGGCGGGCAAACAGAGGGAAAGACAGTGGAGAGCCGGATTTGTCCGATCCGGGTAGTGAACGGTGATGTTTTGTAGACAAATAGCTTCCAGAACTGGCCAAGGGGGGACAGGAGATGGAGGAGGAGGCTCGGCGTTTGCTGTACACTCCTGGAGCATTTTTTCCGTTTCCAACAAAGCGGGGTGGGCATGCAACCAGTGGTGAAAGTGTTGTTGCACGGTGGAAAACATGGGAATAACGCGGGAGAAGATCAAGACCAGGATGAGCAGTTCACTGACCGGTGTTTGCCAATAGCGTAACCCTGCATAGAGATATCCCACCAAAAGAATGGTCCCTCCCACCTGTAAGAGGCCACGGGAAAGACTGGTAGAGGCAGAAAACCCCTCCTGTTGACGGCGCAAATCACCAACAACTTGGCCAAACAAGGCCAAATGCCGCTCTTCACTGCCAAGAATTTTGGCCAGCTTGAGACCAGCCAAGCTTTCTTGCAAATTGCTGTGGATGGCACGATTGGCTTGGCCCAGCCTGGTTCCCAATTGGAGGGCACGACGACGCTGCCCGGCCAGGAGAAGAAAAACACCTCCACCACTAAAAATGGCAAAAAGGGTCATTTGCCAGGAAAGCAAAAAAGCAACCGCCAGATAACTTACCAAGGAGATCAAACTTACGATTAAGGAAAGAGCAAAATAGAGACCGGTTCCTACCCGGCTGATATCATTACTCAAAAAACTGGCATGGTCGGAACTGCGTCCGGCCACCACCCAACGCCATTCAGCCGAAAGTAACGCCGCAAAACAACGATGGCGCAGACGGTCCACCAATCGATGTTGTAAAGTAGTGGAGAGGATTTCACGGAAGTAGAGCAACACACTGCGCCCGACCATCAAAAGGAGGAATACCAGCAACAATCCTTCTACCGATGGCGAAATTCCTGATTTTTGCAAAACGGAAAAAAGGGTGGTGGCCACAGGACTCCCATCAGGGGTGCCCTGCAAACTGTTAAGAAGGGGAACCAACAAGATGATACCCACCCCATCGGTAATTCCAGCCAACAGCATCAATCCAAACAGGGTAAGGATTATTATGGGAGGGGCATCACGTATTAAGCGGATAAAAGAGAACAGGGGCATCATGTTGCATTTTTGTCCAACGAATTAGATGGCTTGGTTGGAAAATCTCACCTCTGCTTGGCAAGCTTTATCCAGCAATACCTGGCGAGCTTCCGGCAAGCTACTGACCAAGTAGAGAATGCCGCTGCGGTCCGCCTGTTCCAAAATACGCTGCTGGGCAGAGGTGTGGACGTAGACCACCATAGGCAAGTTGAGTTTATCACGACGACGGGCCTCTTGCAGGAGGGAATCCACACCGCTGTAATCCAGATAGGAGACTTGCCGCAGATTAATGATCAATGGTTGTGTCGAGCAAGATTTGAGATGATTGGCCAGGGGATCCAGGGATGCGAAGAAAAGGTTGCCATTCAGTTCCAAGGAAACGCCACCACTCATTTGAACCATGCGACCTTGCAAGACAGCAGCTCCCAGCAAAAAGGGAATCACCGAGGTGGCGGCAGCAATAAGGATGCCCCTTTCCAATCCCAGGATCAATACGGAAGACAACACCAGGATAAATACCAACATTTCACCAGGAAGCTGCCATAATCTATGGATTTCCTGAGGTTTTACCATAACCACGCCCACCAACAGCAAAACACCCGCCATGACCGGCATGGGCACCGTGACAAACCACCCACCCAACAAAGGCATGAAAAGGAAGATGAGAAGGGAGGAGAGGATGGCAGGCCAAGGGGTCATGGCATTCATCTGATGACCGGCTGCGGTACGATTGAAACTGCCCGAACCGGCAAAGCAGGAGAAAAAAACCGTAAGAAGATTACTGGCCCCCTGGGCGAAGGTTTCCCGATGCAGATTAATGCGCTCCCGATTGGAAAGGTTGATACCCTTGCCAATGACCATGGTCTGAGCCAGGCCAACCAGGGCAATACTGATGGCTGCTGGGATCATTTCCATGGCCATGAGCAGGTGATCCCAGGTGGTTGGAAGTACCGTCAAGGGAAGCCACGCCATAGGCAAGCTGCCCACCATTTCCATTTCACTGACCGATTGGGGAAGCACAAGGTGCAGAAGGGCTGCAAGAAGCCAACCGCCCCCCATGGCCGCCAAAAGTTGCCAGCGCGGCCCCCAGCGTTTTCCCGCCAGCCAACCCAGGAGTGCCGTGACCAAACCCAGTATCAGAGAATAGGGATTGGCCAATCCATCCGCCATCGCCACCAGGGTGAGGTAAATTTGTTCAAACAAACGACGGGATTCCAAACCCACAATACCGGTAATACCCGACAAAGAGGAGGCAACAATGAGGATACCCACCCCGGTGGTCATGGCCAAAATGGCGGTGGGACTGAAATATTGAAAGAGGCGACCACCGCGAGCCAGCCAAATCATCAGTTGAAGGATCCCCGTCATGGCCGACAGCAGAAGAACCAGCTCCAGATAGAGGGGACTTCCTCGCCCAGCATAGGAAGAAACGGTCACGCCCAACAGGATGGCCACCGCCGTATTGGGACCGCCTACAATGGTGGAACCTCCCAGGATGGCTGCCAACAGGGTTCCCCAAATGGCGGTATAGAGGCCATATTCGGGAGACAAGCCCA
>JADFXB010000002.1 GCA_015233935.1 Magnetococcales bacterium | reverse complement strand
CATGTATTGGCCAAGCCGGTGATGAACTTGTTCAAAAAGGCCATGCCGCCCCTCTCCCGCACCGAAAAGGAGGCCCTGGAGGCGGGTTCCGTGTGGTGGGATGGGGAGTTGTTTTCCGGTCAGCCCAACTGGTCACGCCTGCTGGCCATGCCCGCCCCTACCCTGTCTGCCGAGGCACAAGCCTTTTTGGACGGACCGGTCAACCGATTGTGCGCCATGCTGGATGACTGGCGGATCACCCACCAGGATGAAGACCTGCCGTTGCCAGTCTGGAACATGCTGAAACAAGAGGGATTTTTCGGAATGATCATCCCCCGCGAATATGGGGGATTGGGTTTTTCTGCCCTGGAACATTCGGCGGTGGTGACCAAAATTGCCAGCCGCAGCGTAACCGCCGCTGTCACCGTCATGGTGCCCAACTCCCTGGGACCGGCAGAATTGCTGTTACGTTATGGCACCCTGCCGCAAAAGCACCATTATTTGCCCCGCCTGGCCAATGGTGAGGAAATCCCCTGCTTTGCCCTCACCAGCCCCCACGCGGGCAGCGATGCCGGTTCCCTGCCCGATCTGGGCGTGGTCTGCCGCCAGGATTTTGGTGGGGAAAAACAGCTCCTGGGCATTCGCCTTACCTTCGACAAACGCTATATCACCCTGGCCCCGGTGGCCACGGTGGTGGGATTGGCTTTTCGTCTGTTGGATCCAGACCATCTATTGGGAGAGCAGGAAGAGATTGGCATCACCGTGGCTCTCATTCCTGCCAATACCCGTGGTTTGCAAATAGGCCATCGTCACAATCCCCTGGGTGTACCGTTCCAGAATGGACCAGTGCGGGGTAAGGATATCTTTATTCCCCTTTCCTTTGTGATTGGCGGACCGGAACGGGTGGGACAGGGCTGGGGCATGCTGATGGAATGCCTGGCCGATGGTCGTTCCATCTCCCTGCCTGCTCTCAGCACCGGTGCAGGTAAACTGGCCAGCCGACTGGCCGGGGATTATGCCAGGGTGCGCCGTCAGTTTAAATCTCCCATTGGCGAATTCGAGGGCATTCAAGAGGCTTTGGCCCGCATTGCCGGTCATACCTATCTCATGGATGCAGCCCGTCAATTGACCGCCATGGCGGTGGATCGGGGTGAAAAACCTTCCGTCGTCTCCGCATTGATCAAGTATCAACTGACGGAAAGAATGCGCAAGGTGGTGGCCGATGCCATGGATATTCAAGGCGGGGCCGCCATCTGCATGGGACCGCGCAATCTGTTGGGACGTATCCATCAAGCGGTTCCCATTGGCATCACCGTGGAGGGAGCCAACATTCTCACCCGCAGCATGATCATTTTTGGCCAGGGTGCAGTACGTGGTCACCCCTACCTGTTGAAAGAAATCCGTGCCCTGGAAGAAGGACATAACGGACTGGCCAACTTTGATGATGCCCTGTTCAGCCATCTGGGATTTGTCATCAGCAATCTGGCCCGCACCCTGTGGTTGGGGTTGAGCAACGCCCTGTGGGTGCAAACACCGGTGGAGCCGCCGTTGCAACGTTGGCTGCAACGGCTCACCCACATGAGTACCCGCTTTGCCCTGCTGGCGGATATCTGCCTGGGACTTTTGGGGGGAACCCTCAAACGGCGGGAGATGATTTCCGGTCGGCTGGCCGATTGTTTGAGCCATCTTTACCTGGCCTCCGCAGTGGTCAAACACTATCGGGATCAAGATGAACAGGATACCACCCTCCTGAATTGGGGCCTTACCCACTGCCTGCATGAAGCGGAAAACGCCCTTTGGCAAGTTCTAAACAACTTTCCGGTGGGTGCCATGGCCATCCCCTTACGCTGGCTTCTCTTCCCATTTGGGCGCAGTTGCAATCCCCCCTCCGATGAGCAAACCAAGGGTGCAGCCCGTTTGCTGATGGTGGCTGGCAAGGAGCGGGAGC
Organism: Magnetococcales bacterium; assembly: GCA_015233935.1. Classification (GTDB taxonomy): domain Bacteria; phylum Pseudomonadota; class Magnetococcia; order Magnetococcales; family JADFXB01; genus JADFXB01. Next base: position 82,042 of record JADFXB010000002.1, on the reverse strand, counting down.
GTTTGACGGCTGGCATCTATCTGCCTGACAGGCCAGAGGAACCCCTGGCAAAACTGGAAGAAGCCTTCAACCTGACCATCCTTTCGCAAGAGGCAGAAACCAAACTGCGTAAGGCTTTGCGGGCGGGCGTGGTGACTGCCCATGCCAGCGGTCTGCTGGTACGGGGAACCCTGCTGGAAGAGGCTGTGGCAAAACTGGTCTTGAGCCAGGAAGAGGCATCCCTGCTGCGTCGTGCCTGGTTGGCCATGGACGATGTGATTCAAGTGGATGAATTTTCCCCCGACCTTTCCATATGGGAGAAAGCCGCATGAACACCACTTGCAAACCCGGCAAAGCGGTCTACGTGGTGGATGGACTGCGTACCCCCTTTTTAAAGGCCCGTGGCGAGGCCGGTCCCTTCAGCAGTTCGGACCTGGCCACTTGGGCAGGCCGCGCCCTGCTCTTGCGACAGCCCTTCAAGCCCGATCAACTGGATCAGGTGATTTTGGGCAGCGTGTTGCCAGGGGCGGATGAGGTCAATATTGCCCGTTTGGTTGCCTTGCGCATGGGATGTGGCCATGGCATGCCCGCCTGGACGGTACAGCGCAACTGTGCCTCCGGCCTGCAAGCCATTGACAGTGCCATCAAGGAGATCCAAAGCGGTTCCAGCCACTTGATCCTGGCAGGAGGGGTGGATGCCATGAGCCGTGCCCCCCTGCAATTGAAACAAGTCATGGCCGATTGGCTGTTCAACTGGTCCCGCCAAATCGACTGGCGACAAAAATTGCGCCAGTTGGGCCGCCTGACTCTTGGCCATTTCATGCCGGTGGTCACCCTCTTGAAGGGATTGAATGATCCCATGGTGGATTTATCCATGGGGCAGACTGCTGAAATCATCAGCCATGAAATGGGTATCAGCCGTCAACAGATGGATCAATGGGCCATGCAAAGCCACCATCGGTTGGCCCAGGCCCAGGAAAAGGGATGGCTGGGTGAGGAGATCACCCCCTTGTTTGACCCGCTGGGAAAATTGCTGGAGCGGGATGATGGCCTTTATCCCGACTCTTCCATGGAAAAACTCTCCCGCCTGTCCCCGGCCTTTGATCGTCCGGCTGGTCGTGTGACGGCGGGCAACAGTGCCCAGATCACCGATGGGGCGGCCTGGGTTCTGCTGGCCGATGAAGAGGGAATGATCCGCCATGGCTTGACCCCTATTGCCAAAGTTTACCCTGCTGTCTGGGCCGGGGTGGACCCTGCCCGCATGGGGTTGGGACCGGTGCATGCCATTGCCCGCCTGTTGCAACGCCATGGTCTGGTGGTCCCGGAGGTCAATCTGTGGGAGATCAATGAAGCCTTTGCCGGGCAAGTTCTGGCCTGTGTCACCGCCTTGGCCGATGACAATTATTGCCGTCGGGAGCTGGCCTTGGAGTTTTCACCCGGCAAAATTCCCCTGCAAGATCTCAATGCAGAAGGGGGAGCCATCAGCATTGGCCATCCGGTGGGGGCATCGGGTGCCCGGCTGATCTTGCACCTAAGCCAGGCATTGCAACGCACCGGTCACCACATGGGCGTCGCCAGCCTGTGCATCGGTGGCGGACAGGGCGGGGCCATGCTTCTGGAAGCGGTCTGACAGACCGAAGGAGAACAACCATGGAAAACCTGGGCACATCCTTTTCCCACTGGTCCCTGGTCCGCGATCAGGACAATGTGGCCCATGTCATTCTGGATAACCCGCAAGGGGGGGCCAATGTGCTCTCCAGCCAGGTGATTCAGGAGTTGGAAAGGCTGTTGACCTTGCTGGAAATCACCCCTCCCAAGGCTTTGCTGGTCAAGTCTGGCAAAGCCAAAGGTTTTATTGCCGGGGCTGATATCAACGAGTTCAAACAGTTATCCCAATATGAAACCGCCTTGCCCCTGATTCGCCGTGGTCAGGCGGTGATGGACAAATTGGCAGAGCTGCCCTATCCCACTGTGGCCCTTATCCATGGTTTTTGCCTGGGGGGTGGCTTGGAATTGGCCATGGCCTGTCGTTATCGGGTGGCCAGCAATGAACCGTCTACCCGGTTGGGTCTGCCGGAGGTTAAATTGGGCCTCCATCCCGGTTTTGGGGGTACGGTGCGACTGCCTGCCCTGGTGGGCGAGGTGCAGGCTCTCAACCTGATGCTCACGGGACGTACCGTGGGTGGCAAGGATGCCTTGCGCATGGGATTGGTGGATCGGGCGGTTCCTTTGCGTCAATTGGAAGAGGCGGCCAGGCAACTCCTGGCCAACCCACCCCCTCCCCGCCTGGCCCCCTGGTGGAACCGCCTGCCTGCGGTGCAACCGTTGCGCCTGGCAACCGCCTTGGTGGTGAGCCATCAGACGGCCAAGGTGGCACGCAAGGATCACTATCCAGCCCCCCATGCCCTGGTGGATCTCTTCCGTCGTCATGGTGGCGACCATCCCCAGGCACGACTGGCAGCGGAGGCCGATTCCATCGCCCGTTTGCTGGTGAGTGAGACGGCACAAAATTTGGTGCGGGTGTTCTTCTTGCGGGAGCGTTTGAACACCTTGGGCAAGGGGGCAAGCTGCCGTCCCCAGGGTATCCATGTGGTGGGGGCTGGGGTGATGGGTGGGGATATTGCCGCCTGGTGTGCCCTGAAAGGGTTCACCGTCACCCTGCACGATCCACGCCCGGAAGGCATCGGGGCAACCATCAAACGGGCGGGCGAGTTGTTCAAGAGTGTCTTGAAACGGGATCATTTGGTGCGGCAGGCCATGGATCGGCTGATTCCCGATCTGGCCGGGGTGGGAGTGGCCAAGGCAGATTTGGTCATCGAGGCGGTATCGGAAAATCCCGCCATCAAACAGGAGGTTTATCAACGGCTGGAACCTCACATGAAACCCGATGCCATCCTGGCCACCAATACGTCCAGCATTCCCCTGGAAGTATTGGCCCAATCCCTGGTGCGGGGGGAGAGGTTGGTGGGACTGCACTTTTTCAACCCGGTCTCCCGCATGCCCCTGGTGGAAGTGGTGGCCGGACGCCAAACCCCGGATGGCCTGGTGGAGCGCATGGCCGCCTTTTGTCATCACATCGACCGTTTACCCCTGCCGGTAAAGAGCGCACCCGGTTTTCTGGTCAACCGTCTGCTGATGCCCTACCTGCTGGAAGCCATCCTGTTGGCTCAGGAAGGGGTTGCCGTGGAAATGGTAGACCAGGCAGCCAAAGCCTTTGGCATGCCCATGGGACCGCTGGAATTGGCGGATGCGGTGGGATTGGATATCTGCCTGTCGGTGGCCCATAACATGCCGGAACGACGGGATCGTTCCACTCCTGCCCTGTTACAGGAGATGGTTTCCACCGGACGGCTGGGACGCAAGAGTGGGGGTGGATTTTATGAATACCATGAAAAAGGCAAACATCCCTCAGGGCGGGGTGGTCATGGTGATCTGGAAGAAATGGGTAAACGCTTGATTTTGCCCATGCTGAATGAGGCCATGGCCACCTTGCGGGAAGGGGTGGTGGCCGATGGTGACCTGCTGGATGCGGGAATGGTGTTTGGCACCGGCTTCGCACCCTTCCGGGGCGGTCCCTGCCGCTTTGCTGCCACCATGGGCACCACCACGGTGATTAAACTATTGGAAGAGCTGGCCTCTCGCCACGGCTCCCGCTTTTTGCCGGATGCAGGTTGGCGGGATACCTCTTTGCTGCGACTGCTGCCTAACATGGAGGTGCGTCATGAAGCACCCAACTTTACCGGATATCATTCATCCCCGTTTGGCACGCACGCTGCCGGAGTTGTTTCTTGAACGGGTACGCCGCTCAGCCATGGCCCCTGCCTACCTGATGCATGATCACCAGGGATGGAGGCAGGTTTCCTGGCTGGAGACGGCAGATTTGGCCTCTCGCTGGCAACAGGGATTGGCCTTGGAAGGAATATTGCCGGGGGAACGGGTGGCCATCATGCTGCCCAACAGCCTTACCTGGGTTGCCTTCGATCAAGCGGCCATGGCCTCCGGTCTGGTGTTGGTGCCCTTGTATCTCAATGACCGGGCAGAAAATATTGCCCATATCCTGGCCGATTCGGGGGCCTGCCTCTTGGTGTTGCCCGATGGCAAGGTGTTGGAGCAAATGGCCCCGGTTCGCAATCGCTTGCCTGCTCTGCGACGCATTCTGGTATTGGCGGGTGAGGGGGTGACGGAAGATGCCACTGTCAGCCGGGTGGATCGTTGGTTGCCCCCCTGGCAGGGGCGTCCTTTGTGTGTGGAGGGGATCCATCCTGATACTCTGGCCACCATTATTTACACTTCGGGAACCACCGGTGCCCCCAAGGGGGTGATGCTCTCCCACAGAAACTTGTTGGCCGATGCCCACGCCTCTTTGCTGCGGGTGGCGGCCACCCCCATGGATTTATTTCTCTCCTTCCTGCCCCTTTCCCACGCCCTGGAACGGACGGCGGGTTATTATCTGGCCATGATGGCAGGCAGTACCACCGCCTTTGCCCGTTCCATTCTGGCCTTGAAAGAGGATTTGATCACCCTCTCTCCATCCATCCTGATTTCAGTTCCCCGTATTTATGAACGGGTTTATCAGGAAATTTTGGGGCGACTGGAGGAGGCCCCGGTTTGGAAAAAACGGCTGTTTCAATGGACGGTGCAGGTGGGTTGGCGGCGATTTTTGTTGAAGCAGGGCAAGGCAGAATGGCATCCCTCCCTGCTTTTGTGGCCGTTGTTGGATCGCCTGGTAGCCCGGATGATACGGGAAAAGTTGGGGGGACGGTTGCGGGTGGCGGTTTCGGGGGGTGCCCGTTTGCCTTACAAGGTGGCCAGATTGTTTTTATCCTTGGATGTCCCCTTGTTGCAGGGCTATGGCATGACCGAAACAAGCCCGGTATTGAGTGTCAACACCCTGGAGAAGAACGACCCGGAAAGCGTGGGCATGCTGTTGCCGGACACAGAGGCACGGGTGGATGAAAACGGTGAATTGCTGGTGCGCGGTCCCCAGGTGATGATGGGTTATTGGCACAATCCCCAGGCCACGGCCCAGGTGATGAATGAGGAGGGGTGGTTGCGCACCGGGGATTTGGCCAGGTTGCAAGAGGGGGTGTTGACCATCACCGGTCGTTTGAAGGAGATCATTGTCATGGCCAACGGGCGCAAGGTATCCCCCTCGGATTTGGAGACGGCCATCACCCAGGATCCCCTGTTTCCCCAGGCAGTATTGGTGGGGGAAAATCAGCCTTTCCTGGCCATGTTGGCGGTGCTGAATCCGGTGCGTTGGGCCAAGATGGCCCGTGAGCGGGGATTGGACCCGGAAAATCCCGCCTCCCTCAAAGATGCCCGTCTGGAGCAGGAAATGCTGGAGCGGGTTTCCGCCATGTTATCCACCTTCCCCGGCTTTGCCCAAATCCGCCGCTTGCATGTACAACTGGAACCCTGGACCGTGGAAAACGGTCTCATCACCCCCACCCTGAAACCCAAACGCAGACAAATTTTGGAACGTTTCGCCAGGGAGGTGGAGGAAATGTATGCCGGGCATGGGGTATGATGGTCAGTTCGGATGATTCGAGGGGGCGACGCCCAACTCCTTCAATTTGCGAAACAGGGTGCGCACCCCCAGACCAAGACGTTGAGCCAATGCCTCCCGTGATCCCTGGTGGGTTTCCAGGGCATAACACAAATACCTTTTTTCCAACTCTGCCAAAGGTATCAGGACACCCTCTTGCAGGGCTTGGCAGGGGTGAAAAACAGAGTGGTTATTATCCCTTTCCGTTGGCAGATCTGCCACCAGATTGGGAAAGTGTTCAGGCAACAGGACATTTTCCGTGGACAAGGCACAGGCTCGTTCCAAAAGATTTTGCAACTCCCGGATATTACCGGGAAAGGCATAGGCCATCAATTGCCCCATGGCCTCCGCTGACACCCGATAGAATGCCCCGCCTGTTATCCGTTCCAGCAAGGATTCAACAATAATGGGAATATCCTCCCGTCGCCTGCGCAAAGGCGGCAAGGTAATGGGAAAGGCAGTGATGCGATAATAGAGATCTTGGCGAAAACTCCCCGCTGCCACCCCGGCTTGCAGATCCCGGTTGGTCGCACAAATAATGCGACAATCCACCCTCCGCAAACGAATATCCCCCACCTGGCGGAAGGTTTGCTCCTCCAGCATGCGCAAAAGTTTGACCTGCATGGCAAGAGGTGTTTCGCCAATTTCATCCAGAAACAGGGTTCCTCCCTGGGCGGCTTCCAAGAGTCCCTTTTTGTCGTTCACCGCACCGGTAAAAGCACCCCGCTTGTGGCCAAACAATTCACTTTCCAATAAATCGGCCACCAAACAGGAACACTCAACCGGCACAAAGGGTCCACTACCATGATCGCTGATTTCATGAATGGCCTGTGCCACCAGCTCCTTGCCGGTTCCCGACTCCCCCAATAACAAAATGGGGAAACTTTGACGGGCGGCACAGTGGATCAAATGCAACAAGTTGAGAAAGGCAGGGCCACTTCCCACCAGCACTCGATGACCTCCATGGGGCGTCTGGGTTTGATCGTGCTCATGGGGCAAGTTGGCTGGCTCCTGAATGTTCATCGGCCTTCTCCTTTGCGAAGGTGACATTTCTGTCATTCTGTCAATTATGACATGACAAAATGGTCACTTGACCCAATCTTGCAAAATTAATCATATGTTTCTATTGATTATTTTATTGCCTTATTTTGGCCTGATCCCTGCTTATGGTTGCTGTCAGAGCCTGGATAAAAGAGGGGGAGGAAATACCATGAAAATTTCTTCGATTGTTCTATTTGTCTTGATCGCATACCTCGGCAACAACAGTGCTTTGGCAAATGTAGATTCCAGTCAATGTGGCAGCTTGTGTCATGTGCCCATGGCCTGGCAGGGAGGCAGCGGACCCATGGCGTGGTCGAGTCTTGGTCCTCGTAATGGAACGTTTGAGCAGATGCGGATGAAACTGGGTGTTCCTTCCCAACAATGGAGGCCCTTTGAGACCGCAGTATTGCAGACGGACGGTCTCACCTCTGGTGAACGTAACCAGCAGATTTATCGCCAATTCCGTCAAATGCGCCATCCGCAGTAAGCCTCCCCAGCCGGACACGGGATTTCCCCATGTCCGGCTAACATGTTTATCTCACCCGCACTTCCAGCACTTCTCCCAAATTAGGGTCCATGACATGCACGGCACAGGCGATGCAGGGATCAAAGCTGTGCAGAGTGCGTAAAATTTCAATGGGTTGTTGGACATTTTCCACCGTCAATCCCTTGAGTGCCGCCTCATAGGGTCCAGGTTGCCCCTGGTGATCCCTGGGACTGGCGTTCCAGGTGCTGGGCACCACCGCCTGATAGTTGGCAATGCGCCCCTCCCGAATCACCAGCCAATGGGCGAGTCCTCCCCGTGGAGCTTCCATCACCCCCACCCCTCGACACTCGGTTGGCCATTGGGATGGTTGCCACTTGGCCTCATTGAAGGTACGAAAATCCCCCTTGTTCAGGTTGGCCAACAGTTGGTCCAACCAGTCGGACATGAGTTCCACAATAAGCAGTGTCTCCAGGGTGCGGGCAGCGGTGCGCCCCAGGGTGGAAAAGAGAGCTGTCACCGGCAGGTCAAGGCGTTGCAAGACCATTTGTACCAAATCCATAGCCCGTGGATGATGATTGGCATAGAGCATCAGCACCCTGGCCAATGGTCCTACCTCCATGACCTTGCCATGCCAACGGGGGGCCTTGAGCCAGGAGTAGGCTTGCTCCACCGTCAACTGTTCATAGGGGGGCTGGGGACCGGTATAGTTGAAGGTTGTTTCTCCTTGGAAGGGATGTCGCCCCTGATTCTTGCCGTTTGAATAGTCATACCAGGAGCGGGCAATAAACTCTTGAATTTCCTTCTCATCCCGCAGGTTGACCCCATGGATTTGGGAAAGATCCCGCCCCAGAATGACTCCAGCGGGAATGGCATAGCCAGATAAATCCTTGCCATCGATTCCTGGAAACTCCCCATAGGAGAGAAAATTGCCCACCCCTTCGCCATGACCCGCCCAATCCTTGTAAAATCCGGCGATGGCCAGGGTGTCGGGAAGATAGATATTTTCCACAAACTCCCGCATGGTGGCGATGATGGAACGTACCTGGGCCAAGGCATTCATATCCACGGCTGTGCCAGACTGGCCATGGGATTCCACACCGATGGCACAGGGAACCCCACCCACCACAAAGTTGGGATGGGGATTTTTGCCGCCAAAGATGGTGTGGATTTGCACCACATCCCGTTGCCAGACCAGGGCTTCCAGATAGTGGGCCACCGCCATGAGATTGGCCTCCGGCGGCAGACGATAGGCGGGATGTCCCCAATAGCCATTCTGGAAGATGCCCAGTTGCCCCCCGGAGACGAAGGTTTTCAAACGTTTGGCCACATCGGTAAAATAGGCGGGGGAAACCTTGGCCGACCCTCCCACCGAACGAGCCAATTGGGCTGTTTTTTCTGGATCTGCCGACAAGGCGGAGACCACATCCACCCAATCCAGGGCATGCAGATGGTAAAAATGCATGACATGATCGTGCACATACTGGGCCGCAATCATCAGGTTGCGAATCAACTGGGCGTTGGGAGGAATGGGATAATCCAGGGCATCTTCCACCGCCCGGATGGAAGCCATGGCATGCACCAGGGTGCACACCCCGCAAATACGTTGGGTAAAGGCCCAGGCATCCCGTGGATCCCGGCCTTTGAGGATCAATTCAATCCCCCGTACCATGGTGCCGGAGGCATAGGCTTCACGAATGGTATTGCCCGCCATCTCGGCTTCGATGCGTAAGTGCCCCTCAATGCGGGTGACCGGATCCACAACAATACGTTGGCTCATGGTGGTTCTCCCTGCTGGGGGTAGCCTTATTCTTCAAGATGGTCGGCCACCATTTCTGTCAGACCGATGACCTCTACATCCATGCCATGGACCTCCAGATCCTCCTCCATCACCATGCGACAGTTGGCGCAGGCGGTGACCAGGGTATGCACGCCAAGGGATTCGATTTGCGCCTTTTTGCGGCGGAAGACCTGGCGGCGCAGGGGCACGGTTTGCTCCAGAGCACTCACCCCACCCCCGCCGCCACAACACCAGTTCATGGTGCCGGTCTCGGCCATTTCACGGTAATCACTGGAGATTTTCCGCAACAAGTTGCGTGGTTGCTCCACCACCCCACCCCGCCTGGCAATTTGGCAGGGATCATGGTAAGTGAGGGGGCGGGCATCCTGATCCTGGGTGCGCAATGGCAACCGGCCTTCCTGATGCAGTTCGTCCAGAACTTCCAAAATATGTTGCACCCGGAAGCCGTAACGCCGTCCTATCAGGTCTTCTCCCTCCCAGCGCAGGGCACGAAAACCATGGCCGCATTCCGGGCAGATCACCACTTTGACCCCCAGCTTTTCTGCCACGGTGACCGTGCGCATGACAATTTGGCGGGCAATATCAGGGATACCGATCTGAATGCCGCTGTTGGTGGCCTCAAAAGCCTGGCTGGACAAAGTCCACTTGACCTTAGCCCGTTGGAAAATTTTGGAAAGTGCGCCGATGTATTCGGGAAATTGGACAATTTCCATGGAGGAAAGCAGTACCAGATAATCGGCATCCTGCACATCCATGGGAACGGGAATGCCGGTTAACGCCTCTTGATGGTGGATTTGGGCACGCAAGGTATCCAGGGTAACACCCATGGCACTGCCCTTGTTCACATTGCGGGTGGTGGCACCCACCAAACCTGCCGGGGCATGGCCGGACACCGCCAACCCCTCCCGTTCCCGGCGGATCATGTAAACCAGGTCGATCCCCATGGGGCAAACCAGGGCGCAACGTCCACACAGGGTGCAACTGTCGTAGACCAGGGGACTCCACTGAGCCAATTCGTCATGGGTGACCGGTTTGGTCAAACCCAGGGCAGACAGAAACCGTCCCAACAGGGTGTATTCCTGGAACCACAAACGTTGCAAGGGGGCCAGGCGGTTTATGGGGGCATAATTGGGATCCCCGGTTTCGGTATAGAAGAGACAGGCCTCCGCACACAGTCCGCAGTGGACACAGGAGGAGAAAAAGCTGGCGGTGGGGGCGTCCAGACAGCGACGAAAGGCATCCAAACCACGTTGCAATGAGGCGTTCATGAGACCACCCCCTTTCTGCCGAACCAGGTGCCGGTATACCAGCGGCTGGGCCAGACGGTGAGTACATGAATGAGTTTGGTAAACGGTATCACCATCAACAGCAGTTCAGCGGAGAGGATATGCAGGGCCAACATCCAGGTGTAGGAAAACAGGTGGTGCCAGGCCAGATAGCCGGTCACCATGGGCAACATGGATAAAAGCCAGATTCCATAATCCTCTCCATCAGAAAGCAACCGTTTGACCGGGTCGCTCATGCGGCTGATCAACAAGAGCAGCAAGGCGGTGATGGTCCATACCGCCACACTGTCCACCCACAAGGCGGACAAGCCGGGCCATCCCCATCCCAGAATGGCCTGAAACATGTCAATGTGGGGTGCGAAGAGAAACAGGGAGATGAAAAAGCCCACATGAAACACATAACCGGCAAGACAAGTCACCGGTGCCTTGCTCACCATGCCCGGTACAAACAAAAATCTTCGCCAGATGGTACTCATGCCGGTGGAGATACCATGTGGATTGGCAGGGGCCAGACAACGACGGCGATGGCCCATGGAATAAACTTCCACAAGACGCATGGTCATGCCCAGGGCAAACACCACCAGGGACAGGGTAAATCCTGGTCCACGCGCCCACAGCAACAGATCGGTGGCCATGTCGTTCATGGGGATTTCTCCAAATCCTTGGGGGTTATGGTGGGATAACGCTCCACTACCTGCTGGTAGCGGTGGCGGTTGAGAAGAGCAGTAGCCGTACCCACGGCGGCACCGGTGGCCACCGCAATGGGCACCACCTTACCCAGTGGCTGTATGGGGGCGGACAAGGGATGATAAAAACCACCCGCATCCCAAAAGCGGGGTTCGGAACACCCCAGACAGCCATGACCGGATTGAATAGGAAAACTCACCCCGCCATTCCATTTGAGGGTTGCGCAGGCGTTATAGGTGGTTGGCCCCTTGCAGCCCAGTTTGAACAGACACCACCCTTTACGGGCACCTTCATCATCAAAGGTTTCGGCAAACAATCCTTTGTCGTAGAAGGGCCGCCGATAACAACGGTCGTGGATGGTTTCGCCATAATAGGCTTTGGGACGGTGCAGGTGGTCCAGTTGCGGCAGTTTGCCGAAGGCCAGAAAGTGGGCCACCACCCCCACGATGGCTTGGGGCATGGGTGGACAGCCGGGAATGTTGACCAGGGGTTTTTCATGGATCAAGGTGCCGATGGCCACGGCCCCGGTGGGATTGGGATCGGCCATGGGCAGCCCACCGAAGGCAGCGCAGGTACCCACGGCCACCACTGCCGCTGCCTGGTTGGCGGCGGCCATCAACATGGCGTGGTTGCTCATTCCGGCAATGGTGGAGTAACCTGCATTGCCCATGGGAATGGCACCATCCACCACCAGGAGATACCCCCCCTTCTGCATGGCCTCTTCACGGGCCTTTTCAGCGGCCTCGCCGGAGGCGGCTTGCAAGGTGTGGTGATAATCCAGGGAGATGGCCTCCAGGATGAGATGTTCCAGGGTTGGGGCATGGGCGCGGGTGAGGGACTCGGTGCAACCGGTGCACTCTTGAAACGAGAGCCAGATCACCGACGGTCTGGTCGCCTTTTCCAGACTTTTGGCCATGGCACGTCCTGCCGAAATGGGCAGGGCAAGGGTGGTAGCGGTGGCCAGACACCATTTGAGCAAGTCGCGCCGACTGACCCCGTGCTGTTTCAACAGGGAACCAACATTTTTTTGTGCAGTCATGGTCGGGGCCTCCTTTGCCGGAAAAAGCGACAGGTTCACCCACACCAACATCGAATCAGGGACAACACCACCTCTGCGGCGTGGGGGATGTTTTGGGCAACGGGTGGGGTCAACTCCTCTCCCCAGTCCAGGGAGCGACTCTGAAGTGCCACCAGTGCCTGTTTGTTATAGGTTTTTCCCAACAACCGAGTAGCGGACAATAAATCGGCGATGCCAACTTGATGGGCATTGCGTCGTCCACTGAGCAACAAGGTATCCATATCTGGCCCGACAAAGACTTGAACCGGTGCCCCGGCGATTACAGCCGCATCCACCACGATGAGGGCATCGGAATTCATCAAAGAGGAGAACAAGGAGAAGGAGAGGGTCCCGGCATCGAGACACAACACACCGGGGGGAAGATCGGGGTGATTCTGGAGAAATTTGGCCACGGCTACCCCGGCTCCATCATCCTGAAGCAAGGTATTGCCTATTCCCAGAACAAGCACACAGGATGGTTCCATGGTTTCCTCCATGGTCATACTTCGGTGCCCGCCGTGGCATTGGCCGCATCAAGCGTATCGGAATTTGATTATATTATGAAATATACTCCCTCTCTCCCAACGGTTCAACACCAATCGGGCCATCAGGAATAGTACGGATGGCCATGGTGGAGCGCATGGCCGCCTTTTGCCATCACATCGACCGTTTGCCCCTGCTAGTGAAGAGTACACCCGGTTTTCTGGTCAACCGTCTGCTGATGCCCTACCTGCTGGAGGCCATCCTGTTTCCCCAGGCGGTATTGGTGGGAGAATATCAGCCTTTCCTGGCCTTGTTGGCGGTGCTGAATCCGGTGCGTTAGGCCAAGATGGCCCGTGAGCGGGGGCTGGAACAGGAAATGTTGGAGCGGGTTTCCGCCATGTTGTCCACCTTCCCCGGCTTTGCCCAGATTCGCCGCTTGCATGTACAACTGGAACCCTGGACCGTGGAAAACGGTCTCATCCCCCCACCTTGAATTCAGTGGGCGAACCATCGGTACTGACGCAATCTCGGCATGATTTTGCGTTTAAACAAGGTGACCATTATTTTTAACAGATAGCGTGCATCTTGTACGCTTTGAATCTTGGGCAGGAAATATCGATAAAAATGGACCGGGTTGGCAAAAAATTTGGCCTTATGAAGATACCATTTACCAGAGGCTGCCTGGACAATCTGATTGATCTCGCTGGCAGTCAAATGCAGGGTGTCGAAATCACTGCGATAAAAGTCTGAGCCGCGCACGACTGCCTTGGCCAGCAATCCTTTTTCCTTGAAGTCTTCATACATGTCACTGCCGGCCTGGGGTTTGGCGATCAGGAAGGAAGTAAAATCCAGGGCGGAATCGAAGACATACTGTATGGATTCCATGACCTCTTCCCTGGTTTCGTCTGGGAAGCCGACGATGATATTGGAGGAGGTCCAGAATCCCAATTTGTTGGCCTCCTCGATCAAGGTTTTGGTCTTATCCAGTTTGACCGGCTTTTTGATATATTTGAGGGTTTTTTCACAACCGCTTTCGATAGGAAAGCGCAGGGAGTAAAACCCGGCCTGACGCATTTTTTTGAACAGTTCTACGTCCACCAGCCATGTACTGATGCCCGCATCCACCGAGAAGCTGAGATCATAGTTTTTTGCAATGAAATAATCGCAGAAGTCATGAATACGGCTTTTTTTCAGCATAAACTGATCGTCGTTGATCACAATCTCCCGCACCCCATATTCCAGGTAAAGTGTTTCAATCTCCTGAAAAACCAGTTCCAGGCTGCGTGGACGCCAATTGCGCTCCCATACCACCTTGGTGCTGCAAAAAACGCAATTATAGGGACATCCCCGGCTGGTCATAATGGTGGCCACTGGCTCGTTTCGCACATACCAGACGGTATGTTTGTTGAAATAAGCATAGGCATTCATATCAATATGTTTTCGATTGGGGATGGGCAGGAAGTCGAGATTTTTCATTAACGGCATGGGACGATTATAGATTATTTCACTGCCTGCTCTGTAAACCAATCCGTCAACTTCGGAGATGGGTATTTCCCCAAGCAGATGGCGGATTAACAGTTCAAAGATGAGTTCGCCTTCTCCGCGAACGATAAAGTCAACACCGGGTCCTCTGGCCAGGGTTGTATCCGCTTCGGTGGTAGAGTGGGCACCGCCCATCACAAGGGGCACCTTGGGGAAGTGGCGTTTAACCATTTCGGCCACTTCCAATGAGTCATCAGCATAGGCGGTAAAATTGCAGGTAATGCCGATTAAATGGGGTTGGAGATGGTGTAATTGTTGGGCGATATAGGTTTCGTCATGAATACCTAAATAATAAAAATCTCCATCTTTTTCAGGTATACGTGCCCCCAGGGCATACAGATCCAGGATGGAGACATGCACTTTGTCCTGAAACACCTGCTCCACATAACTTGCCAAACACAGCAACCCCAGCGGCTCGGAGAGGTAGGTATCCACATCTCTGACCTTGATATAGGGGTGGATTAATACAATATTCACATGACATTCTCGCTTAAAAGGATAACACTTAGTTAACAAATAATATTAGCAACCAAGATGGCACCATCGCACCCATCATAAACCCCATGGGGAGACACATTCTGGAACGTACTGACCAGGAGGTAGTAGAGATGGGTGGGGGGCACTAGGTGTGCCCCCGCCATCAACTCTCCTCCAACTTTCTCCCACCATGGCTGGGAGCGGCGGCGATGATGCGTTCGGCCATGCGGGAGAAGGGCAGGGATTGCATCCAGACGGTGCCACGACCGGAAATGGTGGATAAAAACATGCCCTCGCCACCAAAAAACATGGATTTCAAGCCGCCGGAGAGTTCCACGGAAAAATCCAGACCAGGGGTAAAAGCCACCAGGGCACCGGTATCCATGCGCAAGGTTTCACCATGCAACTCTTTTTGCACGATGGCCCCACAGGCGTGGAGAAAGACCATGCCATCCCCTTGCAGCTTCTGCAAAATAAAACCTTCACCCCCAAAAAATCCCGCCCCCAGCCGCTTGGTAAGGGCAATGTCCACACTGGTACCCAAGGCTGCCGCCAGGAAAGAATCTTTCTGACAAAGAATGGTCTCTCCCCACTGCCGCAAGTTGAGGGGAATAATCTTGCCGGGAATCGGGGCCGCAAAGGCCACCCGCCGTTTGCCCGATCCTTTGTTGGTAAAATGGGTGGTAAACAGGGATTCCCCGGTCAACAATCTCTTACCTGCCCCAAACAAGCGACCCATGATGCCGCCGGTCATCTCCGAGCCATCCCCCAGCCTGGTTTCAAATTCAATCCCCTGCTCCATATAGTTCATGGCCCCCGCTTCGGCAATTACCGTCTCACCCGGATCCAACTCCACTTCCACCATCTGGATGTCGTTACCGAAAATTTCATAATCCACTTCATGGCAGCGCATGAACCACCCCTTTCTTAAGAATTAATGATCAGTATGTTGGAGGCCGCCAGATTGACCGCCGGATTGAGGGTTACCATGGCGACAGCCCCGCTGCCACCCACCCCATCGGCATCAAAGCTTAACAGTCCGCTGGTGGTGTTATAAACAAAGCGTTGTTCGGCAGTTTGCGCCACCCCGCTTGTGTTGGCAACAAAATATTGTCCACCTACTTCCCCCGCCGCCAACTGGCCAAAATAGGGTCCATAAAATTCCAACTTATCGCTGGCTAAAGAAAAATCGTTGATGGTGTCCCCAGCATCATTGAGGTTCATATAGCGGAAGGTATCCGCACCGGCACCACCGGTCAAAGAATCCGCCCCCAACCCACCTGTCAGGGTGTCGTTACCATCCCCCCCATCCAGGGTATTGTCCCCATTGTTGCCGGTGATTCCATTGTTTAACCCATTGCCCGTTCCCGATAAATTTTGGAAAGACAGGGTGTTTTCCATCCCTGCAACCAAACGGCTGGCCCGGTTGCCAAATAAAATTAAATTTTCCTGATTGGCCCCCAAGGTATACGTGATGCGACTGCGAACCGTATCACTGCCCTCCCCGCTTCCCTCATTCACCACATCCCCTGCATTATCCAATTCATAAAAATCATCCCCCAATCCACCAGCCAGGGTGTCTGCCCCCGCTCCACCATCCAGGGTGTCGTTGCCATCCCCACCGGTCAGTGAATTATTCCCTTGATTACCCAGCAATCGATTGTCGGAACCATTACCCGCTCCAGTTAAATCATCCGCACCCAGTAAGGTGAGATTTTCCACATAAGAGGAGAGGGTCCAGTTCAACACCGAACGCACCCGATCCACCCCCTCAGTGGACAATTCAATAATCTGGTCATTGATGCTGTCCACCACAAAGGTGTCATTCCCCACCCCACCGGTCAGCACATCATCCCCACTACCACCGTTCAGAAAATCATTCCCCGCTCCCCCCTCCAGGGTATCTACCCCACCCTGGCCAAAGAGAAGATTGGCTGTATCGTTACCCGTGATATTGTCCCCCGCCTCGCTCCCCAACACATTTTCAATGACACAGTCAAAGGCAATGGCCACATTGCTCTCGCCTGTGTAAAAATTGGGTACGATATCGCTAAAACTCCCCCGGAAGGAGTCTGCAATATAATCCGGCCAATCATCCAGGGGATCGGCATCATAACCGATGCTGCTGTAGGTTCCCGGATTCAAATCAATAATGCTGCCCTTGACCTGATCGGAACAATCCAATAAATCCAACCCACCCCCATCCCAAATGGTCTGATAATAAACCCCACTGGTGGGTAAAGAGTAGCGACTGTTGCCTGCCCTGGTGTTGGTGTTGGCTCCATAGAGAATTTGCATGGCGGCGATATCATACAACTGGGCGGTCATGGGGGAGATACCACCAATATTATAACCGTAATTATATTCATTGCCCGTTATGGTATAATAGGGAACCGCTGTGTCTTCCACATCGTTATAGGTCATGACGGTGGCCAGGGAGTTATCGATCACATTGAAATAATCCAATGTATAAATGGCCTCATCCCCCTCACCATAATAGGAAGGATGCTCCAAGCCGATGGCATGGCCAATCTCATGCATAATGGAGCCATACCCCAACTCGCCCACCGCCAGTTCAAAATTGCCATCATAGGTGGCGTCCATTACAATATCACCACCAAGATCTAACCCTGGATAGTAGCCATATCCGGCAACCCCTCCTGCCAAGTCGCCTCGGCCAAAACGAATCTCACCCCCATCTCCACCATTGGCTGTGGCATCAACTTCCGTAAAGGTGATGTTGGCATATTCGGACAACACCGAAAAAATCAAGCGGGTGGCATCCTCCTGTTCCGCCGTGAAAACCTGAAAGTTGACATAATCCCCACTCTCCACGTGCTCTGGCTTGCGTTCCGTCAAAAAGCTGTAGGTCACACTGGCCGCCGTCCCCAGATCACTGGAATCCAAAACCCAGTTCCACCGATCCACAATGCCACTGTTATCATTGGCCGTATAATTGATCAGCAAGGCATAGGCGGGATGGTCAATGGCAAACATGGAACAGCTCCTTTCCCTGGGGCGATTGGATTCAATACACTTCTAGATGAGAACTCAAAGATATCACGTTATTTTAATCTTTTGCCAATACAACCTTCTCCATATCAAATTTTTCTAACCAACCAACTCTTGCACTCTTTGGGCAGGAAGACAATAATAACCTTATCTTGAGCATGTTACCTTGCAAGGAGTTGGCGTCATGAGTCTCTTCTGGATTGTGGGAATTGTTATCAATGTCATCCTGACTGCCTTGGCCGTCTGGTGGATCGTACGCCATATGAAGGACGAACCAGAAACCTCTCCTAATGAGAGTGATAACAGCAAGGATGGTTCCTGAATTACTCCTTTTTGTCTGATAATCAATAAGAAGGGATCTTTTGCATGAGCTTTGACCTCAAACAATATTTAATCAATTTATCCACCAAGATTAAACAGTTGGAAGAGCGTAGCACCGCCCTTGAGGAACGCAACCACCAACTGGAAGCACGGCTGCACGGTATGGAAAACAAGGTGAGCCAAATGGCCGTCCAGACGCCCCACCATCCCCCTGCCACCGAAGCCCCACGTCCTTTTTCACCACCGCCACCTCCTCCCCCACCACCACCCGTCCATTCTCATTCCCACAGTCATGGTCACAGTGCGGAAGATGGACTCAAAGCCATTGCCGAAGGGTTGATCTCCAGCACCCCCCTTCCCACCCATACCCACACGGGTGAAGAAATTTTAAAAACCCTGCTGGATGCCTCCGGCAAAGCCAATTATCTGCAACTGAAAAAGTTGGCACGGGAAAAAGGCGATAAAGAGTTTCACGAAATTTTTCATCATCCCGTCCTTATGGGTGCCGCCCTCTTGCGGGGAACCGCCGAAGCCCAAACCGACTCCGGCGACGTGGATGCCACTGTCATGTTCACAGGCATCAATCCGCGCAAAATCCAGGAAGATGACAAAGTGCGCATGGACATGTTGGAACGTTCCATCTATCCCCTCTATCGGCGACGCCCCGTTATGCCCGGCTCTGGGGTTACCCCTGTTATCTCCATCGGACGCAACGATGAAAACGATATCGTCATGCCCGATCCCACCATCTCCAAAAAACAAGCCGAAATTCGCATCAACCACGAAGGAATCACCGGACGCAGCAGCTATATCCTCCGGGATCTAGGCTCCACCAATGAAATTCGCATCAACGGCAACAAGGTCAACTCCTTCGATATGGTGGAATTGAATCCGGGTGATGAAATTAAACTGGGACGCTTCTTTTTCATCTTCACCCCAGTCAGTCGCCTGCGCAAAAAATTGCTGGAGGATTGATCCCGCATGGCGGAACGTTCCAACACGCCCCTCCTCCCCCCTGTCTGCATTGTTAATGAGGATGAAGAATCCCTGCAAGAACTCGTCACTCTCCTGCAAAAAAGCGGTGTAGCAGAAGCGGTCCCCCTCACCGATAGTCGAGAGCTGATTCCCCTCATGCTGCGTCAGAAGACCGCCGCCGTGGTCCTGGAACCCTATTCAGAAAACTCTCTGGGCACTGCCATGGTTTCGGATATCATCCGCCACTTTCCCGAAACCCCCGTGGTGGTGGTGACCGCCTCCAGCCTAGTGGATACCGCTGTTGCCTGTATGCGGGAAGGAGCCTTCGATTATTTTATCAAACCGGTGGATCAATACCGGTTTGTGGCCAGTGTGCGACGGGCTGTGGAATCCTTCCTTTTGCGCCAGGAGGTGCACGCCCTCAAGGTCTACCTCTCCCACACCAACTTGAGCCATCAAGAAGCCTTTGGACGCATACTGACCAATAACAAGGAAATGAAACAAATTTTCCAGTATGTGGAAGCCATTGCCGGTAGCGGGGAGAGTTTGTTGATCACCGGTGAAACCGGTGTGGGGAAAGGATTGTTGGCTGAAGCGGTCCATCATGTAAGTGGTCGTTCTGGTGAATTTGTCTCCCTTAATGTGGCCGGACTGGATGACAACCTTTTTTCTGATACCCTGTTCGGCCATCGCAAAGGGGCCTTTTCCGGGGCCGATACCCACCGGGATGGTCTGGTGGCACGGGCATCCGGGGGAACCCTTTTTCTGGATGAAATCGGTGATCTGAAGCATCCCTCCCAGGTCAAATTGCTGCGTCTTCTTCAGGAACAAAGTTATTACCCGTTAGGTTCGGATGTCCCCAAATTAAGCAGTGCCCGCATCCTGGCCGCCACCAACCACGATTTACGTAAACTCATTGCCACTGGTAGCTTCCGGCAGGATCTCTTCTACCGTCTTACCGCCCACCGAATTGAAATTCCACCCATTCGGGAACGTAAAGAGGATATCCCCCTTCTCCTGGGTTATTTTATTCAGGAAGCCTGCCGCACCATGAACAAAAATATTCCCGATGTCCCTTCCCAATTGGTTACCCTGTTGTCCAACTTCCACTTTCCCGGCAATGTGCGGCAAATGCGGGCCATGGTCTTTGATGCCGTCGCCCGCCATCCGGGTGGTGCGGTAATTTCCATGGACAGCTTCCATAAATATATTCGGGAGAATGCCCCCCACGGTCAGCGGGAAAGCAAGGAAAATACCTCCCCGGAAACCCCACCCATCATCCCTGGCGATATCCCCTTTCCCACCCTCAAGGAGGGGGTGGCCATGCTGGTCCAGGAGGCCATGCGTCGAGCCAACAACAATCAGGGAATTGCGGCTACCCTGTTGGGCATCACCCGTCAATCCCTCAATCGCCGGGTCTTGAAATTGCGTCACGCCGATGAAGACGATTAAATCCCTACTCCGTGGATGTCTACCCCTGGTACTTACGCCCCTCTCTTTGCTGGCGGCTGACCAGGAGTATCTTTCTTTGCCGATTCACGTCAGCCAGGGCATCTTTTATTTTGATCCCACCGTTCGTTTGCAGGATCAACAGGTGGAACTGGCCTGGCAAACCGCCCCCAAACCTCCAAAAGGATTGGGCTACTATGCCCAATACCTGTTTGCTTTTGAAAACGATGTGGTAGGCTATATGGGGCTGCAATGGGATAACCAGGGCAAAAAGGCCATTTTTTCCGTCTGGGACCAACCAGGTCAGATAACTGCCCTGCCCGAAGAGGGGTGCAAACGATTTGGCCATGAAGGCAGCGGGGCCTCCTGCATTACCCCCTACAACTGGCCCATGCACGACCTGCACACCCTTCACCTTTTTTCTTTGGGAACCACCTCCCATGGAGAACGCTGGCAAGTTACCGTGAACAACAGCTCCCTTTCCCAACCAGCGGTGGTGGGAACCCTTACCTTGCAAAACAGCAAGGGATTCACAGGCTATGGCAAACTGAAAACCACCTCCTACGCCACCCTGGAATATTATGGTTCCGCCCGCATGACCTGCGAAACGTTGCCCGTCCTTGCCATCCGTTGGCAAGGACCTTACGCCAATTCACGGCAACTGGCGGCCCAGTCGGTCAAGGTCAACTATCCAACCATGAAGGGTAAATCCCTGGATCCCCCCCGTGGTTGTCCCAACGTATCGGTGAAGGTTCCCTCCCGTAACCAGCTTCTCCTTTCAGCAGGAGGGGATACCCGACAAGAGCTGCAAAAAGGAAGCAAAATCCGTTGGTAGACCATGGCATCTCTGGACGAGGCTTTCTTTGGCATGTTAATTCTAGGGACGATATGTGGTCCGACAGACTTTTCTTGAAGGAGTGATCATGGAATCGGGAAATTTGCTCATCGCCCAAGGCGGCGGTCCCACCGCAGTGATCAACCAATCCCTGGTGGGGGCGGTTTTGGCAGCTCATCGCCATCCGCGCATTCGCAACATTTATGGTGCACAGAATGGTGTGCGGGGTATTCTGGAAGAACGTTTTGTAAACCTGGGCCAGGAAACCAGCGGCAACCTGCTGCGGGTGGCCGCCACTCCCGGTTCCGCCCTGGGTTCCACCCGTGACAAGCCGGATCGTCCCTATTGTCAGCGCATCTTCCAGGTTCTAAAAACCCACAATATTCGCTACTTTTTCTATATCGGTGGCAACGACTCCTCCGAAACCCTGCGTATTCTGCAAGAGTATGCCGACGGGGAAAATTATCCCTTGATCGGGGTGCACATTCCCAAAACCATCGACAACGATCTGGAATGTAACGACCACACCCCCGGCTTTCCCTCAGCAGCCCGCTTCGTCGCCCAGGCATTTGCCGGGGCCGATCTGGATAACTATGCCTTGCCCGGTGTCTATGTGGGGGTGGTCATGGGACGCCACGCCGGTTTTCTCACCGCAGCTTCCGCAGGCCTGCGCCAATCGGCAGAAGGCGGTCCCCACCTCATCTACCTGCCGGAACGCACCTTTTCTGTGGACTCTTTCCTGAAAGATGTCAACAGTATCTACAAAAGCCTGGGACGTTGTGTCATTGCCGTCTCGGAAGGGATCCACGATGCCGACGGCGTCCCCATGATTGCCAAATTACAAGCCACCATGGAAAAAGATGCCCATGGCAATGTGCAACTTTCCGGGACCGGTGCCCTGGCCGATCTGCTCACCGATACCATCAAACGGGAGCTGGGCATCAAACGGGTACGGGGAGATACCTTTGGCTATCTGCAACGCTCCTTTTTAGGGGTGGTCTCCCCTGTGGACCAGCTTGAAGCAAGAGAAGTGGGAGAAAAAGCCTGCCATTTTGCCCTGGATGAAGGCATGGGAGGCTCGGTGGCCATAAAAAGGGTGGGTCAGTATGTGGTGGACTATTCCCTGGAACCCCTGGAACATGTGGCTGGAAAAACCCGTGTGATGCCGGATGCCTATATTTCTTCAGGGGATAACCACATCACCGACGACTTCCAGAACTATCTGCGTCCCCTCTTGGGCAATGATCTACCCATTGCCTCTCGACTCCGTGCCCCCTTGGTGGCAAAATTATTGACGGAATAGATTCCATGACGGGGCGGCTCTGCCGCCCCACCTTTTTCGTTCTTCACTCTGCGGACCCCCATGAGCCACAGCACCAGCGAACGGATTCGTGAAATTCCCTATAATTACACCTCCTTTTCCGACCGGGAGATCGTGCAACGGTTTCTAGGCGCGGCCATGTGGCCCGTTTTGGAAGAACTGCGGGGACAAAGAAGAACCGGACGCTCCGCCCGTCTGTTGTTTGAAGTATTAGGGGAATTGTGGGCCATCGACCGCAATCCCTATCTGCTGGACGATCTCCTGGAAAACGCCCACCGCCGGGAAACCCTGCTCACCACCCTTTGGCGACGCATTGATCAAATCGAAGCAAGGGCTGAAGGCAATACCCTGGCCTTCTCCCTACTGGCCGCTGCCAGCAAGGCGGTGGAAAATCTGGCCCAACGTTTTCGTGAGGAAAAAGACAAACGCCAACAAGTGATGGATCGCCTCTCCCGCATCACCCGCCGGGACAATATCGATTTTGGCGGGGCGGCCAAGGTGGCCCATGTGACCGATGCCAGCGACTGGCGCGTGGATTATCCCTTTGTGGTGATCCGCCCGGACAGCGAAACCCAGGTGGCCCCCATTGTACGGGCCTGCATCGAATTGGGACTCATCATCATTCCCCGTGGCGGTGGCACCGGCTATACCGGCTCCGCTTTGCCCCTCCACCCTTTCACAGCAGTGATCAATACCGAAAAACTGGATCTCTTAGGCAATGTGGAGACCAAACGCATTCCCGGCCAAGAGCGACCGGTAGCCGTGATTCGCGCCGGGGCCGGGGTGGTGACCAAACGGGTGGCAGAGGCCGCAGAAGCTGCTCATGTCATCTTTGCCGTGGACCCCACCTCGCAAAATTCCTCCACCATCGGCGGCAATATTTCCATGAACGCCGGGGGCAAAAAGGCGGTGCGCTGGGGAACCACCCTGGACAACCTGTTCTCCTGGCGCATGGTGGACCCCCAAGGCAACTGGCTGGAAGTCACCCGGTTGGATCACAATCTGGGCAAAATTCACGACCTGCCCAACAGCCATTTTCGCATTATCCGCTATCAAAACGATGGCAAAACCCCCATGGGCGACCCGGAATTCATCATTCTCAAAAGCCACGAAATCCGTAAACCCGGCTTGGGAAAAGATGTCACCAACAAAGTTTTGGGGGGACTTCCCGGCGTTCAGAAGGAGGGGTGTGACGGCATCATCACCAGTGCCGTCTTTGTCCTCCATCCCCAACCAGCCCACACCCAGACCATCTGTCTGGAATTTTACAGCAAAGAGCTGGCCCAGGCGGTTCCCGCCATCGTGGAGATTAAAAACTATCTGGACCGTCATCCCCAGGTGGGGTGCGCCGGACTGGAACATTTGGACGAACGCTATATCCGGGCTGTCGGCTACAGCAGTAAAGCCGCCCGTGGTGACCGTCCCCGCATGGTTCTCCTCATCGACATTATTGGTGACCAGGAAGAAGCCCTGCAAGAAGCCGCCCAACGGGTGGTAGCCATGGCACGCACCCGCCAGGGGGAAGGCTTTGTTGCCACCACAGCAGAGGCCAGACAACGCTTCTGGGCAGATCGCTCCCGCACCGCCGCCATCGCCGCCCACACCAACGCCTTCAAAATCAATGAAGACGTGGTGATTCCCCTGGAACGTCTGGCCGATTACAGCGAAGGGATCGAACGGCTTAATATAGAAAATTCCATCCAGAACAAACTGGCCATGGTGGCCGCCATTCGTGAATTTTTGGCCAACGGCAGTTGGCGCGAGCTGGTTCCCGCCGATTTATTGGGGGAAGACCAATCCTATCTGGACAAAAACCGCCAGGCCGCCACAGAAATTCTGGATGCAGCAGCCAAACGCTGGCAGACCATCCTGGATCATCTGGACGAACCGGTAGCCCACCATGACCATGTGCTGGAGGCCATGCCGGATATTCCCCTGGAAGAACCCCTGCTGCGCCTGCTGTTGCGTCGTGATCTCACCATCTCCTACCGGCAGGAAGTGGAAAAACCTTTAAAACGCATTCTGGACGGTGAAGTCTGGCAAGGGGTGCGCCAACAGTTGGATACCATCCACCAACAGGTTCTCTCCAGCCGCCTGTTTGCTGCATTGCACATGCATGCCGGAGACGGCAACGTCCATACCAACATTCCAGTCAACTCCAACGATTATGCCATGTTGCAACAAGCCTGGGCCATGGTGGAACGCATCATGAATCTGGCGGTGGAGCTGGGCGGGGCCATTTCCGGTGAACACGGCATCGGAATGACCAAGTTAAACTTTATGGATGCAGAAAAGCTGAACGATTTCGCCCGTTATAAAAAACAGGTGGACCCCCATGGCCATTTTAACCGCGGTAAACTGCTGGCAGGGGCGGATCTGGACAAGGCTTACACCCCTTCCCTCCGACTGGTGCAACAAGAAGCCCTGATTCTTAAAGAGACCGATCTGGAAGCCCTCAACGATGACATGCGCAACTGTTTGCGTTGTGGCAAGTGCAAGGCGGTCTGCAACACCCATGCCCCCCGTGCCAATCTCCTCTATTCACCCCGCAATAAAATATTGGCGGCAGGCTTGATCATCGAAGCCTTTCTCTATGAGGAGCAGGCCCGTCGCAAAGAGGTGGCTCGTCACTTCCAGTCGCTGCAAGAGTTGGCCGATCATTGCACCCTCTGCCATAAGTGCGTCACCCCCTGCCCGGTCAAGATTGATTTTGGCCAGGTGACCATTCGCATGCGGCAAATTCTCAAACATCAAAAACGGGAACGCCTGGATATCGGCAAAAAAGCCGCCCTCGCCTTTCTTTCCACCAACGATCCCCGCACCATTGGGGTGGAAAGATGGTTGATGCGGCAGGGATTTCGCATGCAGCGACTGGCTTGCAAGGCCACCCGCCTGCGCATGCCAGGCGGCAATCGGGAAAAACGTCCCCATGCCACGGTGAACAATCCTTCCTTGCAAAGCAATGTATTACACATGCTCAAAACCCCCTTGCCCATCCTGCCGGAACAAACCTTCCGCGCCATGCTGGAGATCGAAGGGGACGAGAGTATTCCCATTTTGCGCCAGCCCGGTAAAGAAAATGGTGAGGTGGTCTTTTATTTTCCCGGTTGCGGTTGTGAAAGAATGTACAGCCAAGTCTCCCTGGCAAGCGTAGCTCTTTTGCTACACATGGGGGTTACCGTGGTCTTACCCCCTGGCTACCTGTGCTGTGGTTTTCCCCAGGCGGCCTCCGGCGATGTGGATAGTGGGCGTCATATCAGTACCGGGAATCGGGTCTTGTTCCATCGGGTGGCCAATGCTCTGAATTATCTTGAGATTCACTCGGTGATCATCTCTTGTGGCACCTGCATGGATCAACTGACCACCTATCAATTGCCGGTGATCTTTCCTGGCTGTCGTATGGTGGATATCCATGAATTTTTATGGGAAAAAGGTCTGCAAGCTCCGGCAGCAGAGGGCGGCTTTCTTTTCCACGATCCCTGCCATTCCCCCATGAAAGGTCGTCCACCCATGCAGATTGTGGAAGCCTTGACCGGTCAGAAAGGGGTTCTCACCGATCGCTGTTGTGGCGAAGCAGGTACCTTTGCCATTTCACGCCCGGACATTGCCAGCCAGGTGCGTCACCGCAAACAGGATTCCATCCGCACCGCCAGCCGCCAAGTGGGGGTAAATCAACCCACCCCCCTGTATACCTCCTGCCCTGCCTGCTTGCAGGGACTCACCCGTTATGAAAAAGAAATGTCGGTGCAGGCACAATTTTTGGTGGTAGAATTGGCTCAACGCCTGCTGGGTGATGGTTGGCAAAAAAAAGTGGTGGAACAATTGCGGGCAGGTGGTATCGAAAAAGTCCTGTTGTAACACAAAAATTCTGTCCATAATAGCCAGGCCCAAGACCTGGAACTCTGTCACAAAGGATTGATTCATGGGAGAAACTGCCCATCCTGTTATTCGTTTACAGGATTACCAACCGCCCGTCTATCTGGTGGACCATGTGGAGTTGACCTTTCGGCTGGCGGCCAAAGCCACCCAGGTCACCTGCCGCATGCGCATGCACCGGGCCGATGGCCTGGCGGTAGCCCCACCTCTACGTCTATTGGGACGCCATTTGCAACTCAACGGGGTGCGGTTGGATGATACCACCCTGGGCCCGGATGACTACCAGTTGGATGAGGAATCCCTCACCCTGCCCACGGTGCCTGGTCATTTCATCCTGGAGGTGCAGACCACCATTTTCCCGGATCAAAACACTGCTTTGGAAGGGTTGTATCTTTCCAATAATCTTTTATGCACCCAATGCGAAGCGGAAGGCTTTCGCCGAATCACCTATTTTCCAGATCGCCCGGATGTAATGGCCTCCTTCCGCACCATCCTGATAGCCGAGCAGGATAGCTATCCCATCCTGCTGGCCAATGGCAATCGCACCGCCTCCGGTCCCCTGGAAGATGGCCATCATTTTGCCATCTGGGAGGATCCCTTTCCCAAGCCCTGTTATCTTTTTGCCTTGGTGGCAGGCAATTTGATTTGTGAGGAGGATTATTTTATCACCCGTTCTGGTCGGCGGGTGACCTTGCAACTCTATATGGAACAGGTCAATCAGGGACGGGGCGATCACGCCTTGCAATCGTTGAAAAAGGCCATGGCCTGGGATGAAAATCGTTTCGGTCGTGAATATGATCTGGATATCTACATGGTGGTTGCTGTTAACGATTTTAATGCCGGAGCCATGGAAAACAAGGGGTTGAACATATTCAACAGCAAATATGTTCTCGCCGATCCCCAAATTGCCACCGACGATGACTATGGTGCCGTGGAAGCGGTCATTGCCCACGAATATTTCCACAACTGGACCGGCAACCGGATTACCTGTCGGGATTGGTTCCAACTCTCCCTCAAGGAGGGGTTGACCGTCTTTCGCGAACACCTGTTTTCCGAGGAAGAGGGCCAGGCAGCGGTGGTACGCATTCAATGTGTAAAAGGATTGCGCACCCATCAGTTTCAGGAGGATGCCGGTCCCACCGCCCACCCGGTGCAACCAGATTCCTATATGGAGATCAATAACTTCTACACCACGACCATCTATGAGAAAGGTGCAGAAGTTTCCCGCATGTTGTGGATATTGTGCGGTGATGCAGGTTTCCGCAAAGGGATGGATCTCTACTTTAAACGTCACGATGGCCAGGCCGTTACCATTGAAGATTTTGTCAACTGCATGGCGGTGGCCAACGGGCGGGATTTTTCCCAATTCATGCTCTGGTACAAACAGGCGGGAACCCCCCAATTGACCCTTCGCAGTCACTATCAATCAGGAGAGGAGGTCTACACCCTCTCCATCAGTCAAAAATGTCCTGCGACCCCTGGCCAGGAAGAGAAAGCGGCCATGCACATTCCGGTTACCATGGCCTTGCTGGATGCAACCGGTGCCCCCATGCCGCTGCAACTGGCGGGAGAAGAGGATGCCCCCCTGCAACGGGTGTTGGAAGTTACTGAAGATGTGCAGGTGTTTCATTTTCAAGGGATAAAGGAACGTCCGGTTCCTTCACTTTTGCGTGGTTTTTCCGCACCTGTCAAGCTGGATATGGATTATTCGGATCGGGAGTTGGCCTTTTTGTGGGCCAACGATCAAGACCCTTTCTGTCGTTGGGATGCCGGGCAACGGATCATCATGAATTTATTGATGGATGCCATCCATGCCTACCCCACCGAGGACAGCCAGTCCATCCCGCCGGGAGTCTTGGAAACTTACAAGAAAACCCTGAGTGATCCCCACATAGACCCGGCCATGGCCACCCTCTCTCTGTCATTGCCCTCGGAGGTCTATTTGCTGGATCAACTGCAAAGGGCCAACCCGGAAGCTGTGCACCAAGTACGTAAAGGTTTTTGCCAGGCCCTGTCGCGGCATCTTCGTGGTCCTTTGCTGGCAGCCTATCGTTTTCATCAACAGGAACCGCCCTACCGCTATACTCCGGGGGCCGCAGGCCATCGCAGTTTTAAAAATCTGGCGTTGGACTTTTTACTGGCCAATCCTGGTCCAGAAGAGGAGGAGATGGCCTTTCATCAGTTTATGCAGGCCAACAACATGACCGATCGGCTGCGTGCTTTGACAGCCCTTGCCTACAATGGTTGTGAAAAACGGCAAGAGGCCCTGGACCTGTTTTTTGAAAAATGGCGGCACGAACCTTTGGTGGTCAACAAATGGTTATCCATTCAAGCTGCAGCCCCCCTGCCGGATACCCTGGCCAGGGTGACGGCCTTGCTGGACCACCCCTCTTATAATGGCAAAAATCCCAACAACGTTCGTGCCCTGGTGGGTGCCTTCACCGCTTCCAACCCCAGCCAGTTCCATCGCCCGGATGGATCGGGTTATGCCTTTCTTGCCCGCCAGATTCTCATCACCGACACCATCAACAGCCATTTGTCGGCCCGTTTGGTGGGAGCCTTCCGCAGTTGGCGACGTTTTGATGAAAAACGGCAAAAGTTGATGTTGGAGATACTGGAAGAGATTGCCCGTACCCCCAATTTATCGCGGGATACCACGGAGATTGTTGGTAAACTGCTGGCATAAAAAAAAGGGGCGATAGCCCCTTTTTTTATTTCATCTACTGAACCGTGGATCAGGAATTAACAATCCGAATGGCTTCCAAATCCAGATAAACCTCATCCAGCAGTTCAAAGAGGTGTTTACGGATGG
Source organism: Magnetococcales bacterium (assembly GCA_015233935.1). GTDB lineage: Bacteria > Pseudomonadota > Magnetococcia > Magnetococcales > JADFXB01 > JADFXB01. The sequence continues at coordinate 53,056 of JADFXB010000002.1, read as the reverse complement.
TATTGAACTCTTCCATCTTTTGCTTGGCCTCTTCGGGTTTGGTATTCACCATCAGGCGCACCACTTCTCTGGCAGTTTCATGCACCTGCATGTGCACCCGTCCCAACTCCTGGAATTTGGGCATGTGACCAAAACGGGAGGTTCCTTCCTTGTCATACCATTTGCCAAAAGCACAATCATGCCCGGTGGCCACCTCTTCTGGTTTGAGGAGGGTACGACCACGAATGACCTGTTCCAAGCGTCCCAACCAAGCCAAATGGGCCTGTTTGATGGCTTTGACATCAAAGGGCGGCTTGCCTACTTCCACTCCGTGGGAGGTGCGTTGCAGATTGAGGCTGGTATCGTTCACCACGTCAGAGAGCATGCCCGACTGGTGGATGGAGCCGTTCATGTAATTGACCAGATCCATAACCTTGAGGCCCACTTTCTGCACTTCGGCGGAGGAGGCAAAAATTTCTTGGGCAGAGGTTGCCATCTTTTCGGTACGCAGGCGGGTTTCAGTGGTGGCAGAGGCGACTCTATCAGCGGCTGAGGCGGAAAATGCGGCAGAGCGGGCAATTTCCTGGGTTCCCATGGCAGCTTCCTGGGCAGAGCGGGAGACATCTTCGGCGGCGTGTTGCATCTCCCTGGCACTGCGGGTGACTTCATGGGAAGCCTTGGAGACCCTCTCCATGGAGCGACCAATCTCCTGGATAGTCCGGTTTTGCATATTGATGGACTGGGTGATCTCCTGATTGGCGGAATCCATGCGCTGGATGCTGCGGGTGATCCCTTTATTGGCTTCCGTGGCTTGGGCGGTGTTACGACGGATATCTTCAATCCGTTCGGAGATCATGTTGGTGGCTTCGGCGGTTTGCCGTGCCAGCTCCTTGACCTCATTGGCCACCACGGCAAATCCCTTACCCGCATCACCTGCGCCGGCGGATTCGATGGCGGCATTCAAGGCCAACATGTTGGTTTGTTCGGCGATACTGTTGATCACATCCACCACTTTACCAATTTCGTTGGCGGAGGCGACCAGGGACTCCATCAACTGGGCACTACCCTGGGCGGCGTGATTGGCTTGACCCGATTCGGTACTGGCGGCCACACATCTTTTACGGACTTCGTCGGTGACACGATTGAGATCATCCATGGCGGTGGTGACGGTGGTAACCGATTCATTGACCCTTTCCAGGTTTTCATTGACTTCTGCAATATTGGCGGTCATTTCTTCCGCAGCGGAAGCCACGGTGGTGACATTTTGACTGGCCTCTTCGGCGGCAGCGGCGATGGTATTGATGTTGCGGGAGAGTTCATCCGCCGATTCGGCGACGGTATTGACGTTTTGATCGGTCTGTTCGATATCTCCCCGCAAGGTTTCGGTGAGTTGATCCAGGCGATCGTTTTCTCTGACCACCTCTTCCGCCATGCTGTAGGTGGCGGCGGCATCATCGGTCAATACTTTCTTGACCCCGAGGGATTCGGTGACCACTGCGATGATGGTTTCCGATTGCAGGATGATGGTACGGATGGTGTGGGAAAGGTTATCGGCCATGGCTTTGAAATCGCGCATGAGGACGCCGATTTCGTCGGGTTTCCCGCTCACATCCATTTGCATGGTGAGGCGTCCCTGGTTCATTTCTTCCACCACTTTACCCAACAGGCGCAGACGATTGATGATCGCCTGCCTGGCCAAGTAGCTTAGAATTAAGCCAACCAGAAGAAGCAGACCATTGATTCCCATCATAAATTTTTGGTGACTATTGATACGGCTGGCGTTTTCCGTTTCAATATTGTCCAGGATGGTGCTGGCAAAGCTTAGGCTTTTATCCACCATGGCATCCATTTGTTTGGTGGGTTCCCGGTCCATGCCGGTGACCAGTTTGTCCACCTGGCGGAAGCTTTCTGGATTATTGGGATCGAATTGTTTGAGGGCTTCCCGATATTTTTTACCAAGATCCAGGTGTGCTGCCGCCAGATTGGTAATCATAGAGATATCAAATTGGTATTCTTTGAGGGAATTACCGACGATATCCAGGTTTTCCTGGACCATTTTTTCTTCGTCTTCGAAGGCTTTGAGATATTTGTCAAATTTAGATTTATCGGTTCCCCGCAGGAGGATATTTTTCCATTCCTGGACCTGTTTTTTGAAGTGGACCTGGGCACCGCGGGCGTTGTCCACCACCAACAGGAGGATGTTACTTTTCAAAAGGCTTTCGCGCCACAGGTCGTTATGTTGGTTAGTAGCTTGATAATTAAGCCAACTTACCAATAGAACGGTAAGGAGCAGAGTCAGGACGGGCAGGAACAGCAACACTCCAACGCGAATATTTCGGAACATTGACGACTCCCCCAGTGTTATCTATTAATTCGGACAATGACGATCTTTCCAACATTATCCTATTTTGCAAGATCGCTCCGCACCCCCCGTTGGCTATGCAGAGAATTAGTCGTGGTCAAACAGAAGAATATATAAGCAGGATAAATGAACCTCCTGACAATTTTTCTCATTCAACGTATCCAAAATTCCCTTCACTCCCTCTCTTAAAAAGAGTTTAACATACCTGTCAATTTGGGAAAGATATCATTTTGGCTCTCGACAATTTTTCTCCCACATTGCACAATTTCCAAGCTGGATGAACGAAGCGTAATCTTCCCCCTTTATAGTTTATCCTTTTGAAAGATACCCGATGACAGCCGAACTGCCAACCACCCCACCCTCCGCCCCCCTGGCTTCCCTGGAGAAAATTCGCTCCGAGGATCGTTTCTCTTATGCCCGGTCCATGATCTTTAGTGACCAGCATGGGGAAAAATGGCCAGGAACAACTTTAGATGTTAGTTTGAATGGAGCATTTTTAAAAACTAACCGTGCGACGGCGGGAATTCAAGTGGGAGATCACGGAGTGGTGGAGGTAGAAATGGAACAAGGGAATGGCCACTACATGGTAACCATTCCCTGTCAGGTAGCCAGGGTCGCCCCGCACGGGCTGGGATTATCGTTTGAGGATATGGAATAATCTCAACTGTCTTCCAGCTTGACCAGTCGGAACCCCAAAGCACTGCTGTTGGCCTGGACAGCAACCCGATTACGGTGGGCAATACGACAGGCATTGGCATGGCTGCGCCAACTTCCGCCACGTCTCACCCGCACATCACCAAAAGGTGCACCACGGGGATTGCGCTGAGGAGAATTCTGATAATAATCTTCGCTGTACCAGTCTTCAGTCCACTCCCACACATTGCCCAAAATATCATGCAACCCCCAGGGATTGGGTTTTTTCAATCCCACCGGCTGGGTGGAGCCGCCTGAATTGAGGGAATACCAGGCGTAGTCTTTAAGCAGGGCGGGATCATCGCCAAAAAAGTAGGTATAGGGCGTTCCGGCCCGGGCAGCATATTCCCATTCTGCTTCAGTGGGCAGTCTGGCCCGCACGTTTCCCCCCACCATGCGCAAGAATTTACGCAAGAAATTCTGGGTATCCTCCCACAACACCCGCTCCACGGGAAAATCCCCTCTTTCGTGCTGGTAGAGTCCTCTGGGATCCCCCATAACCCGTTTCCATTGGGTCCAGGTAATGGGATATTTGCCCATCCAAAAACCATCCAGTTCCACTTCGTGCTGGGGACCTTCATCGGGTTTACGGGAGGATTCATCCCGTGGGCTACCCATGGTGAATTTTCCAGGAGGGATCCAGACGAATTCAACCTGGGTCAAAGGTTCGGTCCAGGGTGTACCCGGTGCACGATCCTTAAAAGGAGCCGGTGGCGGAGCAATAACCGCTTCCAGGGAGGGGGTGTTCTCCTGAATGACAAGTCTGCCCAGACCAGTATTTTCTTTCTCCTGAACAGCGGGCTTGGCCGCGCCTCCCCGATCGTTGATGGAGGCTATGAAACTGCGCCAAGTGCTCTTTTTGGGCTGGCTGTTTTGTTTGGCCATTCCCAACAGACCGGTTTGGCTGGCTCTTTCTTCCACCACCGGAGTTTTGTCTTCTTCCCGATAGCTTGGTTCCGGAGGTGGAGATGGAGGCGGTGGTTGTGGCGCAGAACGCACCACAGGTGGTTCCTCACCCCCACCTTGTCCCGTAATCATGGGTCGCCAAGCGGCAATGCTTTGCGGACGGTCGGTATCCATCACCATCAGGGCTTTATCGATGGCTTTTAAAAATCCCTCTGAATAACGCCCTTTCCGCAACTCATAGGCGGATTTCATGGGATCGGGTTCATTGCGAAGCCTCGCCCCGATGCGTACAGCCGCATCCACCGGCTTTTCGCCTACCACAGCCCGATAGAGCACCCCACCCATGGAATAGATATCCGACCAGGGGCCTTGGCGTGCGTTGGAGGCATCATACTGTTCAAAGGGAGAGTAGCCAAGACTCAAAAGGCTGGTCATTTGGTGGGCTTGCCCGGCCACCGCCTGGCGGGCAGAGCCAAAGTCCAGAAGCACCGGGGAGCCATCCCGCCGGATGAAAATATTGGCAGGTTTGATATCCCGATGAATGTATTCCGCCTTATGCAGGGCCTCCATGGCACTTAGCATGGGAGGAAGGATGACATTGATTTCTGCTTCGGAGAGAACCTTTTTGCGACGTAACAGGGCTTCCAGGCTTTCCCCTTCTTCGTATTCCATCACCATATAGGCGGTGTTGGCATGACGAAAAAAGCTGAGCACCCGCACAATACTGGGATGGCGAAAGCGCGCCAGAATTTGCGCCTCTTTCAGGAAGCGTTCCAACCCCCATTCATAGGTTTCCTTGGCAGAGGGAGAGACGGGCAAAACAGCATAACCTTCACCACGGGCAGCAAACCCCACCGGCAGATATTCTTTAATCGCAACCGGTTGATCCAGGTTGGTATCCTGCCCCAGATAGGTCACCCCAAAACCACCCTTGCCAAGAACCCGCTCGATTTCATACCACAAGAGCATGGTTCCGGGGGGAAGTGTGTCGTAAGTTTGTCCTTGTGTCATGGGTACAAATCAATATCCATCGTTACTTGCCGGTCACCCCATAAGAGTGTACCGGAATGGTCCTAGAAAACATCCCCCACCAACCTGTCATTGTCATCCCGCCTTGTTTTCAGCAAGCGGGGAGTGATCACGTTCAAGACGGGAGCGGAGTGAGGCTGCCTGATCGGTCAGCTCCTCTTCAGAGAGTTCCTTCTCTTCCGCTTCCAGGGAAGCCATTTTCATGGATTCAAAATCTTGCAGGTTGGCTGTTGCCACCACTTCAACCTCATCCCAGGGTTCAATCATCGACCGCTGGGAATGAGTATGGTCGTGCTGTGGGCCCTCTTCCCACTCATCCATATCCGGTTCCACGGCAACCTGTTCCCGGTTTTGTCGCATTTGGGCATCCCCGGTGAAAAGTTCCACCACCCACTTTATCGACAAACCAACCACCGCCAATAACCAAAATCCATCATGCAACAGACGTAAAATCAACCGGTGGGCAAAAGAGACCTGAGAACGGCGCAGAGGCATGCGCCAGGTTACCCCACCACCTCCTTCGCTCACGGCGGCCTGAGACGGACGGGGTCTGCGACCAATTTTTTGATTGGCCAACACCGACCCTTTTTCCAACCTCCGCATGCCTTGGGCAGAACGGGAGGAGGATAGTTCGCTTCTGTTGTTTCTCATGCCAATCCCCAGGCAACCGTCCCAACGACAACCCTTAAAAAATAGGTTTCATGACAGGTCTCAAACAGGTTAAACCAGCATACCATCCTAACACAAGATAATCTCCCCATGAAATACCCCCAATTCAATATTTCCAAACCTCCCAGAAAAAAAGATTAAAAATAGCCTGCCACGGGCACAAAAAGAGGATGGCGAAGATCAAATGGCTTGTCTTCTCTTGTCTTTGCCAACCAGGGATAATACACTCAAGCGATTGTATTTGCCTTAGTGAGAAACGGATTAGCCCACGAATTGGATTGGAGGCTCACGGGTGATTGTCCTCTGCACCCAATGCAAAAGCAGTTTTGAAATTGACGAGCGCAAGCTGGGACAAGGCTCCCGGAAAATGCGTTGCTCCTTTTGCCATAATGTTTTTTATGTCTCCGCCCCCAGCAAGCCCCCCCTTGGCAACACCCCGGATTTGATTGGCGAAGAGGAAGAGGAAGAAAACGCTGAACTCATGGGCACCATGATTCTTTCCTTATCCAACAAACCCAAACATGGCAGCGATCCCAAAAAGAAGGATGACGAAGCCCCCATTGAAGCGGTCAATCAACCGGTCAAAGGGCAACTCAAGAGGGTCATTTTAAGTCCTGGCAAAAAAGCGGAATTGCTCTATCAATCCCGCTGGCTGGAAACCATGGACTGGAGCCATATCAAAATTCTGGCTCCCTATTGGGAACTCTACAAGATTGCACCAGGAACCTCTTTGTTTCAAATGGGGGATCACAATCACAATCTGGGATTGGTTCTGCGGGGAGAAATTTCCCTTTCCTACGACGATGGGGACTCCTACGACCAGAATTTTGCCACCATCGGCCCCGGCAAAAGCCTGGGAGAACTCTCTTTATTGGATGAGAAACCCCGCGCCTGCGATGCTTTAGCCATGGTGGAAACCTACCTGTTCGTTCTGACCAAAAAACGGCTGGACCTGTTGGGAGAGAACCATCCCGATACCCAACGCCAACTCCTGTTGCTCATTGCCCGCCGCATGTGCCGGAAAATTCGTGAAAGTGGGGGCTATCAGGTTGATTATTTATTGAATTAGTTCACACACTACCTGTAAACTTGCACTTTTTCTCCAGCACAACCGTGGCACCATGAAGTTCACCGACTGGAAAAATTCATGGCTGGTGGGCGGAATTCTCCTGCTGGCATTTTTGTTCATGGATCAGCACCCGCTGATCCAAAACATGGAACGCGCCCTCTACGATTGGGGGGTGAGGGTCGCCAGTTATACCCCTTTGCAGGATCGGATCGTCATTGTAGCAGTGGACGATGAGAGCATCTCCCGACTGGGACGTTGGCCCTGGTCGCGCAATCTCCACGCCAAAGCAATAGACCTCCTCTCCAAGGGCAGACCCAAACAAATTATCAATACCCTGTTTTATCTGGAACCCCAGACCGATCCCGGCCAAACCCACCTGATCAATCTGAAAAATTTTTTAGACACCTCCCGTCTGAAAAAATCCCTTGAAGAACAAAAAGCCATGTTGACCTTCCCCAGCCTGGTCATGGATATGCAAACCATGACTACCATGCTGGACAACGCCCTGGCCGATCTGGATGCAGACAAACACTTGGCCACGTCCATACGACATGCCGGGAATGTACTGCTGGGCATGCCTTTCACCCTGGGACGCCCCTTGGGCAGGCCCTCGGAAGACCTGCCCCCCTATTTATTGAAAAATTTCATCGCCCATACCAAGGGAGGGGACAACCAAACCCTGCTGGCCAAGTCCGCCTCCCCACCATTGGAAATTCTTGGAACGGAGGCATCCGGTATTGGTCATCTTCTCACCCCACTGGATTCAGACGGTGGCGTCCGCACCCTGCCTTTGGCCATCGATTACTACGGAGCCTACTTTCCCTCCCTCGCCTTGTTGTCGGCAGCCCACAGCCTGGGGATCGACAGTCGGGGGGTGATCCTGCGACCGGGCGCAGGCATCCAATTGGGAAGATTGTGGATTCAGACCGATCCCCGTCTGCGCATGTTTCCCTTCTACTATTCCGATGGCATTCAACCCGCCTTTCAGGTGGATTCCATCCACGATGTGTTGAGTGGGCGCATCCTGCCACAAAAATATCGGGATAAAATTGTCTTGTTGGGGGTTACCGCCACTGGGGTCACCACCCGCCACCCCACCCCCTTATCCCCCACCACCACCCCGGTGGAAATTCTCGCCCATACCATTTCCAGCATTCTGGATGAAGTTTATTTCACCGTTCCCGAGTGGTACAAACCAGCCCGTCTTTCCGTTTATTTACTTTGTGCCTTGTATATTATTGTCCTGTTGCCCCGCATGTCGGCTGGGATGGCGGCCTTGACCACCCTGATTATTCTGGTCTCATTAACCGCCATGCATCTGCATTTGATGATGCAATCTTTTCTCTGGATCTCCATGGCCGGCCCCATGCTCATGCTGGTGGTGGGCTTTTTCATCATAGCCACCCTGCGCATGATAACCGCCCAGGAGCAGCATTTACAGGCTGCGGCGGAGACGGCGGAAAGCAATCGTTTATTGGGCATCTCGCTGCAAACCCAGGGCATGTTGGATATGGCCTATGAAAAATTCTTAAAATGTGCCGATCTGCCCAATATGGTGGAAATTTTTTATAATTTGGGCCTGGATTTTGAGCGTCGTCGGCAATTCGGCAAAGCGGCCAGCGTCTACCAACTGGTAGCCAGCAAAAAGGCGGATTTTATGGATGTGCAGGAGCGTATCCGCCATGTCACCACCTTGCGTGACAGTACTGGCATTATGCTGGACAATTCAGGCACCCTGGTAGCTCCTGCCATGCCCAGCGGTTCCAATACCCTCCCCACTTTGGGACGTTATCAGGTAGAGCGGGAGTTGGGACGGGGGGCCATGGGGGTGGTCTATCTGGGCATGGACCCCAAGATGAACCGGGCTTTGGCCATCAAGGCCATCTCTTTGTTAAATTGCAGCGAAGAGGGAGAAGATTCCGATGCCACCAAAAGACGCTTTTTCCAGGAAGCGGAAAGTGCCGGTCGTTTAAACCATCCCAACATTGTCACCCTTTACGATGTGGGCGAGGATAACGATCTGGCCTTTATCGCCATGGAATATGTGGATGGCACCTCTCTGGAACCCTTCACCCGTCCCAACAGTCGTTTGCCGTTGCCCATGGTGATCGAGATCATTGCCAAGGTGGCCGTCGCCCTGGACTATGCCCATCGCAATGGTGTGGTGCACCGGGATGTGAAGCCCGGTAACGTCTTGTACAATCCAGACAAGAAAATAATAAAACTTTCTGACTTTGGCATTGCCCGCATCACCGTGGGTGAACGGGCCAAGACCAAGACCGGGGTGGTCATGGGCACCCCTCAATACATGTCGCCGGAGCAGGTTTCTGGTCGTGCGGTGGATGGACGTTCCGACATTTTCTCTCTGGGGGTGATGGCCTATCAACTCTTGACCGGCCACCTACCCTTCACCTCCAAGGAGATCACTACCCTCATCTTCCAAATTACCCAGGAACCCCCTCCCCCCATGGACGATGTGGAACTGGTGGTGAAAGAGTGTATCGAAGGGGTCATTCTGAAAGCCCTGGCCAAGTCCCCCGATAAACGCTACCGTCGTGGCATGGAGATGGCCAAAGCCCTGTTGGAATGTGCAAAGAAACAGCGGGATGCAGAGCAACAGGGGTAGGACGATGACCACTGGCAAATGGCGGAACAACAACCACCAGGAAGGGTCAATGGGGCAGGAAGGCTTTGAGAAAAACGGTCACCATGGCAGCCAGCAGAACACCCAGCATCCACTTGATAACGGTCAGGTCGGTTTTAATGGGCGAAAGTTCTTTCGTGGTGCGTGGCCTGAAGCGGTGGTAGCATAGCTACATGAACGATTTAATCGGAATCGCGCTCTTTTTCACGCTCCCTGGCCGCATTGCTGGAAGTATCGTTATTATTGAATTGTGGCGAAGAGGGGAAAATTTGGAGACCACCAAGAGACGTTTATTCCAGGAAGCGGAGAGTGCCGGTCGTTTGAATAACCCTCCATGATGTGGGGAAGGGAAGGAGCCAAGACTAAAACCATTTGCCCTTCACTTCCGAGGAGGTCACCACCCTCACCTTCCAAATCACCTTGGAACCCCCTCCTCCCATGAAATTGGCCAGCAATTTGCTGCCAGCCTGTACCTTAATCCACCTTTTTACCAATTCCAAAGCAACAAAATGGAGCCATGCGCATGTCCAACCTCATGATCACCTTGGCATACTTGGCAGAAAAAGAACCCTACATTCAGTTATTATCCCAGCTTCTCAATGAAGGCAAACAGCATTTATTGCAGATTGCCACCCAACTCAAAGCAGACGGTCTCCTCAACGATGCCATGACCATCGTCAATCATATTCTTGAAAATCACCCTCACGATATCGACGCTCTCGTTCTTTCTGCCCAAATTTTTATTGACAAACAAGAGGTGAGTGCCGCTCTGGAACAAATCATCTTCGCCAAAGATCATCAGTTGGATTTTCCTGTCTTTATCACCAATCAAATTATTTTGGCCACCGTAGAAACACAACAGAAATTTCTTGCTGAAGGCAAAATTCAGCAGGCCACACGTATCGTCGAATTGGTCTCCAAAATCCATACCAGTGCAGATTTTTCACATAATCTTTTTTCCTTAAACTCCCTTCAATATTCCATAGATAGCGAAAATGTTACTCGCTTTCGTGAAGAACAGGATGCGAAAAGTGAACTCGAATACCGCATTGCCCTTTTCAAAAATCCCTTCGATGCTACACGTAACAGCGCGATCCGCTTGAATAACATCTACGAATCACTCAACTGCATTTTCATGGGGAATATCACTCGTGAAAACATTGATATCGCAAGGGAAATGCTCAAGACAGCCAGGGAATATCCCGTCACCAATCCCATTGAAAAAGATTCTCCCGACCAGCACATTGCCTGTTTTGAAAGATATTACAGAATACTTTTTGAGATCATCGATATGGATAAAATTTTTGCCCCTCCACCTGCCTTGAAACCATCCCCCATCATCCATTTCCGAACGTCCAATGGCGCGCCAGTTTCTCTGCAAGCAATTCAAGAATACATTAGCAAAAATCAAACAGAGGTGGTGTTTTTTAGCCAAGCCTCGGAAATGTATTCCAAAAAATTCGGCCACACCTACCTGAAATCTCTAAAAAAATCAAGCGACTGCAACTTTATCGCTATACTATGCGTTATTTCGGAACCCCACCTTTTTGATGATATTATAGAGCACATCAATTTCCAAGACGAGCGTGTTTTCTTTTATAATGATACAACCATCTCTCCATCCGATATCTTTGAAGCCTACTATCCCAACAAAATAGAAACCACCCCATGGCCCACTTACTATTCCAGCGTCGGCCTTTTTAGAATGGATTACCTATTGGAAAATTTCAACTTACCAGTATTTCTCTCTGGGATCGATACCATTTTAAGAAATGGAGTCCGTGAAATTGTTGAACGGTTTCAGGGGTATGATTTTATTCTTAACAGGATCAACCACTTTTCATCCATTGCCAGCCAATATATTAACAGTCTTGTCCTGGCCTACCCTACCTACCCCAGCCTGATATTTGGCAACTTCATGAAACATTATCTCGGCGACGTTTCTCTAAGAAGAGTGCAACCCTTTTCCCATGACCAGGCCCTGCTGGTCTTTGCGGTTTCCCATGTACAGCATAATTTTCCTAATGCAAAAATTGGATTTTTTGAGCCACACGATATCAACAATGCCATGTTTACCAACAATAACATCAGCCACCATATCGACTACTTCAACAAGTTCCATTTTATCAATATCTTCCATGCCGGAGTTATGGATGATTATCTTGATCCAGAAAGCTATATCCATCAAAATGAAATTACTGCATCAGAACAAGAACCAGAACAAGACTAAGCCTTGAGAACAACCTCATCAACTTCGTCATACACAGGACAGGGGGGTTCAATGAAAGTTTTTATCAAAGGAAGTACGAGTTGCATGAATCGTAAAGGCGATTTGTATAGGTACCATAAATATATTGAATCATGCGGCCACAAGATGGTACAGAATCCAGAAGAAGCCGATGCCATTCTTGTTTGGAGCTGCTCTTTCCGTGAAGATTATAAGGAAAACTCCTACAAAGTCCTGAAGGAGTGCCAGGAAAAATATTCTGGGGAAGTCATTTTGTGTGGATGCTTATCTTCCATCGATCCCAATGGCGTCCAAAATAAATGGAATGGCAAGGTTATTTCCTGGAAAAATCAAGATCAAGATATGCCAAAAATGTTTGGCGATGGAGAGAAAAACTTCCACGAAACGCCCCGCACCTATGGCGAAATTCCCATTGAAAATATTGAAAGGTTCAAAAACGACCACCCAGAAGTCAAGGTCGTTTTCCATGACCAATATATCAAACTCTTCATCTCAGAAGGGTGCTCCCTCAATTGTACCTACTGCTCGGATATTCGCGCCTTCCCCAAATACAAAAGCTTTCCCTTGGAGTCCCTCATCCGGGAAGCCAAAGCCCTAATCGACTTTACTGGACAAAAGCGTTTTTTGTTCTGTGGAGATAGTATCGGTGAATATGGCAGGGAGTTTGGTAAAACCCTGATGGACCTCAATCATGCCATTCTGGCCATCGATCCAGAGGTTCAGGTGGGCTTCAATAATATCAACCCTCTTCACCTCTTGAATTATCTGCCTGCCATGATTGAATTGTTCAGGCAATCACGCATCTGTTTCATGGACCTCCCAATTCAAAGCGCAGACGATCGAGTCCTCAAATTGATGGGACGCGGCTACAACCGTCAGGAAATTGCTACCCTATTTGGACAGATCAACAGTACAGGTTTCAAAGAGTTGGAAACAGATGTCTTGATCGGTTTTCCCACCGAAAGCGAAGATGAATTCAAAAGGACTGTGGATTTTCTATGCGAATATAAACCAAAGTATGTACAAGTCAGTGCCTTTATGCCCGTAACTGGTTCAAAAGCCTTCGACATGACGGGACAAATTGACCCCACCATTACTGCACAACGTCTTGCCATCCTGAAAGAGACCTTGACAAAAGAGGGGATTCTTTATGACAAGGGCGGCTCCAACGTGGTCAAGGATTGGCCCTTCTTACAGGTTGATTCCTGCGCGTGCGGATGACGCACTTAAAAAGTGAAATTGAACTTTTGGGCATAACTCTGCCAATAGGGACTTTCATCATGGATCTTTCTGGCAAGGAGAAGATGCTCCTCCGCCTTGGTCCCTGCGCCCAAAAATTCATAACACTTGCCGGTATAGTAGTGGGCAAACATATGATCATATTTGGCGCGGATGGTTTTTTCTAATCCCAAGAGGGCTGTTTTGTAATCACCCAGCCGGTAGTCGCTGTTGTAGAGAAAATTCAACTCAAGATTATAAATATACGCCATGTCCTGAATATACTGAGCAGAAAAATCCTCGGTCTCAACCACCGACTTTTTATAGTCGCTATCCAGATGCCCCTCCGTCAGATAATTATTTTCCACACACTTATCATACATTTCACTGCCAACAAGGGGCGTTGCACTGTAAATGGAAAACCAGTTAGCATAAATGGTCTTCAAATATTCCTTGGCCTCCTGGATATCCCTTTTGGTTTCACCTGGCATGCCTAGCAAAATATTAACATTAGTATAAATGCCCAAATCCCGACAATTGGCTACCACTTTTTCCACAATACTCAACTTCAACGGCTTATGCATGATATGCCGCAACACCCTATCGCTACCCGATTCCACCGAAAGATTGAGCTGATAAACTCCTGTCTCCCGCAAAGCCATCAGTGTCTTGCGATCCAGGGAGAAAAGGGTCAATCCGCCCTGAAATACCGGCTTCATACCCAATCGCTGAATCAAGCGGGACACTTCAATGGCCCGTTCCCGATCCCCCATTACATGATCATCCATCACCACAACGGTTTCCACACCATATTCATCCCGCAAACGTGTAAAATCTTCCTCAAGTCTTTCAAGACTATAAAAGCGCATTTTGCGACCATGTACCTTGTGGGATGCACAAAATGCACATTTGAACGGACACCCCAGAGAAGTCATCACCGTAATACAACTAATTTTATCTTTAATCGTCACAATCTGACTATATGTCGTATTGAGACCATACTTTCCGATATCACATAGTTTATAATCATAAAACGGTATTTCATCCAGTTTTTCGATAAAATTATGCACGAAAACCGTATTAGAATTCAACTTGGACCGGGTAACCCAACTGTGGTCTCCCTCCAAATGACTCACAGGATCCGCCGCATCCATCAATGCCAGCATGGGTTTTTCACCCTCCCCAAAACAAAGACCATCAAAATGGGTACTATCCCGAAATACCTCCTTATACATGCACGAAGGAACACTACCACCCGCAATGATCAATGCCTGGGGAAACATTGCCCTACAACAAGCTGCAATTTCCAGCATATTGCCATAAGAAGGAGTGAACAATGCCGAAAGACCAATCACATCCGGCTTGAATTCCCGGTACCCCTCAAGAACATCCCGGAAATAATCAGCAAAGTTGGAATAAGGAAAGGCTTCCAGATCGTTCAGATCGATATTATAATTCAACAAACGGGTCTCAATGGACTCCCTGGCATATTTCTTTAGATAAGCACTGATAGACAGGATACCCAATGGCAAATCTGTAAAAAGATTGCAATAAGTCTTGCCATCCTTTTTCATGAACTGGGTAACGTTGGGTGGCGGATTGACATAGTAATCGTAAGAAAGGTGTGGTGGAACTATAAACAAGATTTTCTTCACGGAATATCCTCTCTTTTCTTCGTTCTACCCAAGCCATCCCAGCCTTGAATTCTATATTTTTTCCTACAACTGGAAAAAAGTGTCCATAGTGACGATTCGCTCAGGAAATACCCCAAGTTTAAGCAACTGTGCCACGATTTCCTGGGTGTAGCGATAGGTAGTCACGAGAATTTTTTCATCCTTCATCTGGGACAAAACGTGCTCCGGCTTGTCGATGAAACACCCAGCCACCTTATGGCCATGCAAGGCCGTATTATTATCCATTACAGCCACAACCACATTGGGTGGCAGATAAGGTTCAATCCAGTTAAAGAAATCCTTGCCCGTACCAAACACGATACATTTATGACCAAACAAGATTTCAAATCGTTCCTTGAATCGCTGGAGTTTGTTTTCCGGCCACCGATCAAGGCGGCATAAAACCCGCAATGCATCATTATAGGTGGCGGATTCATAACATCCGGTCGCCACTTTTTCCATGATAAACCCATGTCCTTCCAATAAGGCACACAAGGAAGTGGTTGAGAAAAAGTGGCAGTGCTCCACATGCCGGTCATAGGGAACCAGACGGTTGCCCGATCCATGGGGAACTTCTAAAACCAACTGACCATTTTCCACCATATTGTTCTTGCAAAAACCTATAATTCCTTCCAAATCCGCTAAGTGTTCCAGGACATGAAAGACCATGATCATATCGAACTTGTTCTGTGCAATAAAGGATTCCATCGTCCCATGATGAACCCGATCCAAATAATTGCACGCTTCATGGGCATCCCTTGAAACTTCGATACCTGTTATTTCTACCCCGGAGGAAATTTTTTCTTTGATAAACTTACCAAACAATCCTTCAGCACAACCAATTTCCAATAGTTTTCTATTTCCAGTGACAGCATGGGAAATAAAATCGAATCTTTCTTGAAATTTACGTTCCAGATCCTGCACAGGCGTCATGGATCTTCCCATTTTATCCATATAATAATCCATATTACCCAAAATGGCAGACTCCCGCCACACATGATGGCAGAGACGACATTGGAAACCCGATAAAACGGGGTGCATGGAGACGCCTTCAGAACTTTTGCAACAGGGACAGATCATGGTGAATCCTTCTCCTTGACAGACACCACCAGGGGGTCAGCGGAATGGGAAAAGGAGGATCCCAAACCTGCCAATTCTGCCAAAGCAGCAGGAGAGATCAAACGATCATCCACATAATAATCCGCCGCTGGTTTACCAAATCGCAGTTCATGATAACACACCCCCCAACGCTGCATCTGTTGACGGGTAACCTCTTGCCAATCCAACCCGGTGGCAGAACCACGGGCGGTGAATAAAATAACGCGATGACCTGCCCGATAGAGTCGGTTGATGGCCTCAATGGTAACTGGTTGGGGTTCTGCCAAGGCATAATCATTGCCAGGGGTCAGGGTCGCCACCACCCCGTCAATATCCACCACCAAGGTCAACAGTTTTTCTTTGGGGGCAACCACTTTTGTTTCAACCGCTTCCCGCTTAGCCCATTGACTGTACCATTGGGCGGTCTTGCCAATGGCGGTGGAGAGATCGGAAAATACATCCAATCCCAATTCAGAGCGAGCCTTTTGAATATCGGGCAGGTAGACATTGCGGGCACTGCCCTTACCCAGAATGCACACCTCTTTGTCTGGGGCAATTTGTCGCACCGTCAACTCCGCCAACTGGCGAATGGTGATGGCTTCATCGGACCCCACATTATAGGCCCCCTGCCCTTGCAACAGAATATGCCACAACCAGACCACCAGATCACCAGCATAGAGATAGGTTCGCACCGGCGAGCCATCCCCGGCAATGGTGATTTTATCGGCAAAAAGGGCGTCGGAGATAAAGTTGCCAATGGCGAAATGACCTTGCATGGGCATGAAGGGTCCCACAAAGGCGAAACAACGGGCAACCTTGACGGCCATGTTGTAGCGTTGACCATAGAGGGTGCAATAGTGTTCCGCCATCCTCTTGCCAATACCATAGGAGGCACGACCATCTTCCGGCGGTGGGGCGTAAAGACAATTTTCCACAAGTCCCCCCGCACCTCCCGCTTGACTACCGTAAACCGCCCCGGAGCTGATAAATAAAAAATCTTTTACCCCCGCAGTGCCACAAAATTGTAAGACCCGTTTGGTGCCTTCCAGCAAGGTATCCAGCAACAGCAGAGGATTTTTATCCGCCGTTTGGCTGGTGTCGGTGGCGGCATGAATGGCGTGGGTGAAACTTCCCTTGGGATAGGTAAAATGGCGCA
Organism: Magnetococcales bacterium; assembly: GCA_015233935.1. Lineage (GTDB taxonomy): Bacteria > Pseudomonadota > Magnetococcia > Magnetococcales > JADFXB01 > JADFXB01. The sequence continues at coordinate 36,312 of JADFXB010000002.1, read as the reverse complement.
CATCCCCGGTGAGAAATTCCAAATGGGGATCGTTGGCCAATTCGGGAAAATCATTCAAAAAGTGGGTAGGATTGCGGCTCAGGATCACCGCCTTGCATTGCAAACCCAGATCACGATTGGCCCGCACCAGACTGGCCAGAAGCCAAGCCCCGAAAAATCCGCTGCATCCGGTAAGGAACAGGCGTCCGTGGCGCAACTTTTCCCACAGGGGTGCACAACGCTCCAGGATGGCATCCAGATCAGGCTTCAACAAAGTGGCGAAGGGGGATTCTTCCATGCCAACCTGCTTCAATGACCACGCGCCTGCAAGGAGGCGGGTGACAAGGGAATCAACATGTTTTGCTGCAACTCTTCCAAAGGTAACAAGGGGGACATATCCTCCAAAGGCATGGAGAGCATGGAGCCGTCCGGCTGGGGAATGGCCGCCACCTTGGGCCACAGGGATTCATCGTTTTGCAGATGAATATCGCACAGTATGGGACCGGGGTGGGCAAGGGCCTGGCGAACCCCCTCTTCCAAATGGGCGGCATCGTCGATGCGCATGGCCTGGATACCCACCGCCTGGGCAATGGCCATGAGATCGGGCAGGAATAAACCCGCCTCTGGACCTGTTGCCACATACCGCCCGGAAAAATAGGTGCGCTGGGTGTTGCGGATGGATGCGTATCCATTATTATTCAAAATAAACAGACACATGGGCAACTGTAACTGACGCAGGGTGCTCAATTCCTGCAAATTAAGCTGCAAGCTGCCATCGCTCTCCACCGCCACCATGGGGCGATTGCCTCCCGCCAGACAGGCTCCAATGGCGGCAGGCAGCCCATAACCCATGGCCCCCAGACCGGAGGTCAACATCACCCGCTGCCCCGGCTTGTTGCGAAAAATGGTATAAAACACCTCCACCGCCAACCCGGAACTACCAGTCACTACCAGAGTTTGGGCAGGAATCTGGTTGGAGAGGACATGGGCCAAATGATAGTGGCTGATGGTTCCCTGGCTGGCAAAGGGTTGATTGTCCAAGGGGGGATAAGCCATCTTCCAGTGGAGACATTGTTGTTGCCAGGGGTGCCAATCGGGCAGGGAGACGCCCTTGGCAAGCTGCAAGAGAGCGGATAAAAACTCCTTGGCATCGGCTTGCACGGTGGTGGTATCCGGCATGGCCAGCTTGTTCAATTCGTGGGGATCAATATCCACCACCACCTTGCGGGCAGCTCTTGCGAAGGCTTGCCTGTTATAAGCAGTGACCACCATATCCAGCCTGGCCCCAATGGTGATCAACACATCGCAGTTTTGAATGGCAAAGTTGCCCCCACGCAAGGCCACCGAACCCGGTCGCCCAGCCCACAAGGGATGATCATGGGGAATCATGTCCAGGGCGTTCCAGGTGGTGGTCACCGGAATGCCCAAGGTGTTGTAAACTTGAGCCAATACCTCCGCCCCACCCGCCAAACGCACACCGTGGCCTATAAGCAACAGAGGCCTTTTGCACTGTTGCAGCATTTCCAGGGTGTTCTGGACCACTTGTTGCAGGGTGTCGGTTTGTTGCAACAATGGGGGAGGTGTCCACCCCTCCAGGGTATCGGGTTGGATGCGGCTGGCCTGCACATCCAGGGGAATATCCAGCCAGACCGGCCCTCCCCTACCCTCACAGGCCAAATACCAGGCTTCTTCCAGATGGCGACGAATGGCCTTTGGATCTTCCACCACAACCGCATATTTGGTCACCGGCTTGGCCATGGCGACCACATCCACCTCTTGCACCCCCATTTGGCGCACGCCGCTGTCACCGATGCGATCGGCCCGTTTGACCTGACCGGAGATGACGATCATGGGGACCGATTCGATCCAGGCACCGGCTACCGGGGTGAGGACATTGGTTCCACCTGGTCCGGTGGTCACCAGGACCACACCCGGTTTGCCGGTGATCCGACCATGGGCTTCGGCAGCGATACCTGCTGATTGTTCATGATGACAGGGAACCGCCTGGATACCGGTGGTCTGTCCCACCGCATCCACCAGGTGCATGGCCCCGCCACCGGGCAACAAAAAGACATGGCTCACCCCCTGCCGGGCGAGAAATTGGAAGAGATAATCCGCCAGCCGCATCTCGTGATCGGGCTTCATAGGGGCATTACTCCAGGACGACACATTGATTGGCACTCACCCGTGGCTTGTCCATCCAGTGGGTCAGAAAAGTCTTGCGGTGGGGATTTTCCATGATGGTGGGATCGGTGTAGAAGGAGTCGTTGGGCACGTGGGTGGTGGAGACCTCTTCAAAGACCACCCCGGTATCGCTGCTGAAGCTGTGACGCACACCACTGGCCACGGGGACGATCTCCCCTGCCCGCACCACTTTGGCCACCCCGTCCAGGACAATGTTCAAGGTTCCGTGCAGGACGTAGAAACTTTCATCTTTCTGGGCGTGGTAGTGTTCGGGATGGCGTTGGCCGGGAAGCACGACAAGCAATTTTTTGCAGTATTGCCGGTTGATCACCGTGATCATGGTGGCCCCGTATTGATAAAATTTTTCCTGCCCGTAGTGGTGGGAAATTTCCAGCTCGGCGGCCCCAGGTACGATGACATGCCCTTTTTGCAACAATTGTTTCACATCCTGGACAATCTCGCCGATCAACTGACGGGAGTTGACATGGTTGACCTCAGCAAACAGCAAGGGCTGTCCGGCCTTCAGGGGTGAGGTGGGGGAGTATTTGCTGTATTTGGACCAATCGTTGGCGGTCACCTGACCATCCTGACAGGGGATGGCAAAGAAGACGTCTTTGTCTCCCAGGGGGTATCCGGCGGGGATATCTTTTTTGACAAAAACCCCACGTCGTAAGGAAGCCAGGCTGGCCACTTCGCCAGGTGTGGGGGCGATACGGGTATCGATGGGTGCGCCACACAGGGTAAAGGCGTTGGTTGCGGCCTGCATCCACTGGACAAAATCTTCCGGGCTGCCGGAGTAGGCGTTGAGGGGGTATTGATCGGTGGGAAGCCCCACGTGACGTTCAATGATGGTGGCCCCTTTGGCAATGACCATGGGGATGGACTGGCTGCAAGAGGGGGATTCGTGGGTAGAGTAGCCAATGGGCACCTGGGGATAACGATTTTTCAGAAAATCGATTTGATTGAGCTGAATTTTGTCCTGCTCGGTGGGGTATTCGGCCACGCAATGGAGCAGGGCGAAAGATTTATCCCGGTGTTTGAGAAAACTGACCACGTTGTCCATCTCTTTGACGGTGGCGGTGGCAGTGGAGGCGATCAGGGGCAGATTGCTTTTCACCACCCGTTCCCACAGGGGCCAGTCGGTAAAGGAGCAACTGGCAATTTTTAATACATCGATGCCATCTTCTTCGATAAAGTCCACCGAGGCTTCGTCAAAGGGGGTGCAGATGGCCAGGAATCCCTGCTCCTTGATTTTGGCCACCAATTGTTTGAATTCGCTGCGTTGCAGGCGGGTTTCGCTGAAGCGTTTGATATATTTGATGTCGGAGCGTCCCTGGTAATCGGGATGGATGAAGGTATCCAGGTGACGGTATTGTAATTTAAAGGCGAAGCGGAAAGGAAAGGGTCGACTGGCCTGGCCGAAGGCTTCCACCAGACGCAAACCGTGGTCCAGGCTCCCCATATGGTTGTTGGCCATTTCCAAAATAATCAGAGGTTGGGGTATACCCTGCATGGCGGTGGCCTCCTGGACGCTTTCTTCTGACAAGACGTGAAATTATTCTTTCATGCCCCACGATTTATACAACATTTTCCTCTTGCATGGCAATTTATTTGAACTTTGCTCCGGCGGTGGGTGTACAAAACAAAGTGGGGAAGAACCGGGATTCTCCCCTTCAGTTGCCGGGTGGTTTCATAAGACTTCCAGTAGCTACAAAATGGCGTTATGGTTGCAGATGTTGGCCAACAGAGATGGGCAGTTCCACCCGGATCATATCCATACGAAAGGCGGTGAAGCATGAGCGGAAAACATACCATGCCTGTTTCTGAAACCAACCGGGCCGCCTTGGATGCCATACAAGACGAGGAGATTGATACCAGCGATATTCCCCCTATCCCGCTGGATCAGTTTGCCAACGCCCTGATACGTAAGGGATTTAAACTGATATCCAAGAAGCTTAATAGAACAAAGCTTTACCATCCAAGAGATTTCCCGTTACCTGTCAAGACATGATTTTGTGGTTGTCTAAAACAAAATGAGGGGGAGAACCGGGATTCTCCCCCCAAGGCAGGCGCGGGTGTTGATTTTACGAAAGGGAGTTTAATTTTTCACAGCCGCCGGGGTAGCGGGAGTAGTGGCGGGGGTGTTCCCACTGTTCCCTGTCTTCTCACCCTGGACGGCTGGAGTGGTATTTTGTTGGGGTGCAGAGGTATTGGAAGGATTGGTGGCAGTGGTGGGGGCCGCCTTTTTCACTTCACCACCCTCTTTTTTCTCCACTTGACCCGCCGATTGGGTGGCCGGGGTGGTGGGGGCAGCGGCGGGTTCGTTACCAGCCATGGCACCCTGGGCCATCAGCAAACCGGAAATCATCAAAGCAGTAAACAAGGTTTTCATGGTTTCATCTCCACAACAAGTTTGTTGGCTATCATCTTGGTTGGTTGGCCTGGGAGGTCGTTGCTCTTTTCCCTCTGACCATGGCCTATACAATAGCCAACTGTTCTGACGGCAACCTGAGGTGGGATTTAAGGTGGGGTTAAGGAACTAAGAGAAATTCCATCAGCGATCAGCAAACAATTTTTCCATCACCCCCACCGCCTTCCTGGCCGCATGGTCCCAGGTCCAATGATCAGCCATGTGACGTGCAGCCTGTTGGCCGATGGCTTGGGCTTGGGGGCGGTGTTCTTTGATCCAGCGCAGGTGGCGGCGGAATTGTTGGAAGTCGGGGGTGGCCCACAGGCCGGGGGGATCGGCGCGGACGAAGGCGTTGGGGGGGATGGGGTGCAGGGTGTAGTCCAGCAATAACGCCGTGTCGCCGGTGGTGAATTCGGTGGGTCCGCTGTAGTCGGTGACCACCGTGGTCAAGCCGCTGGCCATGGCCTCGCCTATGGGCAAACCCCAACCCTCGGCACGGGTGGGGGCGAGAAAGGCGTCACAGCTCCGATAAATGGCCGCCAGGGTGTCGGTGTCGGGAACCCACCGTCCGTCTATGATATTGTTGGGATTTTTCAGGCCCAACCCCTGCAACTCCCGCCGGAGATCAAAATCACGCACAAATAAATTATCGCAAATCAGCACCAGTGCCACGTCCGATTCACGGTGAAACTCCTCATCAAAGGCGCGAATCAGTTGGGGGGTACACTTGCGCTCCTCATACTTGCCCACCACCAAAAATTTCAAACGAGAATCCCCCGCCAGTTGGGGAAATTTGCCCCCATGAGGGTTGAATACCACCGGGTCGATCCCCTCCGGGACCACATCCACCTTGTCCGCCGAGATGCCGTTGTCCACAAAAACCTGCTTGTTCCAATGGGTGGCGGTCCAAATCCGATCCAAACCACAAGCCGCCTGCTTCCACGCCTCCTCCAATACCGTGGACTCCCACACCGCATACCCCACCTTCCAACCCGGATAAGGAGCCAGGTGGACGGCATGGGGCAAGGGAGCCAGACAAATATTGACAATACTCGCCCCCTCCCCCGCCAACTGCCACAATTGATCCTTTACCTGCTGCAAACGCTCCTGCGGCCAAAATTCATAACTGGTCAATACCCGCCGATGACGGGAAAGGGCACGGAAAAATTGAATGGCATGAACACTGTAACCGCTCATGCCATTGAACACCCCCCATAAATGGACCACCTGCTCCGCCATAATCCCCAATCCCGTCAAGAAGAGGCAAATCGGATATAATCGTTTTCACCCTCACCACCCCTTCCCCCCATTAAATCCAATAGCTCCCCACCACCACGTTTCTGCACATAGTTCAACATTTTCACATAAACCTCGTGCCCAGGGTTGGCAGGGATGCGTTTCAACAGGGTTTTGAGAATTCTGATCATGGTTTCCCGTGGGAGCCTTTCCAAATAATGAAAGATCAATTCATGGGCCTCCACCCCCTGCAAGGTGGAATCGGGTAACGACAATAAAAAATATTCCGCAAAAGATGGTTCCACCAGTCGCAAACGACTGAAATTGAACAAACCATGAAAGCCAAAGGTGGGTTGTCCACCCGCTGCCCGTTCAAAGGCAAAATCGTCGGCCACCAATGGGGAGGCCAAACGAATTCCATGCCTTTTCTCCAAATATCCCCGATGGGTGCGGCAGATGCAAACATCTTCCGGGTGGGAAGGAACAATCCGATTATCCTGCAACGCCCGCAACAATTTACGGGAGCGCAGACTGAAACCCCCATTGCCCACGGTCAAGCCATCCTCATACCACCATTTGGCCCCGATATAGTCATAGTTCATGAACTCCGGTCGCCAATAGCGTCCATCCACAATAAAGCCATCCCACTGCACAAACAAAACATGGCTGGTGGAAAAAACATCCGCCAACCCCTTCACCATGAATTGACTATAAGCCGTGATGGATTTTATGGGATCGATGGTGTGACAACGCATGGTGGGCAAATGAAATGTCCGATCGGAAAAAAAATGCACCTCCTCCACAGGACAATGGGCCAGGCAATTTTTCAGAGCGATCAAAGTGAGATCATAATAAAGGCAATCCACCGCGCACAAAGCAACCTGGGACAAAGGGCGGGGTTGGCTGTACGGGGCGGGGCAGGCAGGACGCAGGGCCAGATCGGTCAGGTACAAACTTACCTGTTTGACCCACTGCTTCACCCCATAAGCCTGTCCCAAATGGCGATGGAAAAAATCCACACGGGTATCCAGACAACAGGCCAGCCAAAAATGATCGGCAGCCCCCTTGTCCTCCCCCCGGCCTTGTTCCATCACGGCCAACAGATACAGGGCATCAGCACAATCAGGGTGATCCACCAACAAGGCATGCAGCCGCCTTTCCGCCTCCCCATAATGGCGGGCGGTGATATCGCGAAAAACCTGCAACAAGATGGTTGCCACCCCATCAGCCGGTAAACCACCCTGCTGCAATTTGCCAGTCGGAAACCCCATAAGATTGCCCATTCCCCCTTTGAAAAACCTCATACTCTTAAACTCTATCATGATCCCTGCAAAATGGAAAATTTATAAAAACCTCCCATCAGGTAGCAGCAAAGAGAATATCCTCCACTTGCAAAGAGCTACCCACAGCTAATTGCAAGAGGGGAACCGCTGACCTTGCACCAGAACCATCCACATCAAACGTCAAGAGCCGCCTGCTGGTGTTGTAAATAAAATTATCTTGAGCCGTCAGGGGCCGACCATCGGCTGTGGCGATAAAGTTTTCCGCTCCATAACCCACAAATTCGCTCTCCCCCTCTCCTGCCAAGTCAATCTTGTCCTCACCCGATTGAAAATCCACCAAAAAATCCTTCCCTTGCCCCATTGCGGTGATCACAAACCGATCCGCCCCATCTCCCCCGCTCAAACGATCCTGGCCAGTTCCACCCACAAGTTGGTCATCGCCATTCCCCCCTTCCAAGGTGTCATTGCCTGCCAGGCCCCGCAAAAGGTCGTTCCCCTCTCCCCCCAACAAACGATTGGCAATTGAATTCCCGGTGAGGGTATCTTCAAAGTTGGAACCAGTAGCATGTTCAATGGTCACATTAAAGGCGATGGCCACCAGAGAGGTGGCAGAAATGCGGGTAAAACCGCCTGCCTGCAAATCCACCTCCACCCCTTGATTCAAGGAAAAACCATTCAACCAATCGGTCCCCCCCGTATCCCAAATGGTGAAAACCCGCCCATCATCGGCCAGGTTGTACGTAGTGGAGCCGCGATTGGTGTTGGGATTGGCCCCGTACACATGCTGAATGGCCAGAATATCCAACGGCATGGGAGTGGATGGATTGCCATCGGCCAGGGAGGCATTGTCTGGTGAGTTGTAGCTCATGACGGTCCATCGACCGTTGTCATACTCCCCAATTTCCAAATCGCCAAAGGTGGGACGATTGTTCTCTCCATCATCGTGGGGATGCTTCAATCCCAGGGAGTGGCCGACTTCGTGAATCAAAGTGGCCAAACCATAGCTGCCAGGCTGGAGAAATTGAAAGCCCCCATAGGCGTGATCTATAAATACATCCCCTTCCGCCTTGGGATAGTTTTGATCGGTAAAATGAGTACCAAACGTGGCACTCAACAGGCCCAAAGCCGTGGAAGTATGCTGGGGATCGGGAAAAACCGACATGGCCACCGATCCGGTTTGGGTATAAAGCTGGTCGCCGGTGAGAAAAAAGGTCAAATCTGCTGTATTGTAGAAAGGAGAAATACCGGTAGCCACCTGAGAAAAAACAAAATTGGTCACCTGGCTCCAGGCTTGCAAAGCGGATTGCACCGCAGCCTTGAATGTGGCATCCCAGCTTCCCCAGGCAGTATCCTGGAAGGCATAGGTGATGACACGGTAACTGTTATCATAGACCCATTTTCCACCTTGCAACAGGCCGTCGATCAAACGATTGTTGGAGCGGCGCACCACATTGCCGGTTGCCACAGCGGGTTTACGACTGAATTTCGCCATATCCTGCAAACCTTTGCCGTGGTAAAATGGATGCTACCTGTCACCCTAAAACAGCCAAACCACCACCATGACCAAAAAACCCATAAAACCCACCCCTCCTGCCCAACCCGCCATGACCCATGTGGCCCAGCAAGTCGGCCAATGGATTGAGACGGGCAATCAACTGTTTCGACAGGGACGGCTGGCGGAAGCGGTGCAAGCCTTTCGTCAGGGGTTGGCCCTCGCCCCTCATTCGGTTCCTGTTCAGTGCAACCTGGCGGCGGCCTTGCAACAATCAGGGCGACGGGAGGAGGCCCTGCACCACTATCAAAATGCCTTGCGCTTGGATGCCAATCAACCCTCAGTTTATTATAATCTGGCCAAGCTCTATCAGGAAATGGGACGGGAGGTGGAATCGGAGGCTGCGTACAGACGGGCCATTCAACTGCAGCCCAGCATGGCGGCGGCCCATTTCAATCTGGGCAACTCCTATCATCGTCTCAAACGGATGAATGAGGCCATCGCCTGTTATCAAAATGCCCTCCACCATCAACCCAACTTTGTCCCTGCCCTGGTCAACCTGTCGGCCACCCTGTTGGAAAAGGGATTTTTGCGGGAGGTTCCCCACTTGTTGGAGCGGGCCATCGCCCTGGATCCCAACCATGCGGAAAACTGGAATCAAAAAGGAAATTATCTCTCTCGTGTGGGTAATCCGCAAGAGGCCGCTGCATGTTATGAACGGGCCTTATCCCTGAAGCAGCCCTACCCGGAGGCATTGTACAATCTGGCATTGGTACAGAAGCGCATTGGCCGTTTGCGGGAAGCTCTGAACCATTTGCATCATCTGATTGCCAGTCAACCCCATAATTTGCTCTTTCGTGCTGCGGCCATGGAAGTGCAAATGAGTATGTGTGACTGGCAAGACTATCTGCATTTTGGCAAAAATTTGATCAAACCCGCCCTCATGAAAAAGGATGAATTGACCCTATTACCCTGGGCGACGGTCTTTTTACCCATTTCCTTGCAGGAACAATATGATTTAACCGAAATTTTCACCCGCAATCGTTTGAGCCACATCAAACCACTTCCCCCTGTCAAACGGCCTGGTCGTGAGATAATTCGGGTGGGTTATGTCTCTGCTGATTTTCACGATCATGCCACCTCCCAGTTGATGGCAGGGTTGTTTGGTCTGCACGATCGGCAGCGATTTAAAATTTACGGTTACTCCTTCGGCCCGGATGATGGCAGCGTCTTACGTCAGCGGGTGGTGTCTGGCTGTGACACCTTTGTCAATGTGATCCAGCACAACCATGAAGAGATTGCGGAGCGCATTCGTCAGGATGAGATTGACATTCTGGTGGATTTAAAAGGCTACACCATGGATTGCCGCCCGGAAATTTTCGCCTTGCGTCCCGCCCCCATACAGGTGGCCTATCTGGGTTATCCGGGGACCATGGCGGCTTCCTTCATGGATTATCTGATTGGGGATGCGGTGGTCACCCCACCTTGGTCTGCTGCAGGCTATTCGGAAAAGCTGGTGTGGCTGCCTGGCTCCTACCAAGTCAACGACCATATGCAGCCCATTGATCCGCAACCGGTCTCCCGTCGGGAACATGGTTTGCCGGAGGAGGCTTTTGTCTTTTGTTGTTTTAACGCCAACTACAAGATTGAACCCACCATCTGGTCGGTGTGGATGGCCATTTTGCGGCGGGTTCCCCAAGGGGTATTGTGGCTGTTGCGGGGATCACCGGAGGGAGAGGAAAATTTGCGTCGTCATGCAAAAGCCGCCGGAGTGGATGAAGAGCGGTTAATCTTTGCCCCCAAAATGCTCCGTCCCCGCCATTTGGCCCGACATGCCTTGGCGGATCTTTTCCTGGATACCTGGGTCTGCAATGCCCACACCACCGCCAGCGATGCCTTGTGGGGTGGGGTGCCAGTCTTGACCTGCCCCGGCGAAACCTTTGCCTCCCGGGTGGCGGCCAGTTTACTCACAGCAGTGGGCTTACCCGAAATGGTGGCCCCCTCTCTCGAAAGCTACCAGGAAATTGCCGTGGGGTTGGCCGAATCTCCCGGCAGTTTGCAGCAAATTCGTGAGCGTCTACTGGTCAATCGTTTGACCTTTCCCCTCTTCGACACCCCCAGTTTCACCCGCAATCTGGAGCAGGCTTATCTGCAAATGTGGCAGCGTCAGCAGGCCGGACTGCCTCCTGAATCTTTTGCGGTTTCCGCCTCACCGCCAACTTTTGGGAGCTGACGGGTCATGCCTTCCACAAGTTCTTCTTTTTCTCTTTCCTCTGCCATGGCGATGAACTCATTCAACGATTGCAGGCGATCCCGCAGCTTGGAACTTTGCAGCAAGGACTGAACGATATTGATCTTGTCTTGTACGGGTTTGGGAAGATCACTGATGGCTTCAGCCAATATGGGAAACTTGCTGATTTCTTGCAGGGTGACCATATCCCGAATTCCCATGGTCACCAATTGCTCAAAATGTTCCCCGGTATAAATGAGCAGCAGGGCCTGGGAGACCAAGTCGGCCAGGCGGCGCGGGTTGGTATTGAAATTTTGCTCCAAAAAATAAAGATCCACAAAGGCCAGGGATTGGGCTTTTTGGATCCCCAAATCTTCCAGACGGTTGATGACGGAGATATCCATGCCTTGTAACCGGGAGAGGTCTTCATCGGGACGGGGATTTTTTCGGTTGGCATCGGTGGAGAGGATGGCGTTGGCGCGATTTTCCATCACATCCATGGCCCGTTGGGGAAAGTAGCCGATGAAGAAAAACAGCATGGGAGATGCGATTTCCAATCAGTTTTCGCTGAACAAAAAGGCAACTGCCACACACAGGACGGGTGCGAAGATCAAGCGGGTAAGATAGGTAACAAAGGTTTTATAATAAAGATCTTTTGCCGCATAGCGCACCGCCGCATCCCGGAGAATATAAAACAACACCCCGATAAAACCAAAGGAGATGGAAATAATAAAGGGTAAGGTGTAGACCAAGCTTTGCACCACTTGCAAGGCATGAACTTTATCTGGCAATAAAATTTTCAGTCCAATATTTTCTTGCCAGCAAGGACTGGGGGCAAATTTATTGTCGTGCAGACAATCATCAAAACTTTCTTCCGCAATGCTTTTCAGGATGAGTCTTTTCTTTTCCGCCTGCTCGTCTATCGGGTCCATCTTGACATCTGGTTTGGTGATGGCTTGAATCACACTGGTATCGGTTTTAAAATAAGCATTTACCCGGTTGTAAATTTGTCCATATTGGTAGGGATGGGTATAGGGTGTGCCCAGAATGGGTGCGGGCATGGTGAGGGTGATTCCGAAATAGGCGATGATGAAAAACTCGATGAGCAAGGGGAGGAGAAACCATTGGTAGACGGAGGAGGTTCCGCCCCTCTGTTGCAGGCGAAGTTGGGCTTCTTCCGCCTGTTTTTCATCCAATCGCGCCCGCAACAGGGGTGAGAGGACATTTTCATAATAGTAGAGCAGGGAGAGGGTGACAAAAACACTTCCCATGCCAATGCCTGGCAGCATCCAGTAGAAGTGGTCCGAATCTACCAGGGAATAGACCGAAAGTGTGATGGTAAACAATCCATAAAGCATGAAGAGATTGACAAAGCGTTTATACTCATACTTTATTGTTTCCACAACAAAAATCCTCCATCCTTTTGTAATCACCCACCTCACCGTTCAAAACTGCTCCATAGAATAATATATTTTTGTCATTTTGCAATCCCTTGTTGTATATTCCAACACACAAAGAATACCAAATGCCCAAGTATGGGAGAATCCATCCCGGCCCTCATAAAGATAAATATGATAAATATAATAATTATCAGCAAAAAAATATCTTTTCACCAGATAAATATAAAGATCATTCCCCCTTACGGCTTTATTCCACCGTGACTACCAACTCCTGGGAACAAAACCCTCCTCATTGGCCAACACCACGGTTTCACCTGATTGGACGATGACAAATAACCCCTGGTTCATGGCAAACCGGTCAACATTGGGGTCCATGACAATACCGGCCACGGCACCCAGAATGCGCTTGTCGGCATATTCTGGGAAGAAATCCCTGAATTCCGCTAACTTGTTCACATATTCAATCACATCTTCCTGTTTCAACTTACTTTTAACTTCCACCAGTACCACAGCATTGGTATTGACAACCAGGATATCGATCTCCATGTGACGACCACCAGGCTTTTTGGCCTTGATCCGCCTGCTCACCTTATGGACCGGAATCCCACGCTCGGCAAAAAGGGTTTCACATGCGGGTTCTACCAACCCCTCCACAAACTCCCCCCAGCGACTGCTCAAACCGCCAACCTGTTTGCTGACCTCCTTGACCTGACGATCTGTCTCCTGCATGCGCCGATCTGTCTCCTTCATCTGCAAGGTTGTCTCTTTTACGATCCGATCCGTCTCCTTCAACTGCAAGGTCGTCTCTTGAATAATCCGATCCGTCTCCTGCAAACGCTGGTCCGCCTCCTGCATACGTTCCCGCAAACGCTGGTCCTCCTCCTGCATACGTTCCCGCAAACGCTGGTCCTCCTCCTGCATACGTTCCCGCAAACGCTGGTCCTCCTCCTGCATACGCTGGTCCGCCTCCCGCACACGCTGGTCCGCCTCCCGCATACGCTGTTCATGCTCCCGCGCACGCTGGTCCGCCTCCCGCATACGCTGTTCATGCTCCGCAATAATACGGTCAAATTTTCGGTTGCTTTCTTGGGATTCTTCCCTGGTGAGCATAAACAGGCGATTGGTTTCCTGAAACAGCTTCCAGATTTCATCAAAAGTCATAGTCTGCGACATTCTGTCCTCCACTCCTATGGCAACCAATCATCAGGATAGTATAGCAAATCATCCTTGGATTGTGAATACCCTTTGGAGAAACAACCGCCAAGACCTTAATCGTCCTCTCTGGGAATCTGCAGAGGAAAAGTAGCGCGGAAGGTGGTCCCCTCTTTTTCACAACTGGTAAAATCCACATCGCCAAATAAATAACGCTGACTCAACAGCTTGATGCTGTAGGTTCCCCAACCACGTCCAGCACCTTTGGTGGAAAAAGAACGGCGGAAAATTTGCAGTTGCGTATCCTTGTCAATCACCGTGGGATTGTGTACCGAAAAGCACACCTTCCCCTCTGCAACCAATTGACAGTCCAAGGTGACCACCCCCTGCTCAGGCACCGCCTCCAAAGCATTTTTGACCATATTGCCCAATACCCGCCGCAAAATGGTGGGATCACTCTCCAGAATCACCCCCACCGCCGTGGGAGCAATGGCAACCACTTTGTTGCGCCCATGAGGCGCGTTACTATGCATCTGCACCAAATCTTCCAATATGGTGGAGGTCAGAAGGTGGGAATAATTGCCTTGCAATTGACCATTTTCCACCTGCACCAATATTTTCTGCCACGAAATTTCATCCACCAGATGGCTGGCACTGTCAAACAATATTTCCGCTATGTGGCGGGCATCTTCAGGAACCATTTCCTGCAAAATTTCTGCGATGCCCCGAATACTCCCCGCCGTGTTGAGAATGTCGTGGAAAAAAATTCGCTCCATCACCTGGCGACGTTTTTCCAAGCTGATATCCATAATATTTAACAAAACATAGGGTTCATCCCCAATGGTAATGGGCATGGCCCACAACTTCATGTCCAACGCATCACCACCAGGACGGCTTACGCTGCACTCCTTGGTGCTTTCTGTGCCAGCCAATCCAGTCAAAATGGTGTCCACCGCTCCACACATACGGCAAAATTCGGTGGATTCACACCCACGTTCCGATTGTGTACTGTATACACACCCCATTAATTCACCCACCCGCAAACCCAAAACCTTTTCAGGCTGCAATTCGGTTCCCAATAACTGGCCTAACGATCGATTGTAATAAACAATCTGCCGCATATCGTTCAATACCACCACAATGGTGGGCAGCCGATCCAATATGGGATTTTCCCGCAGAATGCGACTGGCCAACTGGTTCTGTTCCCATAAGCGGTGGCCCTTCTCCCGTTGACGTAATACGTGAACCGTTAAGGGTTTGGGATCGTTCATGTTCTTTCTCACACATTCCGTGGTCACAGATGAGGGATAAAACAAATCAGACACATTAACATTTGGCTTTATACCGCCAAACCGGAAGATTTGAACACTTTCCTATCAAGAAATCAATATTGACATTATATATGGATCGCAGTATATTTGATTCCATGAATATATTTAGACATCTGGCAAGGAGAGCTGCCCATGTCCCCATCACCCATCCGCCTCCTGTTTCTTTGTACCCACAATTCGGCCCGCAGCATCATGGCAGAGGCGATTCTCAACCATTTGGCCCATCAGAATTGGATCGGCTATTCGGCAGGTAGCCATCCCAGCGGAGTGATCAACCCTCTTGCATTGGAAGTATTGGAAAGAAACGAAGTTCCCACAAAAATGCTGCATAGCAAAAATTGGCTGGAATTTGCCCAACCAGAGGCACCCGTCATGGATTTGGTGGTGACGGTCTGTGACCAGGCTGCGGGAGAAATGTGTCCCATCTGGCCTGGCGGTCCTTTGAAGGCCCACTGGGGGTTGCCAGAACCAGGGGCAAGAGCGGCTGGACTCTCTCATGAAGAGGGGGTTGCCATCTTTCAAGAAATTTTTAACACCCTGCACCTTCGCCTGCAACGACTGGTCAACCTGCCATTGGAAACCCTGTCTTTGCGGGAAATACGAGATGAAATCCATCTGTTAAACGGGAGTGAGGGATAACTCCCCCTGGTTGGAAAGGAAACACCATGAGCGTCCAGTGTGAAATTACCGGGAAACAACAAACAGGGGCAACCCTGGGCATGTTTGAACGTTGGCTCACCTTATGGGTTGGCCTGTGTATCCTGGTGGGCATTGCCCTGGGTCATCTGGCTCCTGCACCCTTTCAGGCAGTGGGAGCCATGGAGTTTGCTCATGTCAATCTGCCTGTGGCCTTTCTCATCTGGCTGATGATCATTCCCATGTTGTTGAAGATTGATTTTCGCGCCCTCCATCAGGTCAAGGAACATTGGCGGGGAATTGGGGTCACCTTGTTCATCAACTGGGGGGTGAAACCTTTTTCCATGGCGGCTTTGGGTTGGCTGTTCATTGGTCACCTGTTTACCGGCTGGTTGCCAGCCAATCAGATCGACTCCTATATTGCCGGGCTGATCATCCTGGCGGCAGCCCCCTGTACAGCCATGGTCTTTGTCTGGAGCCATTTGAGTGATGGGGAGGCCAATTTTACCCTAAGTCAGGTGGCCTTGAACGATTTAATCATGATCGTGGCCTTTGCCCCCATTGTGGGGGGATTACTGGGACTCTCTGCCATTACCGTTCCCTGGCAAACCCTGCTTTTATCGGTGGGATTGTTTATTGTCATACCGGTGATTATTTCCCAGGTATGGCGTGGTCAGTTACTTGCGCATGGGGGACAGACAGCTCTTGACAGCCTGTTGAAAACCCTGCAACCCCTCTCCCTCACTGCCTTATTGGCCACCCTGGTTCTTTTGTTTGGCTTTCAGGGGGAACAAATTCTTCAGCAACCCTTTGTCATCCTGTTGCTGGCAGTTCCCATTTTGATCCAGGTTTATTTCAATGCCGGTCTTGCCTACTGGCTCAATCGGCAGTTGGGGGAGGCCCATTGCGTGGCTGCTCCTTCCGCGCTCATTGGAGCCAGCAACTTTTTTGAACTGGCGGTGGCCACGGCCATCGGTTTGTTTGGCTTTGAATCAGGCGCGGCCTTGGCCACAGTGGTGGGGGTATTGGTGGAGGTGCCGGTGATGTTGTCTGTTGTGAGAATTACCCAAATCACCCGGCCATGGTATGACAAAGAGATAAAGCCAATTACCTACTCTCGTTAAAACGATGGATCAAGCGGCGTTGCTGCTTGTTGGGTCTGCCCTCGGTACGCAGCACCGGTGATTCCCGCCTTTGTCGCATGGCCTCCTCCCGCCGGGTTACGCTGGCGGGAGTCTCTTCATAGAGGAGTACCGCTTCACTGGCAGGACCGCGCCGGTCGGACAAACCACGGACGATGACCTCTTTTTCCACCTCTCCCTGCCGAATTTCCAACCGATCACCCACCCGGAGTGCCCGACTGGGTTTGACCCGCTGACCATTGCAATGAACTTTGCCGCCGTTAATTTCATCGGTGGCCAGGGAACGGGTTTTGAAAAAGCGGGCGGCCCACAACCATTTGTCTATACGATGGCGATCCTCTTCTGCCGTCTCATGATTCGGATGGCTCATTTTCTTCCTCCTGGGACGGTTGCTCCGTCTCTCCCGAACCTCGGCATTCGGCGATAAAAGAATCGATCTTGTGTTCAGAAAACACGTTTTCCACCGATCCTTGCCAACGGCCATGATAATTTTTCAACATGCGCTGGGCGGGGGTAATCCCTTTTTCCGCCACCGTCATGAGGGAGTTGAGATAGATGGATTCGTCACACCCTTTGGCATTGCATCTTTTTTGCCGATGAAGGCTGGCCCGGGCGATTTCCAGGATTTTTTTGGCCAACCATTGCATGTTTTTCCCATTGGGCAGACGGGTGGCAAGACCGCGCCTTGGTACTTGGCGATGAATGCGCTGTCTCTCTTCCAATGACCATTTGCGTACCAGATCCCAGGCTTCTGCCATGGCGTCATTATCGTAGAGAATTCCTTTCCAGAAGGCGGGCAGGGCGCAAATATTGCGGCTGTTGCCGACATCGGCTCCGCGCATTTCAAGGAATCGTTTGAGCCGCACATCGGGAAAGAGGGTACTCAAGTGCAGCCCCCAATCCCCCATGGTGGGACGCTCGCCAGGCCAGTTTCCTGCCATGAACTGGCGAAAGGTCATGCCGTTGGCGGCCAGATAGTTTCCCTGCCGTTGGATGAAAAACATGGGGACATCCAGGGCATACTGGACATAGCGTTCAAAACCGAATCCATCCTGGAAGATGAACGGTAACCAGCCACAGCGGTCGGGGTCGGTATGTCGCCAGATTTCCGCCCGGAAGGAGAGAAAACCGGTGGGACGACCGTTGATAAAGGGAGAATTGGCAAAGAGGGCGGTCACCAGGGGTTGCAGGGCCATGGAGAGGCGAAACTTGCTCACCATATCCTTTTCGCTGGCAAAGTCCAGGTTGGCCTGCACGGTTCCGGTACGGGTCATCATATCCAAGGCCAATTGCCCACGGGTGGGAAGGTATTCCCGCATCACCCCATAACGTCCTTTGGGCATCCAGGGGATGGATTCCAGAGGCCACTTAGGCTGCACGCCAATACCCAAAAAGGCCACGTCCAGTTCGCGGCAAACCGTGCTCAACTGGCTTAAGTGGGTGTTGATTTCTTCGTGGGTCTGGTGGATCGTTTCCATGGGGGCACCAGAGAGTTCCAGTTGTCCCCCTGGTTCCAGGGTAACAGAGGCGTCCCCCTGACTTAAAGCCACCGGCAGATTATTTTCTAGTATGATTTGCCAACCAAAACGGTCGGCCATGCGTTCTAAGATAATGCGGATACCATCGGGATCGTCGTAGGCCAGGGGAGAAAGATCCCGCCAACGAAAGCCGAACTTTTCATGTTCGGTTCCCACCCGCCACTGGGGGCGGGGTTTGCAACCGGCCTCCAACCAGGAGGCCAGTTGTTCCACCCCTTCCACCGGTTGGGGGTCATCTGGCAAGGCTCCACTCATGGGCCACCCTCGGGGGCAAAGGTTTTTAGGTCAACCTCAATCCAGTTGGGAGAGAGGAGAATTGGCTCCACCCCCGCGCAACCATTCGGCAATCTGAAAAGCCATATCCAGGCTTTGGGCGGCGTTCAGACGGGGGTCGCAGGTGGTTTCGTAGCGTTCTGCCAACTGCTCTTCCCTCAGATTATAGGAACCACCCACGCATTCGGTGACATTGTCGCCGGTTAGTTCCAGGTGGATGCCGCCACCCACCGTGCCTTCTGCCTGATGAATGGCGAAGAACTGTTTGGTTTCTTTGAGAATATTTTCAAAGGAGCGGGTTTTCAAACCACTGGGTGCGGAATAGGTATTGCCATGCATGGGGTCACAGCTCCAGACCACCGATTTGCCTTCCTTCTTGATGGCTCTAACCAACGGAGGATAGGCCTCGCCGATTTTTTCATAACCAAAGCGGCTGATGAGAACCAACCGTCCGGGTTCATTGTCCGGATTGAGAATGTCACACAGTCCCAAAATTTCATCCACAGTGGTTTTGGGTCCCAGTTTGACACCCAGGGGATTTTTCACGCCCCGCAAAAATTCAACGTGGGCACCGTCCAGTTGCCGGGTACGTTCGCCAATCCACAGGAGGTGGGCAGAGCAGTCGTAGTAGTCACCGGTGATGGAGTCCATGCGGGTGAGGGCCTCCTCGTATTCCAGAATGAGGGCCTCATGGCTGGTGTAATATTCCACCTCTCGCAGGACCGAAGCGTTGACCGAGTTAATGCCGATGACATCGATAAATTTCAGGGTATCGGTCAACTGACGGGCGATACGGGCGTAGCGTTGGCCTTGTGGGCTGTTGGCGACGAAATCCTGATTCCAGGTATTGACCCGATGAAGATCGGCATAGCCGCCACTGGTAAAGGCGCGCAAGAGGTTGAGAGTAGCCGCCGATTGAAAATAGACCCGTTCCAAGCGACGGGGGTTAGGAGCACGGGCTGATTCGGAAAAGGAGGGATCGTTTACCGCATCGCCACGAAAACTGGGCAGGCTGACGCCATTTTGGGTTTCCATGGGGCTGGAGCGGGGTTTGGCAAATTGGCCAGCAATGCGCCCCACCTTGACGACCGGTTTGGAGAGTCCGTAGGTGAGGATCACCGACATTTGCAACAAAATTTTTAATTTATCCCGAATTTCCACCGCATTGAAAGCGTTGAAGGATTCGGCGCAATCCCCACCTTGCATGAGAAAAGCGTTCCCTGCTGACACCTGGGCCAATCTTTCTTTGAGGGTTCTTACTTCACCGGCAAAGACAAGGGGTGGGTAGGTAGAGATGGCTTGACAGGTTTCATCCAGGGAATCCTTGTCTGGCCAATCGGGTTGTTGCAGGGCGCGGTAGTCCCGCCAGGATGAGGCACTCCATTCTTTCGACATGATCGTTCCGGTCTACATGCAAATAAGGGCTATTGGGAAACGAATCAGTTTATCTTAATTTCTCTATTTTGACCAGAGGTAAATTTCTATTTTTTCCCAGAATTCATCTCGCCAAAGCACTTTTGCAGGGTGTCCAGCAATACTTGTTTGCGTACCGGTTTGGCCAGGTGGATATCACATCCAGCTTCCAAACATCGACACACATCCTCCGGCAACGCATGGGCCGTTAAAGCAATAATGGGAACCCTGGCAAGACCCCGCTCCCGCTCCCAACTTCGCCATTGGCGGGTAGCATGATAACCATCCATCACCGGCATTTGAATGTCCATTAAAACCAGATCAATAGAACCCTCTGCCAGCTTTTCCAAAGCCACCGCGCCATTTTCCGCATCTTCCAATAGGTAGGAATGGTTTTTCAAATAAGCATGAACCAATGTGCGATTATCCGGTGAATCTTCTACCAGCAATATACGCGGGACAGACGATACTGAAGAGGTGGAACAAACAGACTGGGCATTTTCCGTCTCTTTAGACGTTGAAATTTGGCAAGGGGGCTGTTGGGTTGACTCCAAAGACATATCGAGAATATGACTGATAACCTCCAAAACACTTTCCCCCGCCGTGCGTACTGTTGCTACATAATGCTGTTGTTTTTCCTGCAAGGCGCTCTCAGTTAACAAGTCACTCATTCCCAAAATGACATTAAGGGGGGCACGAATTTCATGGCTCAACCGCATGAGAAATTCATTTTTTTCCTTATTACCCTCTTCTGCCTTTTTCTTGGCCAAAAGCAGGGCATCTTCACTATTCTTGCGTGCAGTAATATCCAACAGAACCGTGGCTACCTGCCCCCGTTGGGAGCTGAAAGCGAACACCTCAAAATGTTTATTCACATCCTTGCAATAGTAATGAAACCGAACTGGACTCCCTCCCAAGGCAACCTTGGCACACCGATTCAACCACTCAGAATCCAGATTGGGAAATAACTCCTTGCCCCGCCGACCAATCACCTGATGGGCGGCCAGACCAATCATGATTTCATAAGCCCGGTTGACATCCAAATAGCGAAAATCGCAGGCACTACCCTCTTCATCCAAAATCATTTGGTGGAGGGCAAACCCGTTGAGCATGGCATTAAAGAGGGAGCGATATTTCATCTCGCTTTGGGATAAACTTTCACTCAACCCTTTTTGAATCACCCGACAGGCATGGCGATGGCTCAACAAACGATGAATACGATGGCTCAACACCACCCATTGAATGGGTTTGGCCAGATAATCATCGGCTCCCACATCATAGAGCCGTTGGATGATATCGTCATCTTCCTGAAAAATGGTCAACAAAATGGGACGATCTTGCCATTGGGCATTTCTTTTGAGCCGTTGGCAAAGCTGAAAACCATCCATCAGGGGCAAATTGGAACCCACCAACAATAAATCGGGTGTCTGCTCCTGACAAAGTTTCATGACCTGCAAGCCGTCTGCAGCAATGGTGACCTGGTATCCTTCCCGTGACAAGAACAGTTCTGTAGCATTCAATAACGATGCGTCCCCTTCGGCAACCAATATTTGGAAGGGGAGATCATGGGTCGTCTGTAACAGACTATGAACGGAAGTCACGTCGGTCATGGGACCACCAAGTTATTAAAAAAGCTTCGATCCTTGAAGCAAAATATTATGGACTGGAACGGGGAAGACGGGTTACAGGTTGAAAGAGTGTACGATCCTCATGGACTGTATGATTTGTAAACCAATCCACAAGAAATTTCAACAGAACAACAGGGTTTTCCTGGCCTGTTTTAATCTGCACCACCTGAACCGAAAGGCGATCCAAAAGCTGATGATGGAGAGATTGATGGTGTTCCAATCCTGGCAGGGCATAGCGCATGATGATGTTTTCTTCTGAAATAAAATGAAAGCGTGCATAGGCTTCCAACTCCATCAGCAGGCGCAGGGCATAGTGGCGGTCGCTGGTGGTGGTCAGCTCCTCCCCCAACCGGTTGATCAAAGCAACAAAATATTGATGCTGGAGATCAACTTCAGCGATACCCGTAAGAAAACAATCTTTCCATTCAACTGCAGCCATAGCTCCCTCTACTCATCACGTTGCACCTCCCGAATAAAGTAGACCACTGGGAAGGTGCGATTCCAAACCTTGCTGTAAAAATTGACCATGCGGGTCCCTTCCCCATAACGCACCATCTCCCCCACCTTTAAAGATACACGGGGAGCGGCCAGCCAGCGTTCGCCATCGCTTTCGTGGGAGACCCGCAAATAGGTATAGTCGTTGCTATCCATGGACTCCAGCACTTTCCCCCGCAGAGTGAGGGAGGCTGGGGGAATGGCCAGAATACCAGAGGTCTGTTCCACACCAGGATGACCAGGAGGTGGGGCCGCCTGGCTCCAACCCGTCAAGTTAACAAGAACAAGACCACCCCACACCATCCCAAACCAACGATTCATTTTTCATCCTCCATGATTTTGACTCCAGCCCCAAAAAAACAGGTTAACTTAAAGCACGCTCCATTTGCGAGTTAACTTTGGGAAGGGTGGTCGTTATTGTTCCGGCTTTGGAATGACAGGGGCTTGTTGGTTGCCACCCATATAAACGGTCAAAATACGCACGGTTTCGGAACCATCATTTTGTCCCCGATGCCAGTGGTCCATGGCCTCCATGAAGGTATCACCCGTTTTATAAACACGCTTGCCACGGTCGCCATAATCCACGGTCAAGGTGCCAGCCAGCACATGGGCGTAAAGGGGAACGCCATGTTTGTGCCATTTGGTCACTTCCCCCGGCGGAATCACCACCACAAGAGACTTGATATGGGCCTCTCCCCCACCAGGATAGACAATTTTTTCACCAATAATGGTGGAACTGGTTTCCAGCAGTTGATCGGTGATCTGGTAATCCCCCGCCCAGGCCATGGACAGAAAGAAACAGCTACCGATAACCCCGTTGATCATACCTTTGGCCAAACCCATGGAATCCCCTCCGCTGCTCTCTATAGGAAAAGCGATTTTGTACAGTAGATTAAGCCCACCAACTTTATCAGAGCAACGTTTAATCTGCCGGGAAAAATATTTCCACCCCCTCTTGAAGAATGAAAACCACTCCCTATCTGATGATCAAGGTGGCCGCCGAAGAAAATGATGAACAACATGAAACGATCCAAGGCCAGACTGAGGAGAATAAAAATGTCCATGCTTGTCAACTACGACTCTTTCCGCAACTTCCGTACTCTGCAAAACGAAATCAACCGGCTGTTCGACCGGGACATTGAAGAATCCAATGGTCAAATCAGCCAATGGGGTATGCGGGTGGATATCCACGAAGACAAAAACCAAATCGTCCTGCAAGCCGATCTGCCGGGCATGGAATTGAAAGATATTCACGTCAATCTGGAAAACAGCCTGCTCACCATCTCTGGCGAACGGAAGTTTTCCAATGAGGTGAAAAAAGAAAACTACCATCGGGTGGAACGGGCCTATGGTCACTTCAGCCGCTCCTTTCAACTGCCTCCCAGTGCCGATCAGGGCAATATCAACGCCTCCTACAACAATGGCGTTCTGCAAGTGACCATCGGCAAACGGGAAGAGGCCAAACCCCGAGCCATCGAAGTGAAAATCAACTGAACCGGCGGTCCTGGGGACCGCCCCCTTTCGCCAGCAGGTAAGGCTTTCCGTTTTATGGAACGGAAAGCCTTGGCTTTTTGCAAACCTATCCCTGTTTGCAGATCTATATTTTAATGTAGGGAAAATAGTTCTTGCTGATTTTTCTGCCAAAGACTACCTTCTCACCAGATCAAATATAGATTCGTTATGAGGTTCAGAAGGGATTGGCAGGATGGATGATCGTATTCAAACCCGGCTTCTTGATGTCTACCGGCAAGAAAATAATGGTTGCCTTACACAACTTTCCTCATTGGTCACCCCCAACCGGCATCAGATGGTGCAGGGTTTCCTGCAACGTATGCAGGAAGACAAAATCAACAAGCCATTCTTAGACAATAAGAGTGTTTGCCATACCCTGCAACATGCCCTGGAAGAATGGTTACAAGATCTTTTTCGCCCCCGCACACCCCAAGAGGTGGAAACCCTGTTGCAGGGTTTGCGCAAAATTGGTGAACGCCACGCCCAATTGAATGTTCCCCTGGTCTCCATTCAACTGGCCCGCTCCCTGTTGAAGGAGGAAGTCATTCGTTTGATCATGGCTGCTCCCATTTCTCAGGAAGAGCGTCTGACCGGCCTGATTGTGAGTGACCAACTGTTGGATTTGGCCATCTCCAATATCAATCAGGAATTTATTGGCGGGGTGGTGGATGATGCCCGTCATGCCCAATCCTTGAAACTGCAAGCAGTGGGATTGGATATTGCCTTGCAGAGTGAAAGTCTGCGGGCAGCCCTGTTTGACTGGCACCGGCGGGTAACGGTGATGCTGTTTCTCAATCCGGCCAATGC
This sequence comes from Magnetococcales bacterium, assembly GCA_015233935.1. Lineage (GTDB taxonomy): Bacteria > Pseudomonadota > Magnetococcia > Magnetococcales > JADFXB01 > JADFXB01. The sequence goes on along the minus strand of JADFXB010000002.1, from coordinate 12,171 downwards.
CTGCAACATTCCTTCCATCCGCACCACCGATTTTGGCCTGTGGGTCTATCATAAAGGGGATCTGCTCTTTCCTTCCAATAAGGAGATTGAACGACTCAAAGGATTTATCGAAGAGATTGATACCTTGGCAGGGCAAATGTTTGGTTTGCGTCCAGATGACGACAGTGAAGCCGTCAATAGGGCACTTGTCCACCTGGAAGAGTTGGTTTCTTCTGCTGCTGCGGTTCTTTCCAGCATCAAGGAGCAAACCCTGGCCATGGAGGCGGGGCGGGATGCCTTGACCAAATTATTCAATCGCCGATTTCTCCGCACCATCCTGCAAAGAGAGGTGGCAACAGCCCTTAAAACGGGACAACGTTTTGCAGCAATATTGGCGGATGTGGATTATTTCAAAAAAATCAATGATCAAAACGGCCACACCACGGGGGATATGGTGTTGACCCAAATGGCAGAGATTTTAATTACCACCATAAGGGCGGGGGATTTTGTCTTTCGCTATGGCGGGGAGGAATTTCTTATTATCCTGAATGATATCAATCAAGATCAGGCCACGAAAGTAGCGGAGAAGGTGCGCAAGCGGGTGGCTGGTCACCCCTTCACCACCGACAATGGACAAATTATTCATAGTACGGTGAGTCTGGGGGTGGCCATGTACGACAACCACCCGGACTATAATCACACCTTAAAACGGGCCGATGAAGCCCTCTATGGTGCAAAGGAGGCGGGACGTAACCGCTGGCACTTGGCCCCTCTTACGTGATCATCTATCAGCGTGGTGTTGCATCGGGCAAACCGCCATCCACAGGAATGGTCGCCCCGGTAGTGGGGGTTTGACGGGTGGCGAAAAAGAGCACTGCATTGGCCACATGGTTGGCAGTGACCTTGCTTTTCAATAAATTGCGCTGACGATAGTATTCTTCCAGCCCCTGTTCATCCAATCCCCGCGCCCGCATGCGGTCTGGCCCCACCTCCGCCCACAGACCGCTTTTGCGTTGACCATCCGAAAAAACCGCATCGGGGGCCACCATGTTGACCCGCACCCCCATCTCCGCCATTTCCAGGGAGGCAATGCGCGCCAGCTGGTGGGAGGCGGCCTTGGTGGCACTGTAGGCCCCAAAACCCGCCCCTGGGGCAAAGACATTTTTGGTGGAGATCAACACCACATCCCCCCCCATACCCTGCTGACGAAAATGACCAGCCGCCACCGACAAGGGGTTTAACGTACCTTCCACATTAATTTGTTCCAGACGGCGAAATATTTCTCCATCCATCTTTTCCAGGGTGGAAACATGGGCAACCCCGGCATTGAGAATCAGCAGATCCAGCCCACCCCAATGACGCACCAGATCAGAGATGGCAAGAGCCACACTCTCCCGACGGGTCACATCCATGACACAACCACGAACACGTCCAGGAAATTCCTCCGCCAGTTCATTGACCAGAGCGGACAAACCACCTTCATTGATATCGGTAGCCAGGACATGACATCCTGCCAGCAACAATCCCCGACAAATGCCCGCGCCAATGGCCCCGGCAGCTCCCGTAATCAAAGCGGTACGCCCGCTCAACGGCTCTTTACTGCCAGCGACCTTGGCCTGTTGCAGGAAATAATATTCCATGGCGAACAACTCTTTTTCCGCCAAGCCTTCCGGTTCACCACCACTGGCAACGATGGCAGCCTTGACCTCCAACCCTTGCCAGGTGATATCCCAAACCAGGTCGGCCTCCTGCTGGCTTTTGCCCACACAGACTGCTCCCACACCAGGAAGAAAAATAATGCGGGGGGTAACATCCACCCCCTCTCCCGCATGCCCCTGTCGCCGGAGATAGTCTTCATAGGCCTTGCCATAACGGGTCATGGCCTGCCGGGGAGACTCCCCTTCCTCCACCACCATGGGCAAAGGTTTGGTACGAATCAGATAGTCGGAGGTAATGGGTGGGGTCACTAACACCTGTTGCCAATGGGGTTGTGCCATCATGGCCAACAAGTTGGCATGGATGAGGGGCTTTAGAACCACCCTCTCCCCATCTGAATCGCCCATGGCCTGGCATAAAGCACCCCGCAAAGCAGGGGCCAGTTGCTCATAGTTTTGCCAGGCTGTGGTCAGATCCCATGTTGATTCCTCCACTGGCTCTTGAAAATTCCTTAAATAATTTTCCGCCCGATTCACCAGTTGGATGGTGGCTTCATAGGAGGCGCGCCCACTCTCTCCCCAGGTGATCAAACCATGGTGCATGAGGACCATGGCCTTGCAATCCGGCTGTTCGCGCCAAGCCGTCACCACCGCCTTTGCCAGGGCAAATCCCGGCTTGACGTAAGGTACAATGGCTACCTCTGCCCCCAAAACCTGCCTCACCAATGCCGCCCCATGAGCGCGATTGGTCAAAGCCAGAATGGCCTGAGGATGGGTATGATCGATATAGGTAAAGGGCAAAAAGACGTGCAACAAAGCTTCGATGGAAGGCCGCCGACTGGTTGCCCGCAACATATGGGTAGCCACCGTGGCCGCCATGGCCTCATCGGTGAGAGTGTCCAGACTTTCCAGGTGCCGAAGCCACTTTAAATCCAGGGGCAGATGATCATCCGCCGTCATATCTGCCAGGTGACAACCGGAGGCCTTGACAAAGACTGCCGCAACCTCCTCTCCCAAGACATTGGTGAGGGTGCCCTTGACCGAGGTATTGCCACCCCCGTATAGGACCAATCCTTTGTCCGATCCAAGCAAACGACTGCTGTAGGTGCGTTCTGCCAATGCTCCCATCAAGGCATGCAGGTCGCTGTCATTCCATAAATTGTTCATGGCCTATCCTGCTCACCCGATCCTTAGGAACTTTTCGATTTGGCCAAGGCTGCCTGGGCAGCGGCACGGTTTTTCATGGATTGTTCAGAAAAATTTTGCGGGGTCATGGCGGCAAGGTTGCTGGAAAGTTTGGCTATGAAGGCATTGATCCCCTTTTCCGAATATCCCATGGATCCCACCTCCTCCATGCCTTTATTGACCAGTTGGGCAACCATATCCTCTTTGGGTGCGGCAACAATTTTCTGGAAGAGGAGTTCCGCCTGTTCCAAGTGGCTGCCACGGGCACCTCCACCACCTCCACCACCACCGCCACCACCTCCTTTGACCTCTCCTTCCCCCTCCTCCAGCCCTTCTCCCTCGGCGACAACAGGTGCTTCAGTGGTTCCTTCCTCATCTTCCAAAATGATCAAGGAAGATCGTTTGGCGTTGCGCGTATTGTACCAATCCAGGGCCACGAAGAATCCAATGCCAATGCCTATAAACATAAAGGCTTCCACCATACTGGTGCTGGCCTGATAGACAAGAATGGCCACTCCCAAAAGCAGAAAGAGGATGCCACCCAATGTCAACATTACCTTGGTTCCCATAAGGTCACCTGTATAAAGAAGGAAATATGGTAAGAAAGATCAGGCTTTCTGTCTTTCCTCTTCAAAAAACTGGAAGGCGTGGGCCGCGCTCCAACCTTCATGCACCACCTTACGCACTGCCTGAATCATGGCGGCAGGGGCTTCCGATTGAAAAATATTGCGTCCCATATCCACACCGGCGGCACCTTCTTGAATAGCCCGTTCCGCCATTTGCAAAGCTTCCAGTTCCGGCAATTTCTTGCCCCCGGCAATAACAATGGGAACCGGACAAGAGGCCGTTACCGATTCAAACCCCTCTGCACAATAGTAGGTCTTGACGTAAGCAGCCCCCAGTTCAGCACAAATACGGGTGGCCAGACGCAAATATTGGGCATCCCTGGTCAACTCCTTACCAACTGCCGTGACCCCTAAAACAGGCATGCCATAACGCAATCCCTTGTCCACCAGTCGGGTCATATTATGCACGGAGCGGGTCTCGAAGGGACCACCAATGAAAACCTGCACCGCCACCGCCGAGGCGTTGAGTCGCAGGGCATCTTCCATATCCACGGCAATTTCTTCGTCGGAGAGTTCTTTCAAAATGCTGGGACCACCAGAGGCCCGCAGCACCACGCCCCGGTTGAACTCTGCCGGAATGGTGGAACGAAGAATACCACGGGTGCACATCAAGGTATCCGCGTAGGGCAACAAAGGAACAATGGTAACATCCATGCGTTCCAGACCCGTGGTGGGTCCCATGAAATAACCATGATCCACCGCCAGCATCACTGTCTTACCCGATACCGGATTGAATATATTGGCCAACCGGTTTTTCATCCCCCAATCCAGGGAGTTGCATCCCTTCAAAGCATAGGACCAGTTTTGTGCGGGAACATCCAGGTGATAGCGTTTGGCCTCACTCATGCCTTCCATATCAGCCATCGTCATACTCTCCAGGGCGTGTTAATTAAAGAGACGGGATTGATTTTTTGTTTGGCAAACCACACACTTCCTGTTAAATCGTCAGTTCGCCTGATTTGCTATGGATCACCCCTGCAACCACGGGATCGCCTCATGTTAAACCATTTTGCCACCCATTCCTTGCTTACGGTCAAGATGGTGGTGATTACCCTTCTGGTATCCGCCGGGGTCTGGCTCTTGTTGGATGATATCCAAACCCATGGGCTAAAAGAGACCTTTCTTGCCCATCACAGCCATGAATTTGAACACAGTGCACGGGTCAACCGCTTTCGTTTGGATCACCACCTGCGTAAACTGCCAGAATTGGCAGAGCTGGTGGTTGGACGGGAAGGAATGCAGGAGTATATAGAAGCAAGTGCCTCTCGTTGGGCCACGGAGGACATTCTGCAACGCAACACCCTGCCGGAATGGAACCCCGGCAATACCCTGTTGCGCTCCTACCCGCTACCGAAGATATGGATGCTCCTGGACAAGGACAAGCAGGTGAAGGAAATTTATTCCACACTCGCCCAGGCTCTGCCAGAAGCCCTGCGCCAACCTTCCCCCTTGCTTCTGAAATTAAGTAACAATCAGCATTACTTAACCCTGTTGGAGGATACCCCCTATCTCATCACCAGCCGGGGCATACCATATCATAAAGAGGAGGAACGCGCTACTCTCCTTCTGGCCACTCCCATGGATGGCCATTTTCTTTCATCCTTGTTGTGGGATGAGCAGGTTACTAATAGCATCATAATATTAACTGATGCCAATCGAAATGGAAAAATAGTGGCATCCAGCGCACCTGATTTCATCCCTATAGGTTCCTTAGTTTCAGATCATAAAGATAATTATACTATTGGTAATTTTCATATTCTGGATTATGGCGATTCGGAATTGCTCTTGCAGTTTGGCACCCTGGCCCCCCGTGAAGAACTGGGGCAAATGATCGAAAAACTGTTTCATGAGGAAAGATCCGCCCGCTTAATCATGGGTATCTCCATGCTGCTCTCCTTTCTGGTCATCATGATTCTACTCACCAGGAGGATAACGGCGTTAAACCTCAAAGTGAAGGAGTTTGCCCGCAAAGAGCTGGGAGAGTCCCTGGCTTTACCCCCTCAAGGGGATCCCCTGGTGGTACTGGAAGATCTCTTTCATGACTTGATCGGGAAAATTAAAACCGCCCAGCAAACACTGCAAGATAACGCCCGTGAGCTGGAAGCCGTGGTGGCCAATGTGGCAGATGGTATCATCGTCATCGATGAGGAAAGCCAGATCATTGCCATGAATCCAGCCGGAGAAAAAATATTCCAAACCACAGAAACTCTCCCCTTTCCCCTTACCGATCTCATGCCCCAAGAGTTTCACCATCAGCATTTAGGTGGGGTGAAACGATTACAAGAGACAGGCATTTCACACATTCTCGACCGCCCCATCGAGGTTCCTGGATTGCGCAAAGATGGTAGCCGCCGATTGCTGGATCTCCACGTCAGTGCCATGGCCTGGAAAGAACACCACCATTTTATCGGTATTGTACGGGATATCACAGAACGCAAGGATGCGGAGCTGGCACTGAAAGCCAGTGAGGAACGTTTTCGCCTGTTGGTCAATCTAATTCCCCATGGGGTGGAGGAGTGCACAACAGAAGGGGTTATAACTTTCAGTAATCCTGCCCGTAATCGCATGCTGGAAATGGAAGAAGATCAACTAATTGGCACAACCGTTTTTGATCATTTCAGTGAGGAGGGTGATCGCCGCCAACTGGTTCATTATCTGTCCCAACTGGTCGCCCATCAACCCCCTCCCACCCCCTATTTCGGGAAAAATCGTACTCAATCAGGGAAAATGATTGATGTTCAGGTGGATTGGGCTTATAAAAGAGACGCTAGTGGCCAATTGATTGGTTTTGTTTCTATTATTACCGATGTGACGGAAAAATTGGCGGCTACCCGGAGAATTCGTGAACAACAGGAAGCCCTGGCCCATGTGCAAAGATTACAGACCATGGGCAATATCGCCTCCGGCATCGCCCATGAATTAAATCAACCGTTGGCTGCCATTCTCAACTACGCCCGTGGCTGCTCCCGTCGATTGCGTTCCAATCAGTGGGACTACCACGAAATATTGGCGGTGGTGGATCGCATTGGTGAACAGGCAGAACGTGTTGGATTGGTGATGCAAAATTTACGGGGTTTTCTTAGCAAAGGCAAAATCAACCCCATGCTGGTGGAATTGACCCAGGTGGTGCGGGATGCGGTTGAATTCATGGATTATGAAACCCGCCGTCACGGGGTGGCCGTTCGTTTTCGTACCGACGAGAGCACCCATCCGGTAGTGGTGGATACCATCCAAATTCAACAGGTGATTCAAAACCTGATGCGAAACGCCATTGAGGCCATGCTGGAATCGGATCAAGAGTTGCGGGTGTTGGATATGTCCATCGCCTGCTACGACAAGGATACGGTTCGTCTTGTCATCCAGGATACGGGACCAGGTATCGATCCCCGACTGGTGGGGGAGTTGTTTTGTCCATTTTTTACCACCAAACCCGATGGTATGGGCTTGGGATTGTCTATCAGCCAATCCATCATTGAACACCACGGTGGCCGACTGTGGTTTGAAAACAGCAAGGAGGGAGGAGCGATCTTCGGTATTCACCTACCCATGGGTTCGGGGAGAGCGTCATGAATAAAAACCCTTCTATTTCTTCACAACCAGTTGTCTACGTGGTGGATGACGATCAGGCCGTGCGGGAATCCCTGGTCTGGCTCATCGAATCGGTAGGACTTAAAGTGGAGTCCTTCCCTTCTGCACAAGTTTTTCTCAATCATTATCAAAACAATACACCTGGATGCTTATTGCTGGATGTGCGCATGCCCGGATTAAGCGGTCTGGAGTTGCAGGATCACCTGCGTGAACGGGGGATGCCCCTGCCCATTATTTTTATCACCGGCCATGGCGATGTGCCCATGGCGGTGAAGGCCATGAAACACGGTGCAGTGGATTTTATTGAAAAACCCTTCAACGACCAACGTTTACTGGATACCCTGCAAAAAGCCATCCGGGACAATTTGCTCACCTGGGAACAAAAACAGGAATCAGTCAATCTGATAGCCCGCTGGAACGATCTCTCCAACCGGGAACGAGAGGTGTTGGATCTGGTGGTCCTGGGCAAGGTCAACAAGCAAATTGCCGATATTCTGCAAATCAGCATCAAGACGGTGGAAGGTCACCGGGCCAGCGTCATGCGCAAAATGAATGCCCGCACCGTGGCCGATCTGGTACGCATGGTGTTGGAGATTCGGGAAATGCGCGAGAGCAGCAGTTGACAAAAGCCTTGTTTCCAGGTTCTCATCCCCGCTGGCGATGAACCATTGAAAACAGGGACCCCCCATGAAACCAGACGCCCGTGCGGCACAACGTTTTTTTGAAGGTTTGACAGAGGTCTGCCCGGTGGCAGAACTGGATCATATTCATTTGGTCCATTGGACCACAGAGCTGCCCTCGCCGGTGGAAATCCTCACCCCCCTGGGATTCAAGGGAACCCTGGTGGCCGGTCGTCAGTCCATTTTTCAACGGTTTAATGATCACCAGCCCCGCATTGAACGCAAACTGGATGATCATCCATCCGCCGGAGTCGCCTCGGCAGGCATCCTCATGGAGCTGATGCCCGGCAAAGAAGCCACCCGTTTTGCCATCCAGCGCGCCCTGTCTTGTCTGCAACCCGGCAAGCACCTGTGGGTGTTCGGCTCCCGTGAGGATGGCATCGCCTCCCTGCAAACCCTTTTTCCCAAAGCCGAGACCGTCTACTACAAGGGCCATCTGCGCCTGGTCGCCCTGAAGGCTGAAGAGGGAGAACTCCCCCAACAGGAAGAGTTCCAATCCATGGTGGTCAACGGAGTGGAACTGGCCACCCGTCCCGGTCTTTTCTCCTGGAATCGCCCGGATCCAGCCTCCCTACTGCTTCTGGAAACCATCACCAGCACCCCTGGCGAGCGTCTGTTGGACTTTGGCTGCGGCAATGGCCTGTTGGGCATCACCCTGGCCAAACAATGGCCGGAATGCCAGGTGGTGATGAGCGATGATCTTTATTCCGCCGTCAAATGCTGCCAGCAAAGTATTGCCATCAACCAGTTGGAAAAGCGGTGCCAGGTGGTTGCAGAAAACGGCATCGGCCAACAACTCTCCCGCATGCGCTTTAATACCATTGTCAGCAATCCCCCCTTCCATCGGGGAACCCGCAGCGACTATCAAATTGCCCGCCAATTTATCACTTCTGCCACCAACATTCTGGCCCCTGGCGGTGAATTGCGCCTGGTGGGCAGCCGTTTCCTGGATTATGGGGGCATCATGGCCACTTTGCTTAAAGGAGTGGAACCCATTCAACAGGAAGATAATTTTGTCGTCTGGCGCGCGTTTCGCTCCAACAAGCCGTGAATATAGGCCCTAATTTTTCCAACCCATGGAACCGATCAACAGGAAACCTTTCCAAAAGGGTAATCTAGGGCTATGATGTAGAGTCTTCAACAGATACCTAGACAGTCCATTGCAGTCCGCTCTATACACCGAGGTCGGTTCATCGCCCATCGTTTGCAGCAGAAGTGCAGACCACCTCATTAGCTGGAAAATATAGAATTTTCAAACCTTTCTTCCATTAATCGATGGTAGAGGGATTTGTGCGGCTTGTTGTGGACACTTTTAGTTAGCGGTGGTTTGGCTCAATAAGGGAAAATGCAGCCTATGACTCGGCCACAAAAACTACTCATCGCCAACCGGGGCGAAATTGCCGTGCGCATCATCCGCGCCTGTGCAGAAATGGACATTCGCTCAGTGGCCATCTATTCGGACGCCGACCGTCACGCCTTGCATGTCAAAAAGGCTGACCAGGCAGTCCCCTTAGGTCCCGATCCGGTGGCTGGCTACCTCAATGTGAAAAATATTGTGGATCTGGCCGTTCGCCATGAATGCGACCTGCTCCATCCCGGTTACGGCTTTTTGTCGGAAAACCCCGCCCTGGCCGAAGAGTGCGAAAAACGCGGTGTGCGCTTCATCGGTCCCAGTGCCAAAGTTATCCGCCAAATGGGGGATAAAACCCAAGCCTTGAAAGCCGCCAAGGATGCCGGACTCCCCATCATCCCCGGCAGCCACGGCAATCTGGAAAGCCTGGACCACGCCATCGCCATGGCCAAAGAGATCGGCTATCCGGTGATGCTGAAGGCCACTTCCGGCGGTGGCGGGCGTGGTATCCGTCGTTGCGACAATGAAGAAGATTTACGCAAAAGCTACGAGCGGGTCATCTCTGAAGTGACCAAAGCCTTCGGCAGCGCGGAAATTTTCATGGAAAAATGCATCGTCAATCCGCGCCATATCGAAGTACAGATTCTCGCTGATAAACACGGTAACGTCATCCACCTGAATGAGCGGGATTGCTCCATTCAACGGCGCAATCAAAAACTCATTGAAATTGCCCCCAGCCCCCAATTGACCGTGCAACAACGGTTGCATGTGTGCCAACTGGCCGTCAATCTGGCCAAGGCCGTGGGCTATCAAAATGCAGGTACGGTGGAATTTTTGCTGGACCAGAATGGTCAATTCTATTTCATGGAAATGAACACCCGGGTTCAGGTGGAACATACCATCACCGAGACCATTACCGGGGTGGACATTGTCCAGGAGATGATCCAAATCGCCAACGGCGGCAAATTGAGCTACAAACAGGTGGATGTGAACCATCGGGGTTTTTCTATCCAGTTTCGCATCAATGCGGAAGATCCCGCCAAAGGGTTCGTCCCCAGCTTTGGTCGTATCACCCGTTATTATGCCCCTGGCGGCCCCGGCATCCGAACCGACTCGGCCATTTATACCGGCTATGACGTTCCTCCCTACTTCGATTCCATGCTTGCCAAAGTGATCGTCTGGGCACTGACATGGGAGGATGTGGTCAACCGTTCCAGTCGCGCACTCAAGGATATGGAGGTCTTCGGCATCAAAAGCACCATACCCTATTATCAGAAAATACTGGAATCCCCCGAATTCAAGTCGGGAAATTTCACCACCAGCTTTGTGGAGAGCACCCCACAATTGGCTGAGTATTCTCAGAAAGAGCGTAAAGATATGCGTGCCACTGCCCTGGCAGCGGCCATTGCAGTTTACGCAGGCTGGTAGGACTCGTTCTGGAAAAGGAAGCTAGGCATGGCAAAAGTTAACGTCACCGAAACCATCCTGCGTGACGCCCACCAATCCCTTATCGCCACCCGCATGCGCATTGACGACATGCTGCCCGTCTGCGACCAGTTGGACCGAATTGGTTACTGGTCCCTGGAGGTATGGGGCGGGGCAACCTTTGACAGTTGCCTGCGTTTTCTGCGTGAGGATCCCTGGGAAAGACTGCGCATGTTGCGCCGACACTTGCCCAACACCCGGTTGCAAATGTTGCTGCGCGGCCAAAATTTATTGGGTTATCGCCACTATTCCGACGATGTGGTGGTTGATTTTGTACGACGTTGCACCAGTAACGGCATCGATGTCTTCCGCATTTTCGATGCCATGAACGATATGCGTAATCTGCGGGTGGCGATTCAGGCTGCCAAGGAAAGTGGTGCCCACACCCAGGGTGCCATCTCCTACACGGTGAGTCCGGTCCATACCATTGAGGGATTCGTGGATATGGCCCGTGAAATGGCCGCCTTGGGGTGCGACAGCGTCTGCATCAAGGATATGGCAGGTCTTCTCACCCCCTTTACTGCGGCTACCCTGTTTGCCAGTCTGCGGCAGGCGGTGGATATTCCCCTGCATCTTCACTCCCATGCCACTGCCGGTCTGGCAGAAATGTGCCAGTTGAAGGCCATTGAGAATGGGTGCAGCCACATTGATACCGCCCTCTCCGCCTTTGGTGGTGGAACCAGCCATCCCCCCACGGAAAGCATGGTGGCCGCCCTCAAAAACTCCCCTTATGATAGTGGCCTGGATCTGCAAAAACTCCAGACCATTTCCGCCCATTTTGCGACAATTCGCAAGAAATATCATGAGTTTGAGAGTGAGTTCACCGGGGTAGACACCCGGGTGCAGGTCAACCAGGTTCCGGGCGGTATGATCTCCAACCTGGCCGATCAATTGAAAAAGGCCAATGCTATCGACCGTATGGATGAAGTGTTGGCAGAAATTCCCCGTGTGCGGGAAGATTTGGGCTATCCTCCCCTGGTCACCCCCACCTCCCAGATTGTGGGAACCCAGGCGGTCCTTAATGTCTTGAGCGGGCAGCGTTACAAGACCATGACCCAGGAGGTGAAACGCTACCTTATCGGCGGTTATGGCAAATCACCGGCCCCCGTCAACCCGGAAGTTCAACAAATGGCCTTGGGCAAGGAGGATTTAATCACTTGCCGTCCTGCCGATTTGTTACCGGAAGAGATGGACCGGTTGAGCCAGGAGATTGGTCCCCTGGCCCGTTCGGTGGAAGACACCCTCACCTATGCCATGTTCCCGGAGATTGGGCGCAAATTTTTGGAAGAGCGCAATTCGGGTAATCTCAAACCCATGGAGCTGGCCCCACAACCCAGCAGTAATTGCAACGAACGGGCTCCCGTGGAGTTCAATATGGTGCTGCATGGAGAAACCTACCATGTGCGCATCGATGCTTCCGGCCATGGCTTCCGCCAGGGAACCAAGGAGCGTCATATCTTCCTGACGGTGGACGGCGTTCCCGAAGAGGTGGTGGTGGATACCTTGAGCGATATCCACCTGGAAGAAAAACCCTCCACTTCCAATGGCTCTGGTGAAAAAACCAAAGCCCTGAAAGCCAGTAAACCCGGCGACGTGGCCGCCTCCATGATGTGTGACATTAT
>JADFXB010000029.1 GCA_015233935.1 Magnetococcales bacterium | reverse complement strand
CTAGTCCACTGTCAACTTTATGATGAGTCATTTCGGTAGACTGTTTGCCAAAGGGAGTTGGTATGTCTTCTATAAAGTCCGTTCCCCGCTCTATGGAAAACGCATCGGTTAATCATTTTTGCCTGGTCTAACCATTGCCAAAAGATAATCAAAACATTAACATGATGGCGCAGGCTGGAGCACTGCCTTTTTTGCGGTGCGTTAGGGATACTCCCACCAGTCTGACCTGAAAAAATATAAAATTTATATTGTATTAGGTGTTTTTCCTGTCCGCCGGAGTTCATCCGCTCCGGTTTGGCCAAAAAGACCAAGCCCTCTCTCAACTCCCCGCCAGCTACCGATGATCTCCAGGAGGTATCTTCCATGTTAGCCTAAATAATGGAAAGATGGACCAGGGATTGGATGCAGTAAGGAAAAGTGGAAGGGAACCTCGACCAGCTTCAGGACCGCTTTGGTTCGGTGTCTGATTGGGTTCGCTGTAAACTGGTTGAGGCAGATTTGGAATCCTTGAAAAAATGGGCCAGGCAGATTCTTTCTGGGGATTCGATTGAAGAAATTTTTCAGTGACGGGAATCCCTCTCTGATATCTGGTGGTGTTGCTCTGTCGCTGGTAGCCATAAACAAAGGGGATGTCTTGCGGTTATTGCAGGCAAGAAAGGAAAATGTTGATTCAAAATATTGTCATGTTTACAGTCACAAAAATATTTATGGGTGGATTGGCTGGGGTGTTTTGCTATTATCGGACGATGAGCCATTCCGCCATCGTTTTTTGCACCATGGATGAGCGGGTTTGTTAAACTGTTGCTCTGTCCAATGTCAAATTTTCCGAACGATTACTGGAGGAACACGGTATGAGAGTGGAGCGCAGTTTCCACCGGTCTGATGTGGTGAAACGATTGGAAATCATCGATGAGAATCTGCTTGCTCAAATTTTGGAAGCGGTGCCAAATGAGTTTGAGCTGACTGAGGAGCAGAGGGAAGGGGTCCTGGAGGCTATGCAGTCTGTGGATGCCGGTCACTATGTAGAACATGCGGAGGTAATGAAATGGGTGCAAAGCTGGGGCACTCCAAATGAACTTCCAAAACCGCAATGTCAATGAGAATCATTTGGTCTGGCGATGCTCTGATGGATTTATCCAGCATCGCCGCTTATATCGGAGCGGATAACCTTTCGGCAGCAAAGCGGGTTGTTCTGCGAATCGAAAAATCTGTGCTGAATCTCTCTTCTGCTCCTGCCATGGGCGTTCAAGATCCCACACTGGATGCGCGTCTCTTATTTGTCCCCGCTCTTCCATACCTTATTGTCTATCGGGTGCAGGAAACCACAACCATACAAATCTTGCGTGTGTATCACACCTCAAGAAACTGGCGGAAACTGTAATTTGCCATGCGTTGAATCGAACCAGAATAGTCTAAACCTGTCCCGACAAAATCGAAGCCGGAATCATCTCCCGGCCTTCCGGGGTGCTTTGGAAGAAGGTGCGCAGTTTTTCCAGGGCGCGTTTTTCCAATTGGCGGATGCGCTCGCGGGTGACCGACATCTCCTCCCCCAGGGTTTCCAGGGTTTTGGGGGCGTCGGTCATCAGGCGGTTTTCGATGATATAACGCTCCCGTGGATCCAACTTTTGCAACCCTTGCGCTACCAGGCGGACCAACAGCCGGTTTTTCTCCAAGGCCAGATAACGCATCTCCTGGTTGGGCCGGTGGTCTGGAATCAGGTTGAGAATTTCCCCCCCTTGATCCAGCATTTGCCGGTTCAGGGAATCATCCTTGCCCGACATGCGGCCATCCATCTCCAAAATGGTCTGGGTGTCCGCACCCAGTTTTTCCGCCAACTCGTTGGCCTCCTCCAGGGAGAGAGGGGAAAGATTGCTCTTGTTCTGCCGCAATTTAAAAAACAATCGACGCTTGAGCTGGGTGGTGCCAATCTTCACCATGCTCCAGGTGTTGAGAATAAATTCATGAATCGCTGCCCGAATCCACCACAAGGCATAAGTGGCCAACCGCGCCCCCCGCTCCGGGTGATACCGCTTCACCGCCTGCATCAAACCCAAAATGCCCTCCTGGATGACATCCGCCATGGGCAGACCATAACCCTTATACTCCCGCGCCGTCTTCACCACCAGACGCATATGGGAGGTCACCAGGGTGTGGGCGGCAGTTATGTCCCCTGCTTCCCGATAACGCAAGGCCAACTGGGTCTCTTCTTCCGCAGTCAACAAGGGAGCCTGATAGATCAATTGCAAAAACGTCTGAAATTGATCCCCCTGGCCATAGGCCATGGGCAAGGCAAAAGGTGGGGCTTCGGTCATAATCAGGGAGGTCTTTTCCATGGTAGCTTGAGTAGGTGTCTGAAGGCCACTATAGAGAGAAAGAGCCAACAAAAAGTTCCGTTGAACCGTCCCATCCTAGGGCATCCTACCGCAAGCCCTTGATTCTAATCGTCATGACCTGTGAGCGCAAGGGAAGATGTGAATTAAGTTAATCTAGGCCACAAACGACCCGGATGGATGGAACCCAAAATGGCCGCCTGCAAACATCCCGTCGCCCCCGGCAAGGAAGAGGAAAGACCATACCAGGTGCGGGCGGCAAACCAGGCAAAGGCCTGGGCCTCCAAACTGTCCGCCGCCACCCCCAAATCATCGCTGTTGAACAACCTGGTCTGGGGCAACGCCTGCTGCAAACGGCGGACAATTTCCCCATTCCTCGCCCCACCCCCACAAAGAACCAACCGCTGGGGATAAGGGGGCAGTAATCCCTTGCAACTGTCCGCCACCGATTGCACCGTCAACTGGGTGAGGGTGGCCATGCTGTCTTCTGGGGAGAGGTGGGAAAATCGCTGCTGAAATTCCGCCAGATAGTCCGCGCCAAAATCCTCCCGACCGGTTGACTTGGGATAGGCACGGGCAAAATAAGGATGGGCCAGGAGATAATCCAATCCCCCTTGATCCACACAACCCGCCGCCGCCAACCGTCCATTCCAGTCACAAGGACCATTGCCCAATGCACTGGATAAGAGATCCAGCAGGCTGTTGGCCGGGCCACAATCTCCCGCCACCACTTGGCCCGTTTCCTCCGCCGGAATGGCTGTGATATTGGCAATCCCTCCCAGATTGACCACCGCCACCGATTGTCCCTGTTCCTGAAAAAGACACTGGTGAAAAGCCGGGGTCAAAGGTGCCCCCTCACCCTGGCGCGCCACATCCGCCGGGCGAAAATCGGCAATGGTGGTGATGCCGGTACGGGCACTGATGATAAACGGGTTGCCTATCTGCAAGGTAAAACGGGGAGGCCGATGGCGAATGGTCTGCCCATGGCTGCCAATCAAGTCCACCTGTTCCGGTGCCACCCCTGCCTGCTGGCACAAAGACAAGGCGGCCTCTGCAAATAATTCCCCCAACTGGCGGTCCAACTCTCCCATGAAATCAATCTCACCCATGCCTGATTGGTAAAGCTGCAAAATTTGCCCACGCAAACTTTCCGGGTAGGCAAAAAGTGCCGAATGCCGCACCTGGGGGCGGCTGACACCGTCGGTCATCACCAGCGCGGCATCGATGCCATCGGCGGAAGTGCCCGACATGAGACCAATCACAGTAAGGGGGGGCAAAGGTTTCATGATTGACTGGGGTTGGGGTTTTGGGATTGGGTGCCGGCCTGATTGTTGGAGTTGGGTTGCTTCTTGCGCATAAAATCCAGCACAAAATCACGGGACCAGCCGCCACTGGGGCGCATTTGATCCATCTCCCGATACCAGCTTTGGCACACATTTAAATTTTCCAACAAGGGGTCCAGCTCCTGGGGATGGGGGGATTGAATGCCCATGCGTTTTAAAATGCCCGCATCCACATAGATACGCTTCAAGGAGCGCACACAATGATCATGTTCCACCGAAGCCAATTGATAGGAGCGGGTTGTCTGATAATCATAGTAGATCAAACCACCCACCACCACCATGGAAAACAAGGCGGTAGCCGACATGACCAGCCAGTTGCGCTTTACCTCCAGCCAAATTTTACTCACCTCACCCGATGCTTTAGGGGGCAGATAGCCGGGTTGCGCCGACTTGGCGGAAGTGCCGCCGTCGGAACCCTTTTTACCCTTCTGACGGGAGCGGCCATAGTCCATATCCTCTTCGGAAAGGACAAAATCATCATCCATGGTTGCGGATAAGTTGACACCATCCGGGGGGGCCATTAGCGTTCCTCATGGAAATAAGTTGGTTTTTCGCCAGGTTAGCCTGCAATTGGCGGTCCTGTACTGGCTAAAGCAATTTCAATGCCGGTTTGGTTGGCAAAAGTTGGGATGAAAGCCATGGTCATGGGCCAGGGGGTGTGGTAAAAGATGAACTCCCTGCCAGCGGGCAGGTAATGAAGGATAGGAATAGTACCTTGGGAAGGAGCCACCGGGACATGAAAAGCGTGGAAGAACAAATGGCCTTGATTCGTCGGGGCGTGGTCAACATTGTCTCCGAAGAGGAGCTGGTTAAAAAACTGCAACGCTCTCTGGATACCGGCGTCCCCTTACGCATCAAGGCAGGTTTTGATCCCACCGCCCCCGATCTCCACCTGGGCCATACTGTGCTTTTGCACAAGCTGCGGCAGTTCCAGGAGTTGGGCCATGACATTCTCTTTTTGATCGGCGATTTCACCGGCCTGATTGGCGACCCCACCGGCAAGAGCGAAACCCGCAAACCCTTGAGTGCCGAGCAGGTGGCCAGCAATGCGGAAACCTACAAGCAGCAGGTATTTCGAGTTTTGGATGCGGAAAAAACCACCGTGGTCTTCAACTCCTCCTGGATGAATCTCCTCTCCTCCCAGGAGATGATCCGGCTGGCCTCCCGTCTCACCGTGGCTCGCATGCTGGAACGGGATGATTTTGGCAAACGCTTCCATGAAGGCCGCCCCATTGCCATCCATGAATTTCTTTATCCTCTCGTACAAGGCTATGATAGCGTCGCCTTGAAGGCCGATGTGGAGCTGGGGGGGACCGATCAAACTTTTAATCTATTGGTGGGCCGGGATCTGCAACGGGATTATGGCCAGGAACCCCAGTGCGTCATCACCCTGCCCATTCTGGAAGGGTTGGACGGGGTGCAGAAAATGTCCAAATCCCTCAACAACTACATTGGCATCCTGGAACCCGCCAAGGAAATTTTTGGCAAGGTGATGTCCATCAGCGACGATCTCATGTGGCGTTACTTTGAGTTGCTCTCCTTCCGCAGCACAGAAGAGTTGTCCCAATTGCGGCAGGAGGTGGAGGGTGGCCAACGCCATCCCATGACCACCAAAAAAGATTTGGCCCAGGAGTTAACCAGTCGGTTTCATGGTCAGGAAGCAGGTCAACAGGCCAGGGATGAGTTTGAAGCCGTCTTCGCCCACAAACAGCGTCCCACCGATATTCCCGAATTGGATATCACTACCGAAGGGGGAGAGTTGGGCCTGCCCCGTGCCATGGTGGCGGTGGGTTTCTGCAAATCCAACGCGGAAGCCATGCGTCTGATTCGCCAGAATGGGGTGACCCTGGATGATGTCCGGGTCAGCGATGAAAAGATGGTGTTGCACAAAGGCAACCGCCATCTGCTGCAAGCAGGCAAACGCCATTTCGCCTACATCAAGTTGGTTTAAGCCTGAACGGTATCAGCAGGAGCGGCCACCCTGTCGGATTGCAAATGGACCAGTTGGCTTTCCAGGCCGATCACCTGGCCCACCGACAAGGTCAACGCAATACCGGTTCCCGGCTGAGCAAAGTTGCCCGCCTCCTGAAGCACCGCCAGGA
This sequence comes from Magnetococcales bacterium, assembly GCA_015233935.1. Taxonomy (GTDB): domain Bacteria; phylum Pseudomonadota; class Magnetococcia; order Magnetococcales; family JADFXB01; genus JADFXB01. The sequence continues at coordinate 29,972 of JADFXB010000029.1, read as the reverse complement.
CCGGGGTAACCAGTTCATCCGGCAACAGGATCAAGATTACATCCCGTGGCGGTTCCAGGGAGAGACCAAAAAAGGTTTTGGCCTCGTGAATGCCGGTTCCCCGCGCTGGAACGATGGTAGCCCCAGTGGCCCCCGCCTGCTTGGCGGCTTTGACCACAGCTTCCGTCAAGTCGGTTCGCACCATGGCGACGACCAGTTGATACGACATGGCAGCTCTCCTGGTACAAAAGGAACCCGGTTGGCAACTACAAGGTTTGGTAGGAACGGCGACGGGGACGGCTCATGACCAGTCCACCCAAAAATCCAAAAAAGAGCACCCCCGCACCAGCGAGAAAATAATAGGTGTTGGCCTGACTGGAAAGCTGCTGATTCTCCCGCTGCAAACGGGAAATTTCCTCTTCCTGCTGGGCAATTTGTTTTTTCAACTCTTGATTGACTTTATCCAAGGCCACCGGATCGGCAGCAATGCGGGAAAGATGGTCCAATTCCGCCTTCACCTTGTCGAAGGCAGTAAGACGATTTTGCAACTGACTATTTTCTTCCTTGATTCGGTCCCGTTCCTCCTCTGCCTTTTTTTGGGCGGCATGGGCGGCATCGATGCGTAAGCGGGCAGGGGGTTCCTTGGAGAGAAAACGGCTTAATATCCACCCTTCGTTGCCGTCATCGGTGCGAATTTGCGCCCAGTCGGTCTGACGGCTGATCTCATCCACCTTGGCACCAGTGGTAAGCATCTTGACAATTTTAAACTCGTTACCGGTCCCCTTGCGCACCGTAACTGTCTGTTCATCCGTGATATAACGGGTTTCGCTGTGGGCAGAGAGGGGAAGGAGCAGGCAGGTTACCAACAGCAGGGAGAGCATTGGTTGGAGCGTGTTCATGTTATCTTAATCTTCCCCCGTGAAATACCTGGAATAACGCTGCCTTGAATCGGCACAGCCTTGTATGATACATGGATATGCCGTTGCCCACAATGACAACAAATGGTTCTTCCTATCATTCCAGGAGAAGAAGATGTCTTTAAAAAATTTAGTGGATAAGGCCAATACCCTCATTGAGGCCCTGCCTTATATGCGTCGTTTTTCCGGTAAGACCTTTGTGATCAAGTACGGTGGTCATGCCATGGTGGACGAAGCATTGAAAAATTCCTTCGCCAAAGATGTTATCCTGCTACAACAGGTGGGCATCAAACCGGTCATCGTCCACGGGGGCGGACCACAAATTGGCAAAATCATGAAACGCATGGGATTGCAGCCCACTTTCGTGGATGGCATGCGGGTGACCGACGAAGAGACCATGAATGTGGTGGAAATGGTCCTGGCAGGCAAAGTCAACAAAGATATCGTCAATCTCATCAATTTAAATGGTGGGCGGGCCGCCGGGGTATCCGGCAAGGATGGTCACACCATCGTCAGTCGCAAACGCACCCATACACGCTGGGATCCGGCCACCGATGTACCCGAAATCATCGATCTGGGTTGGGTGGGGGATGTGGAACGCATTGAACCCACCCTGCTGCAACTCTTCAAAGATTCGGACATCATCCCGGTAATTGCCCCGGTTGGGGTGGGGGAAGCAGGCGAAACCTACAACATCAATGCGGATCTGGTGGCCGGTCATGTGGCAGCCGCTTTGGGGGCCGAAAAATTAATCCTGTTGACCGATGTGGCCGGTGTCCTGGATAAACAAGGCACTCTGTTGAGTTCCCTGGAAAGTGCCTCCATCGCCCAGTTGATTGAAAATGGCACCATTGGCGGCGGCATGATTCCCAAGGTGGAAACCTGTCTGGCCGCCTGTGCCGCCGGTGTCCCCACCGCCCATATCATTGATGGCCGCGTAGAACATGCCTTATTGCTGGAAATTTTCACCGATCACGGCGTTGGTACCGTCATCCGTCGTCAATAAGCCTCTGCACAAACATTTCAAGGCCATGCTCCCCCTGTCATGGCCTTGAAATGAGTTTAAATTTTTCCTCCCTGGTAGAATTTGGCTTCCATCTTTGTTGTTCTTGACTCTTGGACCAACTCCTTTATGATCCCATGAATATGGATCTTTCTGGATTGGATCACCCTTGGATACAGATTGCCATCACCATGCCGTTTTCCGACCTGCCATCCCAAAGACGTGCCCTGGAACCGACTTCCAGCAGGGTTATTCATGGTTCTGAAGCCAATAATCGCTCTTTGCACTATACCGCCAAGAATATTGTCTATTATCTATTGGAAGATCCCAACAGTCCGGCCAGGAAAAAAATCAATATTGCCCTCATCTTGACCGTCATTTGTTCCGTCATTGTCTTGATCTTGAGTGTGGATACCCAACTCACCCCCGAACGGCAAATACTTTATACTCAATTGGAAACCATTTTCAGTACCATCTTTCTGATTGAATATCTCTTACGTTGGTGGATTGCTACCGATTTTTCTCTGGATTTTCAACAGACCCATGAACGAACCAAACGGCGGGTGCGAGATTACGAACACAAAAAAATTCGTGTCTTCTGGATTGCTCTCAAGTATGCCGTCGGGCACAAATGGCAGTGGATGAAGCAACCCCTGGCCATTATCGACCTGTTGGCCGTGATGCCGGTCTTTTATCCATTTCGCTTTTTACGTCTTCTCTATGTCGTTCGTATCATGAAGCTGTTTCGCTACTCCAGGGAACTCTCCCTGTTGGGCGATGTGGTGCGTCGTCAGTCCCATGAGCTGCATGCCTTGTTCTCCATCGCCGTCGTCTTATGGGGAATGGTGGCCATCGCCTTCTATGTAGTCGAACACGGTGCCAATCCCAAGGTCAGTAATTTATGGGATGCGGTTTACTGGATGGTGGTCACCGTGGTCACCCTGGGATATGGTGACATCACCCCCAATACCCCCATGGGACAGGGGGTAACCATGTTCGCCGTCTTCGCCGGGTTGACCGTCACCACCTTTGCCTCTTCCATCCTGATTGCCGGTTTGACCGAGAGGATCATTTTTTTGCGGGAGCATCGCATGGAAAATCGCATCGCCCAGCTTTCCGACTATTTTATCGTCTGCGGCCTGTCCAACGTAGGACGCACCATTTGTCGGGCTTTGCAGGATGAAAACAAACCCTTTTTTGGTATCGATATCAAAAAGGAGCGGGTAGACTATGCCGTCAGCCAGGGGTGGTTGGCCATTCAGGGGGATGTGCGGGAGGAGGAAACCTGGAAGCGGCTGAATCTGGTCCTCACCCGCGCCGTCATCATCAGCACCCCAGACGAACTGGTCAATATTTCCGTCATCCTCTCGGTGCGGGAACGCAATCCTGATTGTTTGATCGTTGCCAGCGGCTCTTCCAGCTCTTCTGAAAAACGATTAAAACGCCTGGGAGCCGACCGCTTTGTCTCCCCGGCCCAAATCGGTGGCATCCAAATGACCCACATGGCTCTGCGCCCTGCCGCCGTCCATCTGTTGAATATGGCCATGAAGAGCGATTATTCCGAATTGGAAATGGAAGAGGTGGTTATCCCTCCCTTGTCCATCTACGAAAACCTCCCCTTGCGGGATACCAATCTGCGCAATGATTTCAATGTCATCGTCGTGGGCATTCTTCCGCGTAAGGATAAAATGATCTTCAACCCCAAAGCGGAAATCGTCATTCATCCAGGGGATACCCTGGTATGCATGGGTCATAAAGACGATCTGGAGCGACTGCGCATGGCGGTACGGGAAGAAAAATTGTCGTAAATAAACCTTAACGCGCAACCCGATACGAGTTAAACCAAGGCGATGACCGATTATTTACGCTCACCCTATCTGATACCTTTTTTATGGTTGAAAGACTCGCTACGGGATCTGTTTCCCATTTTGCTGGTGATCACCGTCTTTCAACTGGTGATCCTGCAAAAACCTTTTCCCGACCTGGCCAACATGATCCAGGGCATGCTGATGGTGGTGATCGGCCTGACCTTGTTTGTGCGGGGATTGGAAATGGGGCTGTTTCCCATTGGGGAAAGCCTGGCAGTGGCCCTGGCCCGTAAGGGTAGTCTGTTCTGGTTGTTGACCTTCGCCTTCCTGTTGGGTTTTTCCACCACCGTGGCGGAACCCGCCCTGATTGCCATCGGCAATGCCGCCGCCGAAGTGGCCAGCCAAGCCAAATTGATCGATCCCGCCCTCCAGGAATCCTATGCCCGCAACTTGCGCTATACGGTGGCCTTGTCGGTGGGGGTGGCCTTGATGATCGGGGTGTTGCGCATCGTCAAGGGCTGGCCGGTCCATTATTTCATCATCGGTGGTTACATTTTGGTAACTATTATGACCCCATTCGCCCCCAAAGAGATCATCGGTATCGCCTATGATTCGGGAGGGGTGACCACCAGTACCGTTACCGTCCCCCTCACCACGGCTCTGGGGGTGGGGTTGGCCTCTTCCATCCATGGGCGCAATCCCATGATCGACGGCTTTGGCTTGATCGCCTTTGCCTCCTTAACCCCCATGATGTTCGTCATGGGATATGGCATGGTCATGTTTGGCACCAACCCATAAGAGAGACCATGGAACTGCTCCTCAAACTTTGGCAAACCTTTACCGGCACCTTTTTGGATGTGATTCCCATTGTGATGGCGACCCTGGGATTCCAAAAGGTGATCTTGCGCCAGGAAATTCCCAATCTGAAACGGTTGCTGGTGGGATTGGTCTATGTGATGGCTGGCTTGGTCTTCTTCCTGGTGGGGTTGGAACAGGCCCTCTTCCCGGTGGGAGAGTTGATGGCCAAACAGTTGACCGATCCCCAATTTCTCTTCGGTTCCGCCACCACCCCCGACAATGTCCCCTGGTATAAATACTACTGGGTGTATATCTTTGCCGCCCTGATCGGCTTTTCCACCACCATCGCTGAACCTGCCCTGCTGGCGGTGGCCATGAAAGCCTCTGAGGTTTCCATGGGAACCATTCGGCCTTTTCCTTTGCGTATTGCGGTGGCCATCGGGGTGGCTATTGGTATCGCCCTTGGCTCCTTTCGCATTGTCACCGGGACTTCCCTGGCGGCCTATATCATCGTCGGCTATATCATCGTGATCATCCAAACCCAGTACGCCCCCCGTACCATCATTCCCCTTGCCTATGATTCGGGAGGGGTGACCACCTCCACGGTGACCGTTCCCCTGGTGGCGGCCCTTGGTCTTGGTCTGGCCAGCACCATTCCGGGACGCAGCCCCGCCATCGATGGATTTGGTCTCATCGCCTTTGCCAGCCTCTTTCCCATGATCACCGTCATGGGCTACGCCCAGATCGTGGATTGCCTGACCCTGAAAGCCGTTGCCGCCCGCAAACATAAAACCATTCCCTTGCGAAAATGTGCTCTGCGGAGGAAACCTGCCCAATCTTTAACATCTGAGGATGACAAGCCATGAAATTTAAATTAATCGTGGTGGTGGTCAATGCGGAATTGACCGATACCCTGGTCAAGGTTGCCAAGGATGCGGGTTCCACCGGTGCCACCATCATTCCCGCTCGTGGCACCGGCATCCATGAGGCCCTCACCTTTTTTGGCCTTACCCTGGAATCCCATCGCAGTGTCATTCTCATGGTGGTGGCCGATTATTGCGCCGCAGCCATTCTTCACTCCATTCGGGAAAATGGTCATTTTCGTAAACCGGGAACCGGTATCGCCTTCACCGTCGATCTGGACAAGGTGATTGGTCTGGAAAGTCAGCTCTCCCAGTTCGACTGTGACCGCATGCCGGATGAAAATTTGCTGTAATCCTTAATTTTTTCAGGAGGAACGACTATGCAAGTGGCATCGGTATTGATCCTGTTTATCGTGGTCTTGGTGATCATCCTGGTTCCGCTGGCGGTACGCATCGTTCCTCAGGGGATGGAATATACGGTGGAGCGGTGGGGAAGATATACCCACACCCTGGAGCCGGGATTTCATCTCATCATTCCCATTTTTGACCGCATCGGCTCCCGGTTGAGCATGATGGAACAGGTGCTGGATGTCCCCTCCCAGGAGATCATCACCAAAGACAATGCCATGGTGCGGGTGGACGGCATCCTGTTTTATCAGGTGCTCAACGCCGCCAAGGCCGCCTACGAGGTGAGTCACCTGGAATATGCGGTACGCAATCTGACCATGACCAACATTCGTACCGTCATGGGTTCCATGGATCTGGACGAACTCCTCTCCCGGCGGGATGAGATCAATAATCGCCTTCTTGCAGTGGTGGATGAGGCAACCAATCCCTGGGGGATCAAGGTCACCCGTATCGAGATCAAGGATATCACCCCACCCAAGGATTTGGTGGACTCCATGGCCCGCCAGATGAAGGCGGAACGGGACAAACGGGCGGATATTCTGGAGGCGGAAGGGGTTCGTCAGGCGGACATTCTCAAGGCAGAAGGGCAAAAACAGGCCAGCATTCTGCGGGCGGAAGGGATGAAGCAGTCGGCCATTCTGGAGGCGGAAGGAAGGCGGGAGGCGGCCTTCCGGGAGGCGGAGGCACGGGAGCGGTTGGCCCAGGCGGAAGCCCGCGCCACCGCCATGCTCTCCAAGGCCATTGAGGAGGGCAACACCCAGTCGGTCAACTATTTTATCGCCCAGAAATATTTGGAAGCCTTCGGTAAACTGGCTGAATCTCCCAATCAAAAGGTGTTGATGCTGCCCATGGAGGCCACAGGCATATTGGGTTCCCTGGCAGGGATGGCCGAATTGCTGAAAGAGGGTGGATTCGCTTCTGCCAAGAGCGATAGAAAAGAGGGATAATGGAAGCCTGGTTGGAGCAGTTGCAACAGTGGCACTGGTGGATCGGGGCGGTGGTGTTTTTAATTCTGGAGGTAACCACCCCGGCCTTTTTCTTCTTATGGCTGGGCATTGCCGCTGCCATGACCGGCATGTTACTGCTGTTTTTCCCGGATATGGGTTGGAAGAGCCAATGCATGTGGTTTTCCGGCCTGGCCTTGGTATCCATTGCTTTTTGGCGGTTTTTTATGCGCCGTCATCCCACGGTTAGCGAGTTGCCTGTTCTCAATCGCCGCAGCAGCCAGTATGTGGGAAGGGTGGTGGTGGTGAGTGAGGCGATTGTGAACGGCATGGGCAAGGTGCGGGTGGATGATTCCACCTGGAAGGTGCAGGGACCGGATTGTCCGGCAGGGGCCAATGTGCGGGTGGTGGCGGCTCTCGATGCTGTCTTGCAGGTGGAGTTGGTGAATTAATCCGATTCCTGGTTGAGGACGACCTGTTGCAGAATCAATTCATCCCCTGAAAGCAGTTTGGTTTGCCAGTGGCCGCAGGCGGGACAGGAAAGGCGATTGACCACCACCTCCGATTCTAGTTGGCAGGCAGGGCAAAGAATGCGTACTGGGGAGGGGGTAAGGATCAACTGGCAATTTTCCACACAACTTCCGGCAGCTGCCAGTGGAAAGGCTTGTTGCAGTAGATGACCTTCCACCCCGGCCAGGGGACCGATGGTCACCCTGGCGGTTTGCACCGTTGCCTGGGGGTGGGGTTGGCACAAGAGTTCCAATTGTCTGACCAGGGCCATGGCAATGGAGAGTTCATGCATGTGGAGGAGCCTGCTTGGGTTCCTCGTCTACCAGAAGTTGGTGAAATCCCACTTGCAGAATGGTTTGTGCCAATAGTTCACTCATCTCTTTGGTGTGACGCTTGCAGAGGGTTTTTTGTATCCCTTGCTCCTTCCAACGTTCCAGAAGGGTTGCACAAGAGTCGGAACCGGTCCTGGCCATGAAACGTTGATGGTAGATTTGGGCCAGGGTATAGGCTTCCTCTTTGGCATCTTCATCCCCTGGTTGATCCCTGCCTGCTACCAGCCCAATGGACAAGAGACCGCCGGTCAACACCCCGCAGGTGGATTTCAATTCGGCAAAACCGCCATTAAAGGGGGTGGCCAACCGGGGAATCAGGCGTGGATCGTATAAATCGGGTGTGAAAACTTCCGCAATCGCTTTAAGCATGGCCTCGGCACAGGAATATTGATCTTCCTGATAGTAACGTTCCGCCAGTTGCCCTACCTGGGCAATGATTTCGTCTTTGGTCATGGGAGATCACCCTTCCTGGGGTCTGGTGATGGTGAGCAGAACGGAGCCATCTTCCTCTTCCCTGGTGGTCACTTGCAGGTTGCGCTCTGCCAGGCGCGGATAGAGAAGGTGGGGAAGACGGTGGTGGATGACTTGGATGGACTGACCTGGTTGCAGACCGGTAACCGCTTGCAGAACCCGCACCATTGGTTCCGGTGGGGGAAGATCCCGCACATCCAGCAAGGCAGGGGGAGGGGGTGCCTTTTGTTCTGCGGTTTTGGCAAAAACACCGATATGCCAGTTATCCTCCCCATAGGCCGCCTGATACCCATAGCCCAGCCCTGCCAACACCTGATACAAGGGTAAAGGTTGGAAGGGAATAATCAACAGGATCATGCCTTGGGAGGGCAGGGATGCCAGGCTGGCTTGTATTTGATTAAAAGGATCGATACCCTGATCCAGCAACGGGCGAGTATCGATTTTAACCTGCTTGTCGGCAGGGATGGTTTGCCATTGTTGCATCAGCCCTTGAAAAGATTCCCGGTCAGCCGGGGTGGGGCCGGTCAAGCGAATTCTCTCCTGCATGGGCAGACAGGGCAAAAATTGGTGGAGGCGTCCTTCCAACTGGTTTAAATCGAAGAGCAGTTTATAAAGGTCCAAACCTTGGCTGGTGGCCAACTGTTCCAGGGTTCGGTCTTTCCGATGGGTCATTAAGGGGTGAATTCGTTGCCACGCTTTGGGATGGAAGGCACGCAAAGAGGCCAAGGGGGTGGTGGCGAGAATGGGGGCGGTGGTGGTCATGGACCTGCTTTCCTCTCCGAACGCTTCCGGCTGGATGACAATTTTTGACAATGATGGGTTTCCGCTGCCATTATGGGATTCTTCCCTGGGAGTGCAATGGTTGGTAAAAGTTCCCGGTCATGGAATGGATAAAGGAGGGGGAGGGTGAATACCCTGTCAGAGCGTGGGCATGGGGGAGCAGATACGGTTGCAGCTAACGAAGCATGGTATCCTGCTTTGCCTCTTTTTTTATTGCTCAAAAATCGCCGCACCCTGGTGGTGGGGTGCGATGAGGTGGCGCGGGATCGGGTTGCCCAATTATTGCAAACTGGGGCGCAGGTGGCAATCATTGGGGAAGAGCTTCATCCCCAGTTGCAGCTCTGGCTGGAAGAAGGAAAAATTGCCCATGCCGGGGCCTTGTTTCATCCTGATCAATTAACCGGAATTTGGTTGGTGGTCAATTGCTTGGAAGATGAAGCACTGCGTCTTCAGTTATGGAATGAAACCCAGGCGCGTTGCATTTTTCTCAATACAGTGGATGTGAATGACCGTTGTTCCGCCTATTGGCCCGCCCTTATTCAACGTCCGCCGGTTACCGTGGCCATTGGTACGGGTGGGGCAAGTCCGGCTTTGGCAGGATATTTACGGCATAAAATTGCTTCCATCTTACCGGATAACTTTCAGCCGCTGGTTACCTGGTTACATCACTGGCGCAAATGGATAACAAGTCAAATTCCCCAATTGGACAGACGGGCCATTCTGTGGCGGTCCCTCATGAAAAACGGTTTGGTGGAATTATTTTTGGCCAATCAATCACAAGAGGCGGAACGTATGATCCAGGAAAGGGTTCAAATGGATCTGGCTCAACATGGGAATTCTCAAAGCAAAAAATAAGTGGGCTTGTGAGTTGTCTGTCTATAATGTTACCCTGTAGCGCATGAGATCTTGGAAGGATGAGAAACAGGGGATTGTTGAAAGGATCAAGGAATGGCTCAGGATGAAAAAATCAAAGTTACCATCGATTCGGATCTGGAAGATTTAATCCCCGGATATATTGAAAATCGGCATAAAGACATTGCCAGTTTGGAAGCTGCCCTGGCACAAGGGGATCTGGAAGTGGCCAAGGTGTTGGGTCACCGCATGAAAGGGTCCGGGGCGGGATATGGTTTTGACCAAATCACCGAAATCGGGCGTGCCATGGAATTGGCTGCCAAAAACCAGGATTTGGCCGAGGTTCGTCATCAATTGGAAGCCTTGCGAGATTATATGCAGCGGGTCGAAGTGGTTTTTAATTAATGTATTTCGGCTTATTTTCTCCCATTGCAGGGGCTATGGTAATTTAACAGGTTTGCGACGATGGCCGGACAGCACATTCTCGTTGTAGATGATGATATGGAAATATGTCGGCTGGTGGGAAATTACCTGGAAAAAAATGGTTACCAGGTGACTTTTCTGACAGACGGTAGCTCTTTGTTTGATACGGTGCGTCAGCAGAAGGTGGATCTGGTGGTGTTAGATTGGATATTGCCGGGTAACGATGGTTTGAATTTGTGTCGTTTATTGCGCAATTTTTCCAATGTACCGGTAATCATGCTCAGCTCCAAGGGGGAGGAGACCGACCGCATTCTGGGGTTGGAGATGGGGGCAGACGACTATCTGGCCAAGCCCTTCAGCAACCGGGAGTTGCTGGCCAGGGTGCGCAGTGTGATTCGCCGTTCCAAAACCACGGAAGAGCAACTCCAGCAATTGCATATGCAGCACATGCAACAACAGGCGGACCAAAATCCCACCTCTGAACTGGATCGGGAGGTCATCTTCCGTTTTGGTCAATGGGTTTTTGAGGTGGCTACCCGCAGGTTGCGATCCAGCAAGGGAGAGTTTGTCTCCTTGAGTGGTGGTGAGTTTGCCATGCTGTTGACCTTTTTAAATCATCCCAATCAGGTCTTGAGCCGGGATGAGTTGTTGGATCTCACCCGTGGAAGAGAGAGCGAAGTGGTGGATCGCACCATTGATATGCAGGTGAGTCGATTGCGCAAGCAGTTGCGGGATGACCCGCAACGGCCTGCTTACATCAAGACGGTACGCAATACCGGTTATATCTTCTGTGCTTCTGTTCAGGTGATTTAATTTTTTTCAGCACTGCACCCAGGGCAAGCCCCGAAAACGCCAGCCGTTGACGCTGGAGCGATGGTGGTTTTCGTCCCGATCCCCTTCAAAGCCTTCCAGCACATTGTAGATGGTGGTAAAACCTGCATTCAACAGGCAGTTACCTGCATCAATGGAGCGATGACCGGAACGGCAGATCAACACAATGGGCTGTTCTTTGGTTGCTACCCGGCCCACTTCATCGGCAAAATTGGGGTTGATTTCAAAGTCGGGGGCATCCTGCCAGGGAATGTTCACCACGCCCATGGGGTGTCCCACGAAAAAGTGTTCCATTTCAGAACGGATATCGATGAAGACGGCCTTGTTTTCTTGAATAAATTCCAAGGCTTCTTTGGGGGTCAAATGGCCCAGTTTGGGATGGGAGGGGCTATGGGGGGCAGATTTCATGATCATGACGGGCTGTTCTCCTGTCTTGGTTGCAGATAAGTAAGGCGAGTTAATATCAGCCCAAAAAAAGTTGAATGCAAGGAAGTGGTGTAACGCCACCCCAAATGACTATGGCAACGACGGCAGAGAGCAATCTGCCAGAGAGTCTGTGGAAACCAGGAAAAATCGGCGGAGGATTCTGCAAGCCAGGTGCAGCCAACGGCGGTACGGAAGCATCCGATGCGATAAACCATGCCGGCAGGATTGAAAAAGGTATGCTCATGGCTGCCTGCCATGACCATGGCCTCTTGTGGGTGGGTAATGATCAAGCTACAGATTTTGCATAAAATGGGGGAGTTTTCCCTGCTCTCACAAGCCCCCTGCTGATTGGGCATCTGAGCAGGAGGGGGGACGGCAGAGGGATGGAATGGGCGCAGTCGTAGCGGTGCGGGGTAAGACGACAATCAATCTTCCTTCAGAATGTTCTCGTCATACTCTTTTTCCAGGGATGACAAGTGCTTGGACTCCTGGGCCATTAAAAATTGAAACAATTTGCGGGAGTCGGGACACAGGGAAATTTTCGCCAAATCCTGGTAAAGATGCAGGTTGGCTTGCTCTTTTTTGATGGCCAAAATCAGGGCATCCTGATAAGAGAGTTTTTCGCCCTTGGGTGGGGCGGGGACGGCATAATCGGCCACATGCAATTCCGGCATATCCTGCTGGCGTTTTTTGTATTCGGGCAGACAGTCCCCTTTGATCAACTCCAGTAACTTCTGACCATGCAGCAATTCCTCCTTGGCCTGTTTGATCATGCGCTTTTTTAAATCTTTGCTCTCCACCCGTTTGGCCAAGTCTACGTAAAACTCATACTCATCCCGCTCTTGATCCAGGGCATAGAAGATGACCTCCATGAGATTATCCTGTTTTTTGCCTTTTTTGCGGGAACTGCGTATGTTTTCCAATTCCTTGTAAATTTTTTCAAAGGCATCCATGGTGGAGATCCGTTAGCTGGTGGTTCAGAGGTTTAAGTGGACAAACAGGTTGTCTCATATTGGCGTTACTGTCTTCTTCGTGTCAATGCGTGAGGAACAGAGACTGCGCTTATCCACAGTCAGCACATGGTCTACCAGCAATTGACGGAGCAGTTGGGCAAGAGGTTGGTTGCCATCCGGTGAAACATGATGGAATCCTTGTCGTATCTTGGCCAGGTTATCTTTCATCCTTTTGTGTTCGCACCGGTGTTCTTTCAGCCAGGGGTCAGCCAGGCTGTACAGGAGGGCTTCTTCGTTGGCAAAGTGGAAGGTGATGTAGTCTTCCAACTCCCGCAACACTTCTATGACTGGAGTGTCGCTGGTTCCTGTTCCCATGGTTTTGTGCAATTTGTTGACAATGGCCATCAGGTGACGGTGTTCGTTGTCCACTTCGGCAATACCCGTTTCCATGCGTGATTCCCATTGGATAAAGGCTCCGAAACCATGCAAATCTCTGGCTGATACGGAGAGGGATTGGGACTCGTCTTGGAACTCCTGCATGATCTCAAGAATTTCTGGCATTTTTCGCAAGAACAATTCCACCAGATGGGGATCCAGTTGCTGTCCGGCGCAACGTTTCAATTCGGCAATGGCCTCTTCTACCGACCAGGCTTTTTTGTAAGGGCGTTCAGAGATGAGGGCGTCAAAGACATCGCAGATGGCACAAATACGCCCCTCCAATGGAATTTCTTCCCCCGCCAGACCATGGGGATAGCCCTTGCCATCCCAACGTTCGTGGTGGGTGAGGGCAATGATATGGGCGGTTTTGAGGGGTTCATCCTTGTGGCCAAAGAGCATGTGGGCACCAATGGCGGTATGGGTTTTCATGATTTCAAACTCCTCTTGGGTCAGGCGACCCGGTTTGAGGAGGATGCCATCGGAGATGCCAATTTTGCCCACATCGTGCATGGGGGCGGCGTTGAGGATGACCTCACAGCGTTCTTCGTCCAGTCCTGCGGCTTGTCCCAGTACCGCAGCATAGCGGCTCATGCGGACAATATGCATGCCGGTATCGTTATCACGAAATTCCGAGGCCATGCCCAGACGATGGATGATCTCCAGACGGGTCTCTTTGAGAACCGTGTGGGTTTGTTCCAGATCCTCTTCCATGCGTCGGCGTTCAATGATGGTGGACAGGGTTTGGGCAATGGTGTGAAGGGTGCGCTCCTCCTCTGGGTTGCGTTTGTGACCAGGGGGAAGATAAATATTGAGCATGCCCAACAGCCGATGCCGAAAAAGAATGGGGACGCAGTAATGGCTATGGGGGGGAACTTGCTGGTTGCGTCCTTCGTGGAGGAGGACATCGTTGGAAAATAGAAATTGCCTGGTTAATGCAGCTTGCCCACACAGGCAAACCCCATGGGCAACGGTGGAGCACAGATGGGGTAGATCTCTCTCCCAGCCCTTCCACACGGCCAATTTTAATACCTTCTCCTCTTCATGATTAAGAAATATGGAGCTTTTGGCCTTGTTTGCCCACCAGGGCAGGGTATGGAGGATATCCAAAGCCACCGTCAACTGGCTGGTCATGTTGAGGGGTTCCAGTGCTGTTTCCAGCAAGGCACTGATGGCAATGCGGGTTTGCATGGCCACCTCCCGCTCCCGTTCCAACTGCTTGCGGGCGGTGATATCCCGAATGATGGCGGAAAAAAATCGTTTTTTCCCCATAAGCCAGGTGGAAAGGGAAATTTCCACGGGAAATTCCCGGCCTTCCCGATCCATCCCTACCAGTTCCAGCGTCTTTCCCGCCAGCTTCAACTCACCTGTACGCAAAACATGGAGTAACCCTTGGCGGTGGGCGTGCTGGTAGCGTTCCGGGATCAACTGACAAAGAGGTTGATTTTGAATTTCCGATTCATGATAACCAAAATAATGGGCCGCACCATCGTTCCAAAAAAGAATCTTGCCCTCTTCGTCGGCTGTGATGATGGCATCGTTGGAAGATTGGGCCAGGGAGCGAAATCGTTCTTCACTCTGACGCAAGGCTTTTTCCATCTGGCGGTGGTCCAGGATGGCGCGGATACGATGGCGCAACACGGCCCAGTTGATGGGCTTGCTGATATAATCTTCCGCGCCACTTTTGAACGCCTTATTGACCGATTCTTCATCGGCCAGCCCCGTCACCATGAGAATGGGAAGACGACTTTCTGGAAAAAGGCTGGCCAGGGTGGTGGCGGTGGTAAAACCATCCATGCCAGGCATGTTGGCATCCATCAGAACCAGATCGGGCAACTGTTGTTGACACAGAAGGATGGCCTGATGCCCGTCTTCCGCCAGAACGGGACGGTAGCCATGTTTGGTCAGTTTATGACGACATTGATTGCGAATATCCGGGTCGTCGTCCACCACCAGAATGGTGGGTGGTTCGCCACAGAACGGGGAAGAATAAAGCGTTCCATCCATGATTCATCTCCATTCAGCTTCTTCCCGCAGTGGTTTTTTACTTAGGATTGTTTATTTCGTTTTTCTCGGCGGCCCACCAGTGGGTGGTGGATCATCTGTTGGGCAATGGCCTTGATTTTTTTAAACGCAACCGGTTTCTCAAACAGAATCACCTCAGCAGGCAAACCACCATGCTCCGCAATTTGTTGGGCAGAGAGAGCGGTTACCACCACGGTGCGGCATTTTTTCAGGGCTGCGGTTTCCCGCAACTGGCGAATCATTTGAAAGCCGTCCATGGCGGGCATCGCCAGATCGGTGACCAGAATATCCGGTTTGTGGAGTCCTGCCTGTATCAATCCATCATAACCATTGGCGGCGGTGATGACACGGACTGGAAAAGGCCATTTTGCCACGGCAGCACGAAATAATTCCACCAGTATATCATCATCTTCCACCAACAACAGTTGGATCGCTTTTGGATTGTCATCGAGACTTTCCCGGCGTTTGGCCAGCAGTTTGTGGATCTCACCCATGGGTATGCGGCTGTGGCCGCCTTCGGTCTTCCAGGAGCGGAGGATGCCCTTTTCCAGCCAATAGTGAACGGTTCGTTGGGAAATGCCCAGCAATTGACCGGCTTCTCGGGTGGTGACAAAGCTATCTTCTTGATTAGATGATTCTTTCCCGTTCATGGTCCAACCGTTTGGCACGTAGCGGCTGATTCTTGCAAGCATATTTTTAAATCTGGCAAGGCTTACAAAGCTTGCAAATTTTGCAATTTTCTGCTATTTTAACCCCATTTACCCCATTTTTCAAGGGTGTAAACTTAAGGCACAGGAGAGTAAATACACGTCATTGTGACTTATTTTCCATTTTGTCACCGTGGTGTGGGCAAGGAGTAGTCATGAATCTTTTATTTCCAGCCGTTGCTGAAAGTGGCCAAGGGTGGCCTCTCTTGCGGGAAGGATTTTTTTCCGAACAGTTGGATTACATTTTTTTTATTTATGGATTAAGCTTTCTTATATTGAGTGCTGTGTGTTTTTCCTTACCCCGCGAAGAAAAAAATCCCATATCCTGGCGTTGGCTGGGCAGCTTTGGCCTGTTGCACGGGATTGGGGAGTGGTTGGATCTCCTGGCCCTGGTGGGGGGAGATTCCTCCGTTTTTCAAAATATCAGGCTGTCTATTCATACCCTCTCCTTCCTGGCTTTGACAGAGTTTGCCATCTATGGGGTGAGAATCCACCGCCAACGCTCCTATCATCCCGGTTTCTCCCTGCTTCCCTTGATGTTGGTATCGGTGCTCTCCTGGTATGAAGGCTGGTCAACCTTTCCTGCCTTGATTCGCTACGGGGTGAGCTTTCCTGCCTGCATGGTCAGCGGTTGGTTGTTGTTGCGAATTTTACCGGTTGCCGGCCACAAGGAACAAAGATGGCGGGGTGTTCTTGCCCTGGGCATGGTGGGATATGGACTGGCGAGCGGTCTGGTTGTTCCGGCGGTGGGTATCTGGCCTGCTACCCTCCTCAATACAAAACTGTTTTTTGCCTGGACAGGAGTGCCTATCCAACTGGTGCGGGGAGGCATGGCTTTGATCATGACCCTCGCCTTGTGGGGAACCCTCTCGCAACATAAAGATGCTCCACCCCTCTTTGGGCAACAAAAAAGATATAACATAGCATTTTTTACTGTTTTTCTTGTGATGTTGTTGGGAGGCTGGACCCTGACAGACCTATTGGGACAACTCTATCATCAAGATCAAGCCAATGAACTGCGGGTGGATCTGGATGCCCTGGTCAATCGTCTGAATCGTGAAATCTACGCAGTGGACGGTGGGGTGATTGCCTTGGCAGGGATTACCCACGATATGTTGGAAGAGCTATCTGCGCCAGATGCCAATATGAAAACCCTTAATCTGGCCGTGGATCAATTGGCTGTTGCGGTGCGTGGGGTGGCCTATCTCATGGATATGGAAGGCAAAGTGGTGGCCTCCTCCAATCGGGATACCCCTGGCAGCTTTGTGGGGAAAAATTATCAGTTTCGCCCTTACTTTAAAGAGGCCAAGGAAGGGCGTCTGGGAAAATATTATGCCTATGGGGCAACCTCCAAGGAGCCGGGCTATTATGCCAGCGCACCCATTTATAAGGCAGACCAAAAGGAGATCATCGGGGTTGCCGTTCTGAAAAAAACACTGGATGCCAAGGAGTTGGGATTCTTCCAATATGGAGAAACCTTTTTGGTCAACTCGGATGGTGTGGCCTTGCTGGGGGGTAGGAATGGATTTACCCCCCAACCCTTGTGGCCGTTGACACCCCAGGCTGCCACCGCATTGGAAGAGAGTAAACAGTTCGGATCTCTGGCTGAGGTTACCGCCCTCTTTAAACAGGAATTGCAGAATGGGATGAAAATTTTGGTGGGCAATCTGCGCCACCTGGTGGGACGGGTGTGGATCGATCAAGGCTGGTCGGTGGTGATTTTGCAAAGAGAAAATTCCAACCAAGTCAACCGCTTCCTGGGTATTTTCATCACCTTGCTGGTGAGTCTGCTCATGTTGACCTATTACCTGGTTCTCCATCGGGAGACCACGGTGTTGTACAACGCAAGAAAAGCTGCCGAAAGTGCCAGCCAGACTAAATCCCTCTTTCTGGCCAACATGAGTCATGAAATCCGTACTCCCATCAATGCGGTGTTGGGCATGATCCATCTGGCCCTGCAAACCTCTCTTACCACCCAGCAACGTCACTATCTTACCCGCATTGAAGAAGCAGGCCATTCCCTGTTGCATATCATCAACGATATTCTGGATTTCTCTAAGATAGAGGCAGGCCGTCTGACCCTGGAAACCATTCCTTTTTCCATGGACAAAGTGGCCGATCAAGTCGCTGCCATGGCCGCCCCCAAAACCCAGGACAAGGGGGTGGAATTGATCGTTTCCGTGGATCATGCCATCCCTAAACTGTTAATGGGGGATCCCCTGCGCTTGGGGCAGGTGTTGTTGAATCTGGTGGGCAATGCCATCAAGTTTACCGAGCAGGGAGAAGTCTGTTTTGAAATTGCCCTGGTGGGGTGCCACGCAGAAAAGGTGCAGGTGCTTTTTCAAGTCAGGGATACGGGGATTGGCATGACCCCCGAACAAAAGGCCAGTCTTTTTTCGGCCTTTACCCAGGCCGACTCCTCCACGACCCGCCGTTATGGGGGCACCGGTTTGGGCTTGGCCATCAGTCGCCATTTGGTGGAGCGCATGGGAGGTGTCATCCACCTGGCCAGTGCCCTTGGCGAGGGAAGCACCTTTAGTTTCCAATTGGAATTTCCCGTGGCACAGGTGGAGGTTGCTCCCGCACCTTTACTCTCTCTCAAGCAACTGGAGGGCAAGCGTATCCTGGTGGTGGATGACCATACCATGGCCCGTCGGGTTTGTCGGGAGATGCTTCACTCTTTTCATTGTCGGGTGGAAGAAGCGGAAAATGGTTTGCAAGCCGTCCAAAAGGGGGTAGCAGCCGCAGATGAGGATCCCTTCCATGCAGTTTTCATGGACTGGCGGATGCCAGGGTTGGATGGCTTGGAAGCCGTGCGCCAATTGCGTGAAAAATTAGGAGAAAAAATTCCCCCCGTGATATTGGTGACCGCCTATGGTCGGGAAGAGGTGATGTCCTTATCCATGCAGGAAGGCATTCCCTATTTTCTCATGAAACCCCTCACCTCCTCAGCCCTGCTGGAAGTATTGCAGGCCGCAGTGGGTGGACAAATCAGCCCAACACCTGTCGGGGATCATCCCCAATGGTTGCAAGGTCGTAAAATATTGTTGGTAGAGGATAATGAAATTAACCAGGAGGTGGCCATTGGCTTGTTGTTAAAGGTGGGGGTGGAAGTGGATGTGGCGGTCCATGGGGTGGATGCCATTGAAAAGGTGAATCAAAACACCTATGACGCCGTGTTGATGGATGTGCAAATGCCGGTGATGGATGGTTACCAGGCAACCCGAACCATTCGTCAGCAGGATCAACATCGTTTGCTGCCCATCATAGCCATGACCGCCAATGCCATGACCGGTGATCGAGAGGTGTGCCTGGCAGCGGGAATGGATGACTATATCGCCAAACCCATTGATCCCAAAGCCCTCTACGCCACCTTGACCAAGTGGTTGCCAACCAAGGAAAGTACTTCCCAGCCCAGTGTGGAGGAAGAAACAGCAGCATCAGAAGTTGGACCCCCAGAACTGCCAGGTTTGGATGTACAAGTGGCCATGGCCAATTTGGGGGGCAATATGGACCTCTATATGGATATTCTGGCCCGCTTTGTTCGTGTACAAAGGAACTCTTGTGACACCATGGAGTTGGCTTTGGCCAATGGGGATTGGGAACTTCTGGAAAGAACCGCCCACACCCTGAAAGGGGTCGCTGCTACCATCGGGGCCATGGAATTAAGCCTGTTGGCTAAGGTTATTGAGCAGAGTGCCAGGGAGCGGGCGGATATTCATTCCATCGAGCCTGTATTACAAGAAGCTCGTCAGGTTTTTACGGCTGTCCTTGTCACCATCTCCAGGGCGGTTCCCGCAGAGAACAATGAAGACCAAAGTCATCCGGAGGGTGTGCTGGATAAGGAGGTGGTTGCTCCCCTTATTCGGCAGGCGGAACAAATGTTGGTCAGTTTTAATCTGGATGCCAAATCCATTGTTCAGGAAATTGCCCATCATCCCATGCATCGTGACCACCGGGTGGCGTTTAACCAGGTACTAAAATGCTTGCGGGATTACGATTTTGAAGGGGGCTTGGTGGCTTTGCGCCAATGGGCTGTTCTGGTGGGGATCCAACCAGATGGATGATTTTCCTGTTCAGTCCAACTGGGCAAGCCTGCTCTTCCCCTCCATTTCCAGGGTTTGGGTATAAAGCTCAATCTGCCGGGCAAGGTTTGCCAAGAGGGCTTCCATCTTCTCCTCACGCTGCGGGGATGAAAGATTTTCCACTTGACTGCAACCGTCGGCCAGGGCATCCGCACCGAAAGTAGCGGCCAATCCCTTGAATTTATGGGCGGTGGTTTCCACCAGTTGGGAATCTTTTTGCTGCCATGCCTGTTGAATGGCGACCAGACGCTGGGGCATTTGTTGTCTGAACCGATCGAGAAAGTGGTCAAAGCTGGCTTTGCTCTCTTCTTGCAACTCAAGCAGGGTTTGCCAATTGATCACCACCGGAGAGCTGCTGTCTTCCTTCTGTTTGTCCTCCATGGGATAAGAAAGATTTTCCATCATCTCCAAGAGAAGGGCTTTGCGGATGGGTTTGCTCAGATGTAAATCACAGCCGGCAGCCAGGCAGGCATCCTCATCGGCTTTCATGGCCCTGGCCGTGAGGGCAATAATGGGGGTGCGTGGCCAACCATGGGATTGTTCCAGCAACCGCATACGGCGGGTGGTCTCCATGCCATCCATGCCGGGCATGATGACATCCATCAGGACCAGATCAAAACGCTCGGTCTGGTAAATGTCCAACGCCTCCTGACCATGGAGTGCAAAACGAATTTGATAAGGAAGATCGTGGAGATAGGCTCCGACGATCATGTGATTTTCCTGGGTGTCATCCACCAGTAAAATACGTTTGGTACCATGCAGGGGCGTTGGTACAAGGGGGGAGGCAACGGTTTTGTTGTGATGAGATGATTCAACCATAGAATCAATCTAACCCTATTTGGTAAAGGAATCATGGAAAAGTAAGGCAAGCCTATCAAAAATGTTTACCCTGTCAAGAGATAAGGCGAGTTTGATTTGGAATGACAGGTGATTGTTTTCTATAGTTTAGAATATCAGTATTGATGTCGGTATATCATAAACGGAATAGTTCTAGTTGCTGTTTGACAAGTGAAAAGATTGGGAACAAGATGCTGTCTTCGCTAAAGCTCTCCCAACCATACTATGGGTTCACTACCGATAGGGTAGGAATAGATTCAAACAATTAACCACAAAAAGACAACCTCTATCTGTCATACGGGTTATGAACCATGAAAGCTTCCTCGCTAAAAATCGGTGAAATTTTGATTCTGGTGGCCATGATTCCCATGATGCTGATGATGGGATTTGGGATCTGGGCTTGGAAGGCCAATGATGTTGCCGCAAAAAATATTGTCTTGATCAAAGATGAAGTAGCTCAGGATTTGGTCATGGCCAAGGATCTACAGATCAACTTATTGCAAACACAGCAATATTTAACCGATATGTCAGCCACCCGTGGGCAGGATGGTTTGAATGATGGTATGAACAAGGCAGAAGAGTATGCCAAAAAATTTCGTGAAGGATTGAGAAAATTTAACGAGGGTTATCAGCAACAAAAGGACAGTCGCGCTCTGGCCGTAGTAAAGGAGTTGGGCGATCGTTTTGAAAGCTATTATGCCATGGGGCGCAAAATGACCGAAGCCTACATCAAAGAGGGGCCTGCAGTTGGCAATCGCATGATGCCCGAATTTGATAAACAGGTGGAAGCCATGACCCAGGCCATGGAGCCATTTGTCAAAAGTCACCTGGATGAGGCAGGGGAGCTGCTGGAGGAGGTGGGCACCAATGCTACCCAGATGGCCCGTTCCATCGTCTGGATGATTACCGCAGGATTTTTGGCAGGGGGCCTGTTTGTGGGGTGGGCCATCTGGTTGACCCATAAGCGGGTCAAGTTACTGTTGAGTTTTATGGGCAAGGTTGCCGCCGGTGATCTCACCGTTCGTGCAGAGGAGGGCAGGGGACGCAGTGAATTGTGTCGATTGGGAGTGGCCATCAACCATATGGTGGGAACCCAGGAGCGACTCATGCGGGTGATTGCCATGCATGCGGGAAGCGTCACCGCCTGTGCCACCGAATTGTTGCGCATTCGCGGGCAAATCGATACCGATGCCACCACCTCCTCCCAGGTGGTGAAAAAAATTTCCGTGGCCAACGACGAATTGGGGGAGGCCGTCTCCACGGTACGTAACTCCATTCAACAAATGACCGATAATGTTCAGTCCATCTCCGATTCCGCTGAACAGGTTTCCCATGAAGTCTCTGCCATTGCAGCTGGAGCAGGTCAAGCCAGTTCCAACATCAACACCATGGCATCGGCTGCGGAAGAGATTACCGCCAACATTGGTGGCATCAATCAAAGTCTGGCCCATGTGGATCAGGCAGTGACCAAAGTGGCGGCCTCCACCCGTGAAATGACTACCGCCTTGGGCGAAGTGCGGCGGCGGTGTCAGTCGGCCAGTGGTGAGTCGGAACAGGCCAATCGCAAGGCCCAGGAATCCCGTTCGGTGATGGAACGTTTGGGGGTGGCCGCAGGGGAAATTGGCCAAGTGGTGGAAGTGATCAACAGTATTGCCGAACAGACCAACATGCTGGCCCTGAATGCCAGCATTGAGGCTGCCGGTGCCGGTGACGCAGGCAAAGGCTTTGCGGTGGTGGCCAATGAGGTGAAAGATTTGGCCAGACAAACCGCCCAGGCCACCCAGATGATTTTTGACAAGACCGAAGAAATCCAATCCATCTCCCGGGATGTCTTGCGCAGCAATCTGGAAATCGGTGAAGCCATTGGGCGTATCAATAGTGCCAATCTGGAAATCACCCATTCGGTGGATGAACAAAATCAGACCATTCAACGCATTTCCTCCAATATGTCGGAAGTGGCGTCCGCCTCCAGGGAGGTGACCATCAACTCCCAGGAATTGAACCAGGCGGCCATCGAAGTGGCGAGAGCTGCCGCCGAAGCAGCCCAGGGAACCTCTGAAGTGGCCCATTCTGCAGAACGTGTGGCCCAATCGGCAGGTCATGTGGCCACCGCCAGTCGTATGGCCATTGATTTTGCCGCATCGGTGTTAAATTCTGCCCAGCAGTCGGAACAGGTTGCCCAAACTGTTTCCCAGGGCATGGGGCAAGCCTCCCAAACCAATGAAATGATGAAGGGTTCCGTGCGCCATTTCCAACGGTTGGGAGCGGTGATGCAATCCATGGCCAATGGTCTCTACGCCAGCCAGTTGGAGCAGGATACCGCACCGCCCCCCTTCAATATGTTGCAGGTTAAAGAGGCCCTGTTATCCTTACAGGGCAGGCTGGAGCAGTTAATTTCAGGACGTATCACCGTTGGTCAGGCCGATTTGGGTTCCAACAGAAATTGTCCCTTCCGGGATTGGGCCAAAGGCAAAACCGGCGGTGGGATCCAGGAGGCCCTGCGTCAACATGAAGGATTGGAAAATATTGTTCGCTCCATTGTGGATCATGTGGGACGTGGTCAGATGGAAGCCGCCCTCTCTGCCCTGGAAAAATTTCATCAGCAACGGCAAAGTTTGTTCAAGAGCTTGGACAGCCTCTTTTTAGAGGACTCCTCCCATGAGAACAAAGAGTTCTTCCCGTGGAACGACACCCTTCTCACCACCATCGGTTTTGTGGATCGGGAGCACAAGGTGCTGGTGGACATGGTTAACCAATTGCATCGGGCCATGAAAGAGGGGCAGGGAAGCGATGCCATCGGCAAAATTTTGGATGGCTTTGTGGATTACACCCGTACCCACTTTGCCCATGAGGAGGAAGCCCTCAAGCGATGCGGTTACAAAGATTTTGATGCCCATAAGGCCAAACATGTGCGATTGGTGGCAACCCTGGATCAATTGGCTACCCAGTTCAAGGAGGGGCATTTTACAGTCGGTATCGATTTATTGGGCATTGCCAAGACTTGGCTGGTGGAGCACATTATGGGGACGGATAAGCTCTATGTCCCCTTCATGCGTGCCAAAGGGATTGATTGATGACGGAAATGACCCTGGAACTGGCCGAGTTGCGGCCTGATGTGGTGGTGGATGCCAGGCGGCTCTTATGCCCCATGCCCATTCTCAAGGTGGAAGCGGGTTTGCGGGGGTTGGCTGCCGGGCAATTATTGCAGGTGTTGGCAACCGATCCCGGTATCAGCCGGGATCTGCCCGCCTGGTGCAAGGTAAGTGGGCATCGTTTTTTGGGGGTGCATGGCCAGGGGCGGGAGTTGTCCGGTTTTGTCCAGAAAGGGTGAGAAATTTCACCAACCTTGGCGTTGCAAAATTTCCTGAATCAGCGGAAGTGGCCACTTTTGCTGAAAAGTTTCAGAGTTGCTTTGGCGGCTGCGATCATATTCCTCCTGGCTCAAATGGGGCATGGAGGCACTGTGCAGGTGGTAAAACTCTGTCATGGGTTCATACCATATTTCATAACCTGCCTGGCTGATGCGCAGGGAAAGATCGGTATCTTCCAAAAAGACCAAATCATAAGATTCATCAAAAAAACCCACCTGCTCAATGACACTCCTCTTGATGGCCACCCCGGTTCCCATGAACGCTTGCAGGCGCATGGGTTGATTGACCGAACGGTCCTGGTGTGGCACATTGGCCAATTGATATTCGGGAAATCCCTGTTGGTTAAAACAGGAACCCACCGTTTGGGTGGTCCATCCATCGGGGGAGTGACGCTCTTTGGGAAGAATAACCTTTCCTTGTACCGCCCCGCAATCAGGATGGTGGTAGAGGCGTCGTAAGAAGGGCAACAGCCAGCGTTGGTTGACAAACATATCTGAATTGAGCAAAACAATGACTTCACCCTGGCTGATGGCCAGTGCTTGATTATTGGCCTTGCCAAAGCCCAGGTTGCTTGGATTACGAATCAGGGTAACCTGGTCGAGAGCGGCCAGACGTTGAAAAATTGTTTCGCACCCCTCTTCGGTGGAATGGTTATCCACCACAATGATCTCATAGGGGAGGGAACCGGTGTGGCGGATAATGGAGCGAATCATGTATTCCAAGATGGGCAGGTTGTTGAAAACCGGAACCAGGATGGAGGTCATGGGGAGGGACTTCATAAGAACTACCTTACAAATTGAAGGACATGGGTGATGAAACGATGGGCCGACAAATTACAAGCCATTCAACCATTTCATGTAATGGAAGTGCTGCAACGGGTCAAGGAATTGCAAACAGAAGGCAAGGATGTGGTGCGTTTGGAGGTCGGAGAACCGGAGTTTGCCACACCGCCCAAGGTATTACAGGCAGCCCATGCCGCCATCGAACAGGATTTGACTCGCTATACCCCCTCCTTGGGCATTCCTGCATTGCGGCAGAAAATCAGCCAGTGGTATGAGCAGTGCCATGGGGTGCAGGTGGATCCGGGCAGAATCATTATCACCCCTGGAGCCTCTGGGGCTTTTTTGTTGGCCTTTGGTATCTTGTTGGATGAAAGGGATCGGGTGGCCTTTTCCGATCCTGGCTATCCATGTTATCCCAACATGATCCGTCTATTGGGAGGAGAGCCGGTTGCCGTACCCGTGGAGGCCGACGACAACTATCAACTCAGCCCGAAAAAACTGGATGGGGTGGATAACTTGCGGGGGGTGTTGATTACCTCTCCGGCCAATCCCACTGGCTCCCTGATGTCCGGTGAGTCCATGGCCGAGTTGTCCCAATGGTGTCGAAAGCGGGGAATTCATCGGATTTCCGATGAAATTTATCAGGGGATTACCTACACCCAGAAAGCCTGTTCTCTATTGGAATTTGACGACGATGCCATTGTCATCAATGGTTTTTCCAAATTTTTTGCCATGACCGGCTGGCGGTTGGGGTGGTTGATCGTCCCCGCCGATGCGGTGCGGTCGGTGGAAATTCTTTCCCAAAATTTGTTCATTGCCGCCTCCACCCTCTCCCAGTACGCTGCACTTGCCGTGTTTGATGAGGTTGACCGCTTGCGGCAGCAGGTATTGTGTTATGATCAAAACCGGCAGGTGCTGCTGGCCGGATTGCGTGAATTGGGCTTTCGCATTCCCGTCGAACCCGCCGGGGCCTTTTATATCTATGCCGATGTGAAACCCCTGCTGGATCGGTTGGCCATCCCTTCCGCCGATGAACTGTGTCACCGTCTGTTGGAAGAGGCTTTGGTGGCCATCACCCCTGGTCGTGATTTTGGCCAGTTTCGCGCCTCGGAACATGTGCGCCTGTCTTATGCCACCGATCTGGAGCGTATTCAGGAAGGGTTGCGGCGCATGGCTCAATTTTTGGCAAAGGTGGGATAAGGGGCATGGAGTTTATGGAACCCTCTCTCGAGAATCGTGAAGAATCTGTCCAGGGTTCTTCGGATCGTGGCTTTGGGTTGGTTTTTTCGGCCTTTTTTGCTATCATCGCCTTGTGGATTCTGGTAAACGAGGGCGTGTTTTCTTGGCCAGCCTGGGGAGCTGCCGGTGTCTTTTTGTTGCTGGGGCTGGTTGTGCCACGGGTGTTGTCCCCGTTCAATCGATGGTGGACCCGTTTTGGATTATTGCTGCATCGTCTGGTGTCGCCACTGGTTATGGGGATACTCTTTTTTCTGGTCATTACACCATTTGCAATTTTTTTTCGCTTGCTGGGCAAAGACTTGTTAAATCTAAAATTTCCGTCTAACCAAACAAGCTGTTGGGTCCACCGGCAACCTGCTGGTCCAGAACCGGAAACCATGAAGTTTCAATTCTAAGAGGGGTTCCATGTCTTTCTTGGGTGAACTGTGGCTGTTTCTGAAGACCAGGAAAAAATTCTGGATGATACCCATATTTCTGGTCATGGCGTTATTGGGAGGACTGATTGTTATGTCCCAGGGGTCTGCCGTCGCGCCCTTCATCTACACCCTTTTTTAGCAAGAAAACACGGTGCGGATCTTAGGTCTGTCTGCTTATTATCATGATAGTGCGGCGGCTCTTATCGTGGATGGGCGTATTCTTGCCGCTGCACAGGAAGAGCGTTTTTCCAGGAAAAAACATGATTCGGGCTTTCCAAAACAGGCACTGCTTTATTGTTTGAACGAGGCCAGGATCAATCTTGGCGACTTGGATTATGTTGCCTTTTATGACAAGCCCTTTTTAAAATTTGAACGTTTGCTGGAAACCTATCTGGCTTTTGCACCGCGGGGTTTTACCTCCTTTTGTCGTGCCATGCCTGTTTGGATCAAGGAAAAGCTCTACCAGAAAAAAATGATTCTGGACGCTTTTAAAAGTCTGGATGGTCAGGGAATTCCTTCTGAGAAACTGCTATTTTCCGAACACCATCAAAGCCATGCCGCCAGTGCGTTTTATCCTTCCCCATTTCAGGACGCCGCCGTATTGACCATCGATGGTGTGGGTGAATGGGCCACCACTTCAGCTGGAGTGGGTCATGGGCATCAATTGCTGATCCAGCGGGAGATACATTTTCCCCACTCCCTTGGTCTGCTTTATTCGGCCTTTACCTATTTTATTGGTTTTAAGGTCAATTCTGGCGAATATAAAGTCATGGGATTGGCCCCTTATGGGGAGGCCAAATATACGCAAAAAATTTTGGACCACCTGATGGATCTCAAACCAGATGGCTCCTTTCGTCTTAATTTAAAATATTTTGATTATTGTACGGGCCTGACCATGACCAATGAGGCATTTGCATCCCTGTTTGACGGTCCCTGCCGCAAACCCGAACAGCCCCTTTCCCAGCGGGAAATGGACCTGGCGGCCTCCATTCAGGCGGTCACCGAAGAGGTGGTGCTGCGCATGACCCGTTTCCTGGCCGCAGAGACCGGTTTACCCAATTTATGCATGGCCGGAGGCGTTGCCCTGAACTGTGTGGCCAATGGCAAAATACTGGGGGATGGTAAGTTTCAAAATGTTTGGATCCAGCCTGCCGCCGGTGACGCTGGAGGTGCACTTGGGGCCGCTCTGGCTGCATATCACTGGCATCTCCAGAAACCGCGCCACATTGTGTCTGATCAAATGGATGCCATGGCGGGGAGTTATTTGGGTCCCGCTTTCACTCAACAACAATGTGAGGAACGCTTACGTGCAGTTGGTGCCCATTTTACCGTTCTGGCAGAAGAGGAGCTTCTGAACGCTTGTGCCCAAGCCCTGGCGGAAGGCAAAGCGGTGGGTTGGCATCAAGGTCGTATGGAGTATGGTCCCCGTGCCTTGGGGGGACGTTCCATTCTGGGGGATCCCCGTTCGCCGACCATGCAAAAAATGCTGAACCTCAAAGTCAAATATCGGGAATCCTTCCGGCCCTTTGCTCCAGCGGTTTTGCGGGAACGGGTGGCAGAATGGTTTTTGTTGGATGGCGACAGCCCTTACATGCTGTTGGTTGCAGGGGTACATCCTAAACGCCGCCGTACCATGACCCCGGAAGAAGATGCCTTGTTTGGCATCGATAAACTCAATATTCCCCGTTCAGAAATTCCCGCCATCACCCATGTGGACTACTCTGCCCGAATTCAGACGGTCCACAGGGAGACCCATCCCCGTTATTATGATCTCATTCTCCGTTTTGAACGGATAACTGGATGTCCTGTAATTGTCAATACCAGTTTTAATGTGCGGGGAGAACCCATGGTATGCACGCCAGAGGATTCTTTTAATTGTTTTATGGGTACAGAAATTGATGTGTTGGCGGTGGGAAACTGCATGCTTTATAAGGAAAAACAAGAACCTGCATTGAAGGTGAATTATGAAAATAAATTTTCATTGGATTAATATCTGAAATATTTCCGTGGGAAAGGGCTTTCGTCAAATGGCTGGCAGAGGCGGGCTGGGGAGAGTTTTTTGCGTTTGTTATAAAACATGGATTGACAATTGGCTCAAGGATTGTTTTCCTTTCCACGGTGCAGCCATTCATCCACAGGAGACAGGATGTCCATTCAGGTAGGTATTTTAGGGGCGACAGGGTATACCGGTGGTGAGCTGGTGCGTCTTTTGGCGTGCCATCCAGAGGTGGACCTGGCCATGGTGACTTCTGAACAATATGCGGGACAGCCACTGGAAAAG
This sequence comes from Magnetococcales bacterium, assembly GCA_015233935.1. Lineage (GTDB taxonomy): Bacteria > Pseudomonadota > Magnetococcia > Magnetococcales > JADFXB01 > JADFXB01. The sequence continues at coordinate 1,496 of JADFXB010000029.1, read as the reverse complement.
GCTTTCCCCCATGTGCGTGGAACAGGTGCCCCTGTTTGCGTAAAGCTGGATCCTGCCTTGGTGGCGGCGTCCTGTCAGGTGGTGTTTTGCGCCTTGCCCCACATGGCCTCCATGGAAGTGGTGGGGAGCTTGCTGGATGCCGGGTGTCGGGTGGTGGATCTTTCCGCTGACTTTCGCATCAAGGATGCGGAAGTGTTTGCCCAATGGTATGGAGAGGCCCATAAAGCGGAATCTCTGTTGGAGGAAGCCGTCTATGGTTTGCCGGAGCTTAATCGAAGGGCCATTGCCAAGGCGCGTCTGGTAGCCAATCCTGGTTGTTATCCCACTTCGGTTATTCTGGCCCTTGCTCCTTTGTTGGCCCAGGGATTGGTGGAAACCCGTGGTGTGGTGGTGGACAGTAAGTCTGGGGTGAGCGGTGCTGGTCGTTCTCCCAATAAGGGCAATCTCTTTCCTGAAATTGCGGAAGGATTTCGTCCTTACAAGGTAACCGGTCATCGTCATATACCAGAAATGGAGCAGGAGTTGAGCCGGGTGGCTGGCCAGGAGGTGCGTTTGCGTTTTACCCCCCATTTGTTGCCACAAATTCGGGGTATTCTCTCCACCCTCTATCTGCGCCCCACCTTGCCAGTGACCTCCGCCCTGGTGGAATCCACCTATCGCAATTTTTATGGTGAAACGGGTTTTATCCGTATCCTGCCAGCAGGAGAGGTGCCCAGTACCAATCAGGTCAAAGGCAGTAATTACTGCGATATCGGCTGGGCTATGGATGAGCGTACAGGTTATATGGTGGTCATGTCCGCCATTGATAATCTGGTCAAGGGTGCGGCGGGTCAGGCCATCCAGAATATGAATCTGATGATGGGTTTGCCAGAAGATATGGGGTTGAAACAATTTCCTCTCTTCCCTTAAGCCAGGGAAGAGGCTATAAACTCCTTGCCAACGCAAGGAAGGCTGTGCTTTGTCAACCAATCCGGCAGGTGCCGGTGGAAGGTGCCGCTTTGGGCGGTAATACCGCGAAGGAAAGGGTAGGGAGGCTGGATGACAACTTCCTCCCAACAGAATGCAAAGGCATCGATTGGAATTACTTGCAATCATGCCGCAACTCTGTTACCTACCTCACTTCGCTTTTTATCTCTTGTTCTCGTGTAGGAGGAACTTGTCATGGCTTTGATGATCACCGAAGATTGCACCAATTGCGACGTCTGCCTGCCGGAGTGTCCCAACGAGGCCATCACCGACGGCTCCGATGTGGATAGCGATATCTATTATATCCATCCCGATCTGTGTACCGAATGCGTTGGTGCCTTCGACGAGCCGCAGTGCGTGGCTGTTTGCCCGGTTGAGTGCATTAATCCCGATCCAGACCGGGTGGAAAACGAAGACGAACTGCGTGCCAAATACGAAGCCATTCATGGTGGCGATTGACGCCATTCGGCCCAATCCCCGCCAGGGAGTGTGTTTTCGGGTAAGGAAGGGGGGCGTTGGTTGCCCCCATT
>JADFXB010000299.1 GCA_015233935.1 Magnetococcales bacterium | reverse complement strand
TCAACTCCTTGCGGTTGCGAAAAGGTCCGTGTTCATGGCGATGGATGACAATGTTTTTCGCCAACGTGGTATTGAGACCAGAAACACGTTCCAACAAGGGCACCGAGGCGATATTCACATCCACCCCCACCCCGTTCACCGCATCCTCCACCACCCCGTCCAGGGTGACAGCCAAACGTTTTTCGTCCACATCATGCTGGTATTGCCCCACCCCAATGGCCTTGGGGTCGATCTTCACCAGTTCGGCCAAGGGATCCTGCAAACGACGGGCAATGCTCACCGCCCCCCGTAAGGAGACATCCAGATCGGGCAATTCCTTGGAAGCATATTCGGAGGCGGAATAGACCGACGCCCCCGCCTCACTCACCACCACCCCCACCAGCCCCAATTCAGGATGTTTTTTGCACAACTCCTGAACCAGTTTATCGGTCTCCCTTGATGCGGTGCCGTTACCGATGCTGATCAATCGCACCTTGTGGCGTTTGGCCAGGAGGGCCAATTGCTCTAGGGCAGGCTGCCACAAATTGCGGGGGGGATGGGGGTAGATGGTGGCGGTCTCCACCACCCTTCCCGTGGCGTTGACCACCGCAATCTTGACCCCGGTACGAAGCCCCGGATCCAATCCCATGACCGCCACCGTTCCTGCCGGTGCCGCCAGCAACAGGTTTTTCAAATTGCTGGCAAAAACCCGGATGGCCTCTCCATGGGCCATTTCCGTCAATTGACGGGTGAGATCATTTTCCAGGTGGGAACGCAGCTTTTTGCGCCAGGTCTGGCGAACGGTTTCCAATAACCAGCCATCCACAGGACGTGGACCAGGATGAATCTTGAACCAGGCCGCCATCCTTCCTTCCCCGCTGGATAATTGATCCTTGGCCAACGCCCCGTCACCACCATGCTCCATGGCCAGACGCAAAATGCCCTCCTCCTTGCCACGCAATAAGGCCAGCACCCGGTGGGAGGGCAGTTTTTTCAACGGTTCGGCAAAGTCGAAATAATCGGCAAACTTGCTCCCCTCCTCCTCCTTGCCCTTGACCACCGTCGAACGCAGGATCCCCTCCTGCCACAACTCCTGGCGAAGGGTGCCCACCAAATCGCCATCGTCGGCAAATTGATCCATGAGAATTTCCCGTGCCCCCTCCAGGGCAGCCGCCCCATCCGCCACCCCTGCTTCGGGATGGATGAAGGGTGCGGCCAGGGATTCCAGGGTGTCGGAGGGACGGGTAAGCAAAAGATCGGCCAGGGGTTGCAAACCCGCTTCTCGCGCCGTGGCAGCCTTGCTGCGTCGTTTGGGACGGTAGGGTAAATAGAGGTCTTCCAAGCGGGTTTTGGTGTCTGCCGCCAGAAGAGCGGCCTCCAATTCAGGGGTCAACTTACCCTGCTCCCGAATGGTGTTGAGGATACTCTCCCGCCGAGCCTCCATCTCCCGCCAAAAGGCCAGACGCTCATGCAGGGTGCGCAGGTGGTCATCGGTCAAGTTGCCGGTAACCTCTTTGCGATAGCGGGCAATGAACGGTACGGTTGCCCCTTCATCCAACAGGGCGATGGCGGCTTGCACCTGCTCTGACCGCACTCCCAGTTCATCCGCAATCCGACGCTCAATGGCAACCATGGCAGCATGTATCCCTGATAAAGAGTAGTCTTACAATTGTGATTTTCCAGCCACCTCTTGCAGCATATCGGCCAACGCCCCTTGCCAGTGGGGGGCAGGGGCCGCCAAAATTTGCCAACTCCGGGTGCAATCCAGCACACTGAAGGCAGGCCGGGTGGCCAGTGTGGGATAGGCAGAAGAGGGTATGGGGTCAATGGTGACCGGCTTGGTCAACACCCCCCGCTGGAGAGCCAACTGTTGAATGGCCACGGCGAAATCATACCAACTGGCCACGCCAGCGTTGCACCAATGTTGAATGCCCACCACATCCCGTTTTAGCAAGCCCCACAAGGCTATGGCAAGATGAAAGGCCCAGGTGGGAGAACCGGTTTGATCCATCACCACCGATAGATTGCGCCCTTCCCGCATCAATCGCAACATGGTATGGACAAAGTTGTGTCCCCGGCTGCTGTAAAGCCAGGCCGTGCGCACCAATAAAAGATTCTCGCCCAGAAGTTCCAGGGCAGCCCGTTCCCCCGCCAGTTTGCTTTTGCCGTACACACCTAAAGGAGCCACCGGGTCGTCCGGCAACCAGGGGCGTCCCCGACTGCCATCAAAGACATAATCGGTGGACAGGTGCAACAGTTTTCCCCCCACCCGTTGCACCGCCCGGCACAGATGGACCACCCCTTTATGGTTGACGGCTCTCGCCTCTTCCGGTTGCTTTTCTGCCCGGTCCACCGCCGTATAAGCTGCGGTATTGATCACCCAATGGGGTTGCAACCCTCCAATCTTTTCGTCTACCTGCTCCTGGCAGGTAATATCCAGTTGGGATCGGGTCCATCCCACCACCTGCCAGTCAGAGGGGGCAGAGCGCAGCAGCTCCCACCCCAACTGCCCCCCTGCTCCCGTGATCAATACTTTCATGGGAAACACTCAGCTTGACCAAAGGCCACCCCCCGTTCATCCTTGGGCGACAATAAGGGCGGCTCTCCTCCTGGCAATGGCCAGGCAATGGCCAGTTGGGGATCGTCCCAACGGATACACCGTTCCCACTCCGGGGCATAGTCGTTACTGCACTTGTAGTAAAAGACCGCCTCACCCTCCGGGACATAAAAACCATGGGCAAATCCAGGTGGGATCCACGCCATCAACCGGTTTTCACCGCTCAACCAAAACCCATCCCACTGGCCGAAGGTGGGAGAAGAGCGTCGCAAATCCACCGCCACATCAAAAACACGCCCAGACAAAACCCGAATCAACTTGCCCTGGGGTTTTTGTATCTGATAGTGCAGCCCTCGCAAAACGTTGGCTTGCGACAGGCTGATGTTGTCCTGCACAAAATCATCCCTGATTCCCATGGATTCAAACATGGACTGGTTCCACAACAGGGAAAAATAACCCCGTGGGTCGCCAAAATAGGGTGTCTCCAATAGTTGCAAATCACGCAAACGACAGGGAATGCTTTTGATCATCCTGGAAACCCCATACAAAGAGAACTGGGAAAAATTGAAAGCATAACCATTTTCAGCCGCCAAACCAACCCTTCATTCCCACTTCAAAAATTACCGTCAAAGATATCCTTGCATTTTGCCACTTCATGGGATAGTCTATTTCTCCTTGTGCGGATGTGGTGGAATTGGTAGACACGCTGTCTTGAGGGGGCAGTGGCG
>JADFXB010000298.1 GCA_015233935.1 Magnetococcales bacterium | reverse complement strand
TTTTGGTCCCGACTATCTGGGATTTCTCGCCACCTGCGGCCTGGAGGTAACCATCACCCCCTATGGGGAGCAACATTGGGAGCGGGTGAGTGAACTGGCCCAACGCACCAACCAGCTCAATTTTTCCGGCCACAAATACAGCCATGCAGACCTGCTGGCCCGTCTGGCCGACCCTGGTTTGGAAAAACATGTGCTGGATTGTCGGGATAAATTTGGTTCTTACGGTACGGTAGGCTTTGCACTGGTGAGTCGCCAACCGGAAGAGGTTTTTGTCCAGGAGTTTATGCTCTCTTGCCGGGTACAGGGTAAATTTGTCGAGCAGATTTTTTTCCACTTTCTGACTGCCAGGGGAGAATCCCGGTTGCTGGTTAACTTTCACACCACCCAGCGCAACCAGGCAGCCCGCCAGACGCTGGCGGCACTACACTTTACCTTTGAGGCGGAGCAGGTGTGGCTGGACACCCGGCAACATTCCCTGGCCTGTCCTTTTATTCGGCTGTACGCTCCTGGTCACTTCCAGCCCGACGCAGCCAACGGCGCAGACGGGCTTTGAGACCCAGGGCTTGCAACAGTTGACCCAGGGCGTGGGAGCAACCATCCATGGCCCTGTGCAGCCACAACAACAGGGTCATACCCACCCCTCCTTGCACATGCAGCACATTGGCGCAAGGAAAGGAGTGGGTGGCGAACAGGCGTTTGTGCTCTCCTTCTCCCTCGGTAAAATCAAACCAGAGGGCGGTGGGTTCGGCAAACAAACGTTGCAGGGCCAAATAGTGCAACACCGTCCCTGGTGACCATGCCGCCAGGCTGGCATCGTGGCCCACATAATGATAGAGCAGCACCCCGTCCTCTTGGGGACAGTAGAGATAGGCTACAGGCTCCTCCTCGTGAAACAGCAAAAATCCCCACGCCCGGCCTTCTTTTGCTGCTGCCAGGCAGGATCGGGTAAAGGCTTCGTCTGTCGGCAGTGCCGCCCCCAGCAGGGTGGCCTGGTAGGTGCGGGCTGCCAGGGGGCGTGCCAGGTGCAGGAAGGTGGCCATCTCCTCTTCGCTGCGGTAGCATTGCCAGTGAATTTCCCCGTTGGATAATGCGGCAAAGCGTCTCACCTTGCGGCGTAGCGTGGCACGGGATTTGGCGGAAAAACTTCCCAGATAGTCATCGAAGGAACCCTGCAACGCCACGGCATGGCGTTGGTAGCGGCCCATGACATAACACCATCCCCCCGGCTCCCTGGTCAGGGTGGTGGTCGCCGTCCAGGGGGTGGAACGCACCAGCACCCCATGGTTCGTCCCCTCCAAATCAGCAGTGACCGGTTGTTGCCCTTCTTGCAACAACATGGGCAGAGTCACCTGCACCACCGCCACCTGGAGGGGAAAGTGCCACAAGATCAGGTCGCCGATTTGAAATTTAAGATGAAATTCTCGGACAATCATCCTCGGCCCAGTCCCCCATCCACCCAACAAGAACGGAACAATTGCTGTAGATGGCGGTTAAAGGTACGTAACAGGTTGGACTGCAACGGTTGCAAGGTGGTGGCAGACCAGACTTGGTCTGCCAGTTGATCAAACCCGATGGTGCGAAAACGGTCTTTTTCCTGTTCCAAAAATTCGCACAAACCGAGAAAACGATTCACCACCACCGGATCGGGGCGGCTGCGTTGCCGGTTGAGGCATTCAAAACTGTGGCTCAATAGAACCACCCGCTGCCAACCTTGTTGCCACGCCTGTTCCAGCATGGCCCGCATTTCGCTGAGGGAGCAGGCGGTAACTTGCAGAGGTCGCCAGTGGCCGGGACGGTCCATAAAACAGGTCACCGGCATCTCCACCACCCCGGCTGCCGTGGTAGAACCTTGCCAGTCCACCGTTTCCTCTATCAGGCAGTTCCCACCACGGTAACACAAATTGTCACTGGAATCGAAGCTGAGTCCTGCCTGGGTAGCGGCCAGCAGGGTGTCCTGGTTGGCACCGAAACTGCCAGCTCGAAAAGCGACAATTTTATTGGCGCCACACTCTGCCAGCAGGGAGCGTCCCACATCCATCAATTGTCGCTGTTCCGTCTGGGTGAAATGGTGCAGACGCCCCCCTTGCCTGCCCTCTGCCAGCAGGGGTTGATGTTGCCAGGGCAGCCATTCGCTGTGCAGATGAAGCTGCACCTCCTGGTTGGCGGCAATAATGGCTGCCACCATCCGCTGCAACGGTTCCATGCCGACAGCTCCGGCAAAGAGTGGCTCGACAAAAAACACTCCCCGCAGGCCATGCCGTGCCAACACCTGCAACTGCCAATCCAGCCCGTACTCTCCATGAGGGGTGCGGCCCCAGACACAGCGTTCATGATCTTCCTGGAAGTTGGCCAGGGGTTGCTTCCAGTTGCGCGGCCAGGTTTCCACGTCGATGGTCAACAAAACATCCAGCCGCCTCATTCCCCCCTCCGTGGCCCGATCAAGGTACTGTCAAGTAGGCGAACCCCGCCAAATCATGAGCGGGCGTGGTCCACGAATGTGCCTTATGAACTTTATCACAGCTATTGCATTTTTGGCGAGATCATCAGTCCTGCCCAAGGGCCGATGTATTATAAGGTCATAATCAGGAATATTGGGGGCAATACCTTCCTCCTGGGGGGAGCCATTGACCTTGCAATAAACCTCCCCAAATGTGAACTTGGCAAGACTCTGATATTTTTTTTAATGGGAGATAACGGGGGCGAGTATAATTTTCAAGCGAAAGCCGACGGCTTCCGCATACCGACGCAGGGTAGAGAATGAGGGTGAATGGCGTTTACTGCCACCTCCGGCTTCCATGCGAGCCACAGGGGGTGTTTTGGTTCCCATTCGTTCAGCAACCTGTGAATGGGTGAGACCTGCACGTTGGCGGGCTGCCAATAAGAGATCAAACAATCGGAACTCATCGTCTAGTGCATCATAGGCAACTTTGAACTCTGGATCTGCCATCGCCTATTGTTGCCCCATTTCTGACGACCGCGCTTGGGCCAACAAATCCTCCCAATGATCTGGCGGACAGCCATTTGCTACCATTTTTCCGAAGACCCGGTAGGCATCCTGATCGCTTTCATAGGCGCGTTTGGTGGATTCATCGTTCACCCATGCGTAAACAATCACTTTGGCAGTGGCATGGTAGCGAAAAAAAAGGCGGTATTGTTGGAAAAATTTGGCACGGAACCAGTGTTTACGGTGTTCTCCAAGGGTATGCCCTTGTCTATATTCTGTCCTGGTCGGATCCTGAGGAATGATTTCAAACATTAACTTTTGAATGGCG
>JADFXB010000297.1 GCA_015233935.1 Magnetococcales bacterium | reverse complement strand
CTCCTGAAAGTTTTCGGGTATGGCATTTGGGGTATCCACCTTGAGCCGGGTTAAACCTGCCAAGAGTACTTCTCGGAACAAATGTCTGACCGGCGGTCCCTCCGGGTGTTTTTCAAACCAGACTGCGGCATCCTGGGCTGCCCGCACCATATCTTCCGGGTCTGCCGGGTGCTCCATCCTGAAAAGAATGGCGGACAGGTAAGGGCTGTTCTCCAGTACCTCTCTGGGATAGGCACCCTCGTCAATGACATAATAACCCATTCCCGGCTGAAAATTCCACATGGAAGAACCCTCTGGAAGCCGGATCACACTTTGTACATTGGTGGCAGCATCCCAACGCGGTTCACCATTATACAACAAAATGGGCAACACCGGGGGCAGACCGTCCGCCACCTTTAACTTACGCTCATCCACCAATTGCTGGTACAGGAGAAAGGCATACCCACCATAACGCAACACCATCCACTCCTCCACCCTGGACTGAAATTCCAGCAAGAGCATGATGAACACGCTGCCCCCCTGATGGGTGGGAATTTCCCACACCACATCACTTCGCCGCCGCTCCCCCTTCCAGTCCGTCAGCTTGCTGTTGTGCCGCCGCATCCTTTCCAGATCAAGCTGCGCCAGCAATGCCTGATGCAAAAAAGCCTTTAATAAATCCGCCACCATCTTGGGGTGGGAAAAGAGCCGGTGATAGAGGGTGTCGGAATTGCGGGCACGTTGGGGCATGAAATGTTTATCCTCACTCTATTGTCAGTAGATCATTATTTTTTACTGCACAACGAAATTATGCAAATAAAATTCATTTTAAAAGCACATTAATTTTTTTAAAATATATAAAGCAATAAATATCAATCTCGCCCACAATATCAACAACTTCCCAAAAAAATAAGTGGGTATAACGTCCTGGTAGCTCCCCTCTTTCTCCGTAAACAAAGCCACCAACGCTATTGTGGAATTTAGAATGCCGCTATTATACAACTTATTTTATTTAATTAGATGGTAATTATTAGGCTATCTACTGGTCCGGTAAAGGAATTGGCGGGGAGGTGGTCACGCCTCGAATAAAAAATCCCCCACCACTGGAAAGGGCAATCATTTTTTCTGGCTTATCAGACATAAATTCATCCACAGCAGAAGTGGCCCCTGGGCAGGCCGTGCTTCCGTAGTCATCACACACCAAAACAGCCCCAGGGTTGAGACGGGGATAGAAAAATTCCAGACTCTTTAAAGTGGGATCATAGAGGTCTACATCGATATGAACCAAAGCGAATCGACGCTCCGCCACTTCCATAAACCGATCTGGAATATAACCTGCCAAAAAATGCACTTGGGAACAATCTATCAGATTACGCTCAACTGTGGCTTGGTCACACGCCATATCCCCTTCTATCCAATGCCCCCCATCTCCCTCCCCTGGCTCTGAAAGCCCGGCAAAAGTATCAAAAATATAATGCTGACGCTGATACCTGCTTTCAGCGTTGGCCTTGGCAATCAACCAGGAACCGCAACCACGAAACACCCCGCACTCTGCCGTGTCTCCCTCTACCCCAGCCAACAAACGCATCATTTGATAAAGATTCCAGCGTCGATCACTATTAGATTGATTCAACTCTCCAAAACGAGATAAATAGGCATTAAAGCGTGAATCGTGCCACCATGTGAGTTGCGGCCAGGGAAACCGATAGCCAGGAAATATCGGTGCAAGCAATCGGCGCATAATTTCAAAACGAATCAACGGGTCGGGGGAGCGAAACTTTATCCATAACTTCAGCAGGTGACGTCCAATCCCACCTTTGCTTGTAGCGACTGGCAACATGAAATGTTTGTTCCCTAATGTTGGCTTGTCACTTAATCAAGCCCAATTGACAGAAATTCCCACGCACCCGATAACTCTGGCCTGAAAAATATGCTCGTCAAGACGCAATCTGCTTCGCCAGTATCCTCAGCATTGGACTGAATCCTCTTTAAACGCCGCCGTAAGAAAACACAATGGATGTTGAGACCTCCCCCACTCATCCCAGATACAGATGATCCATGGCGTCAAAAAGGGCGATACGCTCCTTATTGAACTCGTCCAACACCTGGGAGCTGTCGCTGCCTTGCTCCTTGAGGGTAATGATCTCTCGCAACAGGGTATGTAATTTCTGATGGCCTTGCTGGATGACAACCATCCCCTCCTCGCCTGTCTCCTCCATGACCCCTGCCAGAAACCGGCAAATATCGCACGAATCCTCCTGCATGCTCACCATGACCTGCAAACGGCCACTAAAGAGTTGGTTCAACTCCATCATCCAAGCCAAATGGGCCGCTTTCAAACTCTGAATATCAATCCGACTGCTGCCCACCCGGAATTGCTGCTGCGCCGTACCCAACTCACGGGAAACCACCGATACCACCTCCACCAGTTGACCAATCTGGCGGGTCGTACCCTGCAAATAACCCATGCGATCCTTGGCCTCCAAGGCCCTCTCCTTCACCGCCAAGGCTGCATCCACCATCACCTGCGCCTGCTGCAACATACGTAACGCCCGCTCCCGACTGTCCAACGCCTGCTGCGCCACATTACGGGAAGTGTTCACACCATCCTGCACATTCCGCCCCACCTCGGTAACCGCTGTGGAAATTTCCTGAATCTGCTGATCCACCTCCGTCAACTCCAAGGTGGTGCGATTCACCAACTCCACCACCTCCCCCGTCTGCTGGGATACCATGGCCACCGATTGGGTAATCTCGTTCAACGCCTGGGTCTGATCCGAAACCGCATTTAAAATTTCCTCGTTGGACTGGGCCAAGTTGCCAATGGTCTGAAATACCCGATCCGTCGCCTTGGACGCCTCACTGGTGTTGACCTGAATCCCCTCCACCTGCTTACGGATGGTGTCCGTCGCCTTCCGCGTCTGCGATGCCAACTCCTTCACCTCACTGGCCACCACCGCAAAACCCCTGCCCAACGCACCTGCTCCCGCTGCCTCAATGGACGCATTCAAAGCCAACAAGTTGGTCTGCTCCGCAATGCTCTTGATCACCTCCACCACCTTGCCAATCTCCCTGGTGGTACGACGCAAACGCTCCATCACTTCAGCCGTGGCACGGGCATCCTTCTGGGCCTGCAAGGCTTCACTATTGGCCTCCTGGCAACGACTCCGCACCCCCGCCAGATTGGCCGTCATCTCCTCCACCGCCGACGCCACCGTGGAAATATTGTCCCCGGTATCCGCCATGGCCGACCGCATCTCCTCCAACGACATGCTGGCCTGATGGGAGGAATGAGCCACCCT
>JADFXB010000296.1 GCA_015233935.1 Magnetococcales bacterium | reverse complement strand
ACAGCGTGCCACGCCATTGTTAACCTCTTCCACCCGCATGGGAATACCAAGGCACATTTCGACCTTCCATTTGTCTTGGAACGATTGCCAACCCGTCAGGCAACGGGATTCAGGAGATGATACCTGTGAGGTAGTTTTTGATATCTACCCGAATGGGCATGATATAGATATTGATACGCATTTTGCGGGCAAACGAGAGGGCCTGGCTGGTAAAGTCCCGGTTCCAGCCCAGGGAGGGAATGAAACCCTTGGGAAAGATCACCTTGTTGTTATTGCGCCAATAGGCAACGGATCGTTCGCTGATGACAGGCGAGACGCCGAAAAACAGGTCGATGCCAGCAAACATTTCAGCATAAATTTCCATCAAGCGAAGATCAAAAAAGGGTTGGGTGAAAAAACCGCTGGCCCCGGCATCCCGTTTACGCTGAACATATTCGCACTCCGTTTGAAAACCGTTGCGATATTGATCGATGGCGGCATAAACATTGACTTCGGGCATCTCTTCTTTGAATTTCTGGATAATCTCCACAGAGGTAGCACGATCTGGAGGGAGTTCACCGGCTGGTTTATCACCTGAAACCACCAAAACTTCTTTGATGCCGTGTTTGCGCAAATACTCCACCATGGGCAGGGGTTCATCCCGCTTGAGATCCATGGCACGAATATGGGGAATGGCACTGGGAAAATAGTCCTTGGCCATGGCGCACCCCTGCCAACTGCGCATGGAAAAATGGGCAAGGTCCGGAATATTCACGGTATTGACACCGTGAAAGGCTTCCTTCAAATGCTTCAAATCCTGCTTGAGGGAATTTTCATCCCTGGGCACCAATTCGATGGATATTCTGGTAAGCGGACGGCTGCTTTTACTCATGCGTCATTAATCCATTCAGAAAACCCCATGCACGAAATGCTCTATCTCGTGCTTTCCCCAAGGGAGTTGTTCCGGTTTGAGGCCGTGGGAAAGGGAATATACCCTCATTGCTCCCACATTTTCCAGTTAATTTTCAGCACCACATCCAGCCATGGCGCATGGATTGGCCATTTCATGAGATGAATTGACGAGTTACTTCAATATTGGCATTTTTTCAGCAGAGTGGATTTAAAGGCTCCCACCGACCATGGGTTCAATCTTTGCGTCCAAGATAGTCCACCAGTTCACCACTGGTTTCACGCAATCTTTGGCTGAGCAGTTTACATAATTTAAGCAGAAAGGTGCCCCAAACCTTGGGATGTTTGTCGGCCATAACTTCAAATTTATCCTTGGTAAGGACGAACATGACCGTATCTTCCGCAGTGATGGCGGAGGCAGAGCGGGGTTGTCCATCGATCAGGGCCATTTCTCCCAGTGTTTTGTCTTTGCCGATGGTGGTCAAAATTTTATTGTGGTGTTGGGAGTCTTCTTTCAGGATGTTGACCGATCCTTTGAGGATCAACCCCATGAAGAGTTCCCGATCACCCTGGGCGAAAATGGTGGTTCCTTTGACAATTTTAAAAAGTTCGATGTATTGGGCAAAGGCTAGCAGGTCGTCCCAGATAAACTCATTGGACCAGCGGGTTCCATCCAGCAATTCGGTTCGTTTTTGTGCTGAGATATTGACCAGTTCAAAACGGGGCGATGGTTTGTTTTGAGTCCCTCTGCTATCCATGAAATTCCCCCCCAATGCGAAGATCCATTACAAACCCAGACGTTTGTGTAGCTGAATGGCCAGCAGATCCAGTGTTTCGTAGACTTTGTAGAGATCCTGACCCTTATCTTCCGATCCGGCTTTTTTGCAGACGACACAGGAGGCATCGTGCTCCTTTTGCCGCAACACTTCTTGAATATTGGCGGGCAAAGGAGTGCCGGGTTGCAAGACGACCCAGCCGGTTTCATATTTGCCCCCTTGACGCCGCACCACCACTTTGGCCCCCGGCTTGATGAGTTCCAGGTCTTCGGTTTTTAAATCGCCTGGCCGCATGGTTCCGGGGCGGGATTCGCTGGCGTCATAAAAACGCAGGATGACGTGATCTTCTCCCATACCCACCACTTCGCAGGGAAATTCGGTAAAAAATTCTTTGGACATGCCTTCCAAAATAAACGACAAAATGCCCCGATCCCCCAGTTCGATGGTTTCAAGATCCCGTTTTGGGAAAAAATTGACACCGGTTTCTCGCAAATCTTTGCCATGACCGTGGAAGATGGTACCTTTTTTCAGACGCAGTTCGGCCTTGGCATGCAGGAAGAGGCGATCCGATTTTTTGCGTGGTGGGGCTTCCAGGGTATTGGTAATGGACTTGGCGTCCGGCTTCACCGCTGGGGCTGGTGGTGGTGAAGGTGGTGGAGAAGAGGGACTTTGTGCCTCCAGGGTGGCGATGTTTTCTACAATGATGATGGCTTGCCCTTCTATGGGTTGGAAAAACATGGTCTTGCAGCGAGAGCAGCGCAAATTTTTCCCGGCAGGACGCAACACCTGGGGATCCACATTAAATTTGGTCGAGCAATTGGGACATTCAATAATCACCACGACACCCGATCTTTTTCAGTTATGGTAACTTTGTCCTTGCTGATACTGCGGACACTTTTGCAAGTGCAACTCCTGCCAGCACCAGCCATGCCATCAAAGACAACCAAATGATTACAGCCTGCCATTCTCCGGCATGATATCCAGCTTTAGCGGCTAGAAAAATCAAGGGAGAAAGAAACAACAGGTTGGCCAGGGAAAGAACGATAGCCATCATCCCCCAATAGTGTCCGCGCGCTCTCGAGAGCAGAGCCAGCAAGCCTACCAAGGGGGTAACATAACCACCAAGGGGAAAAAAGATCAAGACTATGGATAAGATCAATGCCGCCTTACCAAAGATCACGGCCACTTCTCATCCTCCTTCCCTACATCATTTTATTCACTGGTTGGTAAGTATAGTATATTAAACTGCAAAATGCACTCCCGATCTTCCCACACCCGGTAAATAGCGCAGAGATGAAAAGTGGATTGATAGCCAAGGACATTAAGGGCATAATGAAGAGATATGGTCTTTCATGGCCATCGGTTTTCCTCTGATTATTGACAAGGATGGGGATGACACATCCTTTTTGCAAAGATAAATCCATGACCTGGACAAAATTACCCAAAGATTTCCGCCCTTTGATGGAAAAATTGCCCATCGGCATCCTGGTGCATCTGGGCGGGACGATACATTATGTCAACCAAACTTTGGTGAACATGCTGCATGCCCGTAGCGACGTCCTCATCGGCTTGCCCGCAACCGATCTTTTTTCACCAGAAAGTAAACAATTTTTATATCAGTCAACCGCA
>JADFXB010000295.1 GCA_015233935.1 Magnetococcales bacterium | reverse complement strand
CCATAATTTTGGCGGGGATCAACATGAGCAAGGTCCAACCAGCAATTTGTTCCAGCAGGGCCACATTCATGGTGTCGTAGCCCACCCCCATGACCTGGGGAAAAAGCAGGGCGATCAAACCCACCGCAAAGCCCCCTACTGCCGGACGCAAATAGGCAGGAAGGGTCACCTTGGCGATAAGATCTTCCGCCTTGAAGATGGATTTCATGAAGATAATGCCAACACCCCCGCACAACAGCCCCAGGATGACATATAAGGGAATTTCCCAAATAGAGACCAGGGTATAATGGGGGACGATAAAAGCGGGAAAATCCCCCAAATGGAGCCTGGCAACCACCGTCGCCACCACCGAGGAAAGCACAATAGGGGAGAAGGTGGCCAGACCATAATCCCCCAGGATTACTTCCAAAGCAAAGATCACCCCGGCAATGGGGGCGTTGAAGGAGGCCGCAATGCCAGCCGCTGCCCCACATCCCACCATGGTACGCATGTGGCGGGTGGACATGGTCAATTGTTGTCCCACCCAGGAGGCGATGGTGGCCCCCAGATGGATCACCGGACCTTCACGTCCCACCGAGCCACCACAACCGATGGAGAGGGAGCAGGCCAGCACTTTGGCCAGGCCATCTTTCATCCCCAGGCGTCCCCCTTGCAAGGCCACGGAGACCATAACTTCCGTCACCCCGTGGCCACGGGAGTTGGGAAACAGAAGTTCCAGCAACGGTCCCACCAATAGACCACCCACCACCGGCATCAACAGGACATGCCACCAGGCAAGCCCATTCAACACCTGTACCACCTGTTCGGTCCCCTCTCCCATGAAAAGCCATTGGAAGAGCAGAATGATATTTCTGAACAGGATGGCCCCATAGCCCACCATGACACCAATGATGACGGCGATAATGGAGAGGGTGATATGTTCGTTGGTGTCGAGACGACGTAAAAATTTTAGCATCAGGATTTCAGTTTCCGGGGTGAAGAACCGATAGACCAGAAGCGGGTCATTCTTTGAATGGTAACCCGCGAGAAGGCTGTGTTCAAGTTTACTTGCCAGGAGGGGGAAACATGATCATTCAACAATCCTCAATTGCCATGGCCAGTCGGCAGGAATTTTATATGCGTCATAGTCGGCAGGAGTCGTTGACTGTCTGGCGCGACCGTCCTGCCGCCAACGCCCCCACCGATACGGTGAGTCTCTCCCAGGAGGCCAAAAAGATTGCCCCCACCGACAAGGCCACCCTGGAGGAAGAGCTGCCCATTTCCGACAAGGATAAAATGGAGATGGAGCTGATCCGCCGCATGGTGGAGATGTTGACCGGGCGCAAATTGCGCATGGTCACCGTCAGCGACATTCTCAAGGCGCGGGAGGAAGGCAGCAAGGATGCGGAAGAGATGGCTGCTGCCATTCGCAACCGCAACGCCCCCGCTGAAAATGGCCCGGAGGGCTGGGGGATGATTCACCAAATTTCGGAAAGCCATTATGAAGAGGAGACCACCGCCTTTGCCGCCACCGGTAAGGTCACCACCGCCGATGGCCAGGAAATTGATATTGCGGTGGAGTTGACCATGAGCCGCCAGTTCATGGAAGAGAATAATCTGGAGGTACGGGCGGGGGATGCGGCCCGTTTGCAGGATCCCCTGGTGATCAACTATGGGGGCACCGCGGCCAGTCTGACAGAAAGATCCTTCAAGTTTGATCTGGACAGCGATGGCCAGGCCGATCAAATATCCTTTGTGGGTGGGGGAAGCGGTCTGCTCTCCCTGGACAAAAACAAGGATGGCGTCATCAACGACGGCAAGGAGCTGTTTGGCCCCTCCTCCGGCGATGGCTTTGCGGAACTGTCTCGTCATGATCAAGATGGCAACCAGTGGATCGATGAAAACGATGCTGTCTATGACAAGTTGCGCATATGGAGCAAGACCGCCGATGGCCAGGATCAACTCTTCGCCCTGGGGGAGAAGGGGATTGGTGCCCTCTATCTGGGTCGGGTTGCCAGTGAGTTCAGCATCAAGGACACCGACAACCAACTGTTAGGCCAGGTTCGCTCCACCGGTCTGTATCTGCGTGAGAATGGTGGTGCGGGAACCGTGCAACAGATTGACCTGGCGGTTGGCTGACGAAAAGGCAAACTTATTTGTGGCGGTAGGAGATACGCCCTTTGGTAAGGTCGTAGGGGGTAAGCTGTACCGTCACCCGGTCGCCGGGCAAAATGCGGATATAGTGCTTACGCATGCGCCCGGAGATGTGGCACAACAGGGTGTGTTTATTCTCCAGTTCCACGCGAAACATGGCGTTGGGCAGGTTTTCCAAAACCGTGCCATCCATTTCCAGAACGTCTTCTTTGCTCAAGTCTTCAGCCTCCTCTGTTTAAAAAAAGGTGAAGTTTGCGCTATCAGGCGGGGTATGTCAAGGTGAGATTCGGGAAGCCCTTCGGATATCCCCGGAATCAAGAAAGAAATTCAAGCAAGGAATTGTTCAATCTTCTGTTGCAATCGTTCAGCCAGATAGGGCGTTGCCGGTGCCAGGGCCTGGTAGATGAGCCAGCCTTCATCCCGATAGAAGCGATTTTTTTCCGGACTCCAGCAAGGGCGGGTACTGGATAAATTGACGATGCGATCTGCCAGTTTGACCAGCCAAATTTCCTTGGGTTGCATTTGGATCCGTTGCAAACTGTCGGCCATGGCCTGTTCTTTGGGCAAATCTTCCCGTTTGGTCAAGGCCAGAACCCCTTCTGCCACCGCCAGGCCAAAAACCTCCTGCACCTGCTGCAAGGTGGTTTGGGTATCTTCCAGGGTATCGTGCAACAGGGCGCACTGAATGGCCAGATCACCATCCCACCCCGCTTCCACCTGCAAAGCGGCCTGCACTTCCATGGCCACCAGGACCAAGTGAACCAGATAGGGGTGTTTGCTGCCCGGCATGGTCTGACCATGGTGAGCATGGGCCGCAAAGTTCAGGGCAAGTCGATATTTATCTTGTGACCAGGGGCTGTTCATGAGGGGAAAAGGACCAAACAAGGGAAGATGGTCGGGGTGAAAGGATTTGAACCTTCGGCCCCTGCGTCCCGAACGCAGTGCTCTACCAGGCTGAGCTACACCCCGAATTGTCTACCGCCAAACAGCAAGAGGGGAAAGTTACCCTGCTTAGAACTCCCGGTCAACGGAAAATTCAGCAATCATGATCAACGCCTCTTTTTCCGGGCCTTCCGGGCACAAGTGAAGGCTTTCCTTGGCCTCTACCACAAAATCTCTGGCCCGTTTCATGGCATAATCCAGGGAACCTTTACCGCGCAATAATTCGATGGCCTGTTGAAGCTG
>JADFXB010000294.1 GCA_015233935.1 Magnetococcales bacterium | reverse complement strand
TCCGGGGTGGGAGTCTCAATTTCCATTTTTGATCTCCTTGATGTGGCGCATTACCTCTCTTGCGTTGGCCATGATGCAATAACCATCAGAATGTTCAACGAAATAAAGGGAGCACTTTCCACAAGAAAAGTGCTCCCTGCACGGGTTAAGGTTTGCAAGCTGGCGTGGCGTCAGATTTGGGCAGCTCCGGGGAATAGGCTTCCCCATCCTTGCTTTGCAATTGACAATTCACCCCTTTATGTTCGCTCCAATCTTTGCCGGAGATGTCATAAAAACGGGGTTCCAGTTTGGCCGAACCATCCTGATTGAAGGAGGCCCTGAAATAGCCGAAGCCTCCCCGGTGGCGACCATACCAGTTTTCACTGACTTCGGCTGTTCCACCAATGGGGGTCCAGGTGACGGTGGGTTGCATGCAGGCATCCTGATTTTTTTTCTTGCCGCTCAAAGAGACCCCACCGTTGCCCGCTATATATTGCAAAGGACGTTTGGCGGTGGGGTTGCCCGCCATGGCGTTGATCAATTGAAACTCATGCACATGGGCGGCCACCGTCAACGGGGATTGATCCAGTTTGGCATTCATCTGGGAGGCCATCACCGCATCCATCACCACCGTATCTTCGAAAATATCTCCCTTTAAACTTACCATGGGGATGTGGGTTAAAAGCCACAAGGGACGGTCCCCCTTGGCGTAGGTACCAGCGATGGTGTCAAACTGGCTGGCATAAAGGTTTTTGCTGACGACCTTGTCCCGATCCCGTTCATCCCCGGTACGTACCATATCCATCACCACCAGGCGGCTGTTGGTTTGGGTGGGTTGTTTGTCGCTGGTGTAGACGGTGGCATTCAGGGCATAAGAGGGCAACACATCCCCCAGATTGTCCAAATTGTTCTGGCAGGAGTTGTTCTGGTCGTCAAAGAAGTAGAGCCAGGCGGAACCCCGATCCTGCCAGGATTCGTTGCTGGTTTGTTTGAAGGGATCGGTGAGGCAGGCCTCATGATTGCCCCGCATGACAATCCACCAGTTGCTCTTCAATAAATCCTGGGCAGGCTTGAAAAACTCCTCCTGCCAGCCCAGGGTGTTGTTCATGGTATAGGTCCAGGAGTCGGCCTCTTTTTTTTGTCCCGCATAACGCAAATCACCCAAATGGGCAACCACGGCGGGCATGCTGGCCGATCCCGCCTTGTCCACCGCATCCTTGAGGACATCGGCAAAAGGCCAGTCGTTGTCGTTACACTTGGTCTGCTCATCCTTTTTCTGACGGCAGCCGGTGCAGCCAAAGGCGATCAACTGGTTGACCGGGACACCCTGACGCAAGTCCGGCAGCGGCAGGGTATGTTTGCCTTGATCATCCAACGCAGCGGT
This sequence comes from Magnetococcales bacterium, assembly GCA_015233935.1. Taxonomy (GTDB): domain Bacteria; phylum Pseudomonadota; class Magnetococcia; order Magnetococcales; family JADFXB01; genus JADFXB01. The sequence goes on along the minus strand of JADFXB010000294.1, from coordinate 1,993 downwards.
GGCAAATTGACTCACCAGGGGATCCCCGTTGACAATACGCGCCTCACACAACTGAATTTTATCAAAACCTGCCGGCTTGCTGCGTGGAGTGGGGGCCAGGGTCACCACCGATTTATTATTTACATACACGGAAGGGCAACTATCCTCAGCATCCATGATGGCCTTGATCATCACATCCGGGGTGCCATCCTGTTTGGCATTGGCCACCAGTTGTACCCAACGGAACAAGGGATCCCCCGCCTGTGCCTGGGAGGCCAGCAAAGCACAGGCCGCCAAGGCCAGAGTCAAGGGACGACGATGGAAACTTCCAGTCATAGGTTTATTCCTCTGTCAGACATCAGGGACATTTGGGGGGGGTGGTGAACTTGGGCAGGTAGGAACAAGAAACCGAGCCATCCTTGCCACTGCTTTGACAGGTCACCGTTTTATCGTCATTCCATTTGTCTGAATTCAGATCATAAAACTGGGGATCCAGGGTGCCGTTACCATCTTTATCAAAACTGGCCAGGAAATAGCCATAGTTACCCCGTTGCTGATCCAACCAAGGCTCCGTAACCTTGCTCTGTTCGCCAATGGGGGTCCAACTGACATTTTCCGACGAACATTTGGTCTGGTAGTCCTTTTTACCCGAAAGAATCACCCCGCCATTTCCCACCACATATTGAAGGGGACGCAAGCTGGAAGGATTGCCCGCATTGGCGTTGACCAATTGGAACTCGTGAATATGGGCCGCCACCGTCAGAGAAGACTTATTGATCTGCTTGGCCAGTTGGGAGGCGTTGATGGCATCAATCACCACCGTATCCTTGATATCATCCTTGCTTATATTGGCCATGGGAATGTGGGTCAACAGCCAGATGGGATGATTCTTGGGCAGGGTGCTGGCATACTGGCTGGCCACCCGGTCAAACTGGGCGGCATAAAGCTGCTTGCTGGTGGTGGGGCTTTTATCCCGCTCATCCCCAGTACGCACCGTATCCATCACCACCAAACGGGCACCAACCTTTTGCGGTTTATCCGGGGAAGAGTAAATGGTGGCATCCAGGGCGTAGCCGGGCATGACATCCCCCTGGTTGATGGACTGTTGGCAACCATTTTTCTGATCATCGAAGAAATAAAACCAGGCCGATCCCCGATCTTTGATGTTTTGCTCATTCCACTCTTTACTGGGATCGGTCATGCAGGCTTCATGATTGCCCCGCATGACAATCCACCAGTTGTCCTTCAATAAATCGTCAGCGGGTTTGAAAAATTCTTCCTGCCAACCCAGGGTGTTGTCCTTGCCGGAAAGGGTCCAGGCATCCGCAACAGTTTTTTGATCGGCATAACGAATGTCACCCAAATGGGCCACCACGGCAGGCATCTTGCCGGTTTTTTTGTCCGCATTTTTGAGAACTTCCGGGTAGGGCCAATCCGATTTATCGCATTTGCCCTGGGCACCATCCTGGCGGCAGCCGGTGCAGCCAAAGGCGATAAACTGGCTCATGGGCACCCCTTTGCTCAAGTCGGGCATGGAAAGCTTGTGGTTGCCTTTGTCATTCAAAGCAACCTCCTGAAACTTTCTCACCAGGGGATCCCCATTCTGAATGCGAACTTCACACAGTTGCACTTCATCAAAACCGGCAGGTTTCACCCGGGGAGCCGGGGCCAAATCCACCGCTTTTTTCTTGTCCACATAAAGAGAAGGGCAGGAGGCCTTGGCATCCATGATCACCTTCACCATGACATCCGGCGTTCCATCATTTTTGGCATTGGGCACCAGTTGTACCCAACGATAAAGGGGATCATCCTTTTTCCCCGCATGGCTGTGAGCGGCAAATCCCACAGCAAGGGCCAATAACGTCAAAGAACGACCAATGACGGTGATGGGATGGGGCATAACATTCTCCTAGTTTATAGTGTTTAATTCTTAGCTAATTGGTTTTTAAACCGTGTAAAAATTATCATTTATATTGGAAATTTTGCAAGACGATTTTAACCGTTGTGCCCAAAC
>JADFXB010000293.1 GCA_015233935.1 Magnetococcales bacterium | reverse complement strand
TTCCTAATGAATCAATTAGAAATTAGTGTATTATGCGATTTTATTGACTGAGACCGATATTCTTCCACTGTTGTCCAGTACTGGTATTTAGTTGTCTATATGTTTAACATTTTTCAAACAAACCAGCTAGAAGCAACTATTCTGTATTGTTTGAATAATATAGTTTTGTTCTTCGTTAGTCATGCCATGAAAGAGCGGAAGAGATATACTGCAATCATTCGCAGCCCAGGCATTGGGGAAATCTTCTTGCTTAAGACCATATTTTTCCCGGTAAAAGGAAAGCATATGGACAGCGTGAGTAGCTGGACGAGTGGAGATACCAGCTTGCTGAAGCCGGTCCATCCAGCCATTACGGGCTTGATTGATGCGTGGAATGGATTCTAAGGTGACAGGTTCAGGCTGGAAAAGACATGGATAGCTTTGATAGCCATGCTCCAGACCTTCCATATGGGCAGGTGTGCGCAACCAGGTTAAATGACTGAAAGCTTGGTCATAGCCCATGGCTAAGTTCTGACGTTCTCTGATGATGGCGTCCGCACGGTCCATTTGAGCAGAACCTAGGGCGGCCTGTATATCCGTCATACGCTGGTTATACCCTGCATACGGGTGGTCAGCTAACAGGTAGGGACGTGCGCCCAAATGTCTTTGCAAGTCGGTCATGGCCGCACCATGATCCCGCAAACGACGAAGTTTTTCGGCCAGTGATTCATCGCAAGTGGTAATCATTCCACCTTCGCCGGTGGTGATAGCCTTGCGGGGGTGAAAGCTGAAACACCCTGTATGACCCAAGATTCCTACATGTTTCCCATGATAGCGGCTGCCAAAACCGCAAGCTGCGTCTTCGACGACCCATAGGCCATGTTGTCTGGCGATTTGAGTAAGGGGGTCCATGTCGGCGGCAAGGCCAAATAAATGGACGGGTAGGATGGCCTTCGTGCGGTTTGTTATCTTCTTCTCAGCTTGCACCACATCAAGATTGAATGTTTTCAGATCAATATCGCAGAAGACGACCTTACCACCAAGATGTTCAACCACATTGGCTGTGGCAATCCAGGTAAAGGCAGGGACGATGGCTTCGTCTCCGGGTCCAAACCCCAACGCAGCCAGGGACAGGTGAAGAGCGGTTGTGCATGAGGTTACGGCAATGGAGTGGGGTGCCCCTGTAAAAACGGACCATTTTTCCTCAAATTCACGTACTTTTGGTCCCTGTACCAGCCAACCGCTACGTAGTGGTCCCAAAACGCTCTGAATTTCAGTCTCGGTGAGGCTGGTTCGCGCAATGGGTACATTCATCTTGTTTTGTTCGCTCATTCCGGCAACCCCACAGCTTTGCGACGGGCTGCTACTGCGGCCTTATGGTTCTTGCGCCATTCAATCAGTCTTTTGAGACCTTCCCGTAAATCTATACTTGCGGTAAAGCCGATCTCCGCCGAAGCCTTTTTTGGGCAACCAATGCGGTTGCGTACCAGAGTGGCCTGGCTACGTGGAGCATAGTTAATTGGCTTTTCACAACCAGTGATTTCTAATAGCAGTTCGGCCAGTTCCTTGAGGGAGGTGCGTTTACCTGTGCCGACGTTATAATTTTGATCGGTGCTTGTGGCTTTCATGGCACATACGTTAGCGAGTCCGCAGTCTTCAACGGCCACAAAGTCAAAGGCTTCTGAACCATCCCCCATGACGGTTGGGCTTTGTCCTCTGTCGATGGCGTCCAACATTTTCATAATAACAGCAATATAGGCTCCGTGATAATCCTGTCGCGGCCCATAAACATTCATGTAACGTAAGCCAACATAGTTTATGCCATATCGATGGTGAAAGGCGCGAAGCATGGCTTCGCCTGCTATTTTTGTGGCTCCATAAAAATTTTTGTTGTTATAGATATGATCTTCATCCATAGGTTCCTTCACTGCGTCACCATAAACTGAAGCGGATGATGAGTAAACAAGACGCTTCACTCCCTTGGCTACACACGCTTCCATCACATTGAATGTACCTCGAATATTCACATCGAATGCGCTGCGGGGGTATTCATGGCATTGAAGCAACCATAGAGCTGCAAAATGAAAAACCCCGTCGGCTCCTTCAAACGCAGATTGGAGAATATCGGTCTGCATGATATCCCCTCCTACGTCATATATTTTAACGCGTGGATCCTTCAGAGCTTCTTGCAGATTTTCCCGGCTTCCACGAACAAAATTATCGTATATCAAGATCTCCTTCACATCTATGTTGAGCAGGTGATCTACGGTATGAGAACCTATCAGCCCTGCACCACCTACCAGCACTAGCTTTGAGCCTCTTAAATCCATTTTTTTACCCTGCGGTTAGAATTTCCAATGAAAAAAAAATACCTATGACCCAATTATCCTCAGTCAGGAGGAGGAAAACCCATAACGAAAGTAGTCACCCTCTATTCCGATATTATTCGTGCCAGACAGGTAAACTGGAAAACGGGACTGAACATTCAGGTCAATCACCCGCTCTGGTTATTTATATTTTCTTGCAGAAAAATACAAGGTGAGTTCTTATCGCGACATGGATGAGATGCTGAAAAAGGAGAAGCTTGACTTGGTTGCGTTGTGCACCCCAAGCGGTATTCACCCCGATCAAACCGTCCTAGCAGCCAAACATAAAGTCCATGTCATGACCGAAAAACCCATGGCCACCCGATGGCAAGAGGGTATTCGCATGGTCAAGGCGTGCGATGAAGCAGGTGTACGTCTGTTTGTGGTTAAGCAGAATCGACGCAATACAACTTTGCAGTTGCTTAAACGTGCTGTCACAGAAAAGCGTTTTGGCAGAATCCATTTGGTTCATCTCAATATTTTTTGGACCCGTCACCAGTCTTACTATGATCAGGGTAACGGTTGGCGTGGTACGTGGGAATTCGATGGTGGTGCCTTTATGAATCAGGCCAGCCACTATGTGGACCTTCTTGATTGGCTGATTGGCCCTGTTGAAAAGGTCCAGGCAATGATGAGCACCACCCGAGATATTGAGGTGGAAGATACCGGAGTTCTCAACGTCAAGTGGCGTAATGGTGCCCTCGGCTCCATGAGTGTCACCATGCTTACCTACCCAAAAAACTTGGAAGGAAGTATCACCATTCTGGGTGAAAAGGGAACGGTTCGTGTTGGTGGTGTTGCGGTCAACGATATTCAAATTTGGGAGTTTGAAGAACCCAAGGATTACGACCAACAGATCCAGGAGGCCGGCTACGAAACAACCTCGGTATATGGATTTGGCCACCCACTCTACTACAAGAATGTGATTGATGTATTACGTGGTGAAGCAAAACCAGAAACGGATGGACGTGAAGGGCTGAAATCCCTTGAACTGCTTATTGCGGCCTATTTATCGGCACGCGATG
>JADFXB010000292.1 GCA_015233935.1 Magnetococcales bacterium | reverse complement strand
GGTTGTTCAGCATTTGCCCGGCAGCGGGCAATTGTTTGAGCAGGTCATCCATCCCAGCCAGCACGGGAGAGGGAATGGCCAGCAAAAAAATTACCAACGCCAGGCATTTTTTCATCATGCAATCCTTTTAGCTCAACAACGACCAGGAACTTTGGGCAGCCGTTGCAGGGCTTCCTGCAGGGCCTCTTCAGGATAGTCATAATCCTGCAACTTCCCGGCGAAGTAGGCATCATAGGCGGCCATGTCGAAGTGGCCGTGGCCGGAGAGGGTGAAGAGGATCACCTTGGGTTCACCGCTTTCCTTGCAGGCCAGGGCTTCATCGATGGCCACCCGCACTGCATGGTTGGATTCGGGAGCCGGGATAATTCCTTCATGACGGGCAAAGAGGATACCCGCCTCAAAGGTAGCCAGTTGGGCCACCGCTTTGGCCTCCAGAATGCCTTCATGCACCAGTTGGGAGACCAGTGGGGAATCCCCATGGTAGCGCAGACCACCGGCATGGATCCCTGGCGGAATAAAATCATGGCCCAGGGTGTAGGTGAGCAAAAGCGGAGTCAGACCAGCGGAATCGCCAAAATCATAAGCATAGTGGCCACGGGTGAGGGTGGGGCAGGAGGTGGGTTCCACGGCCACCAAACGCACTTGCCGACCAGCCGCTTTATCCGCCAGGAAGGGGAAGGCGAGGCCGCCAAAGTTGGAGCCGCCGCCACAACAGGCAATCACCACATCGGGATACTCTCCCACCAATTCCATCTGGCGTTTGGCTTCCAGTCCCACCACGGTCTGGTGGAGAATGACATGGTTAAGGACCGATCCTAAGGAGTATTTGGTGTCGGCGCGGGAGGCCGCTTCTTCCACTGCTTCGGAGATGGCAAGGCCGAGGGAGCCGGGGTTTTCAGGATCCTTGGCCAGGGCATCCCGTCCGGCTTGGGTATGGATGCTGGGACTGGCGAAGACTTCAGCACCCCAGGTTTCCATCATGGAGCGACGGAAGGGTTTTTGCTGATAGCTCACCTTCACCATGAACACCCGCACCTGCAACCCAAACATGCGACCGGCCAAGGCGATGGAGGAACCCCATTGTCCCGCCCCGGTTTCGGTGGTAAGACGGGTGACCCCTTCCAACTTGTTATAGTAGGCTTGTGGGATGGCGGTATTGGGTTTGTGAGAGCCGGCAGGACTCACACCTTCATACTTATAATAAATTTTAGCTGGGGTGCCCAATGCCCTTTCCAGGTTACGGGCACGAAACATGGGGCTGGGACGCCACATGAGCAGGGCTTGGCGCACTTCGTCGGGAATGGGAATCCAGCGTTCCCGTGAGACTTCCTGCTCGATCACCGCCATGGGAAAAATGGGAGCCAGGGCATCTGGTCCAATGGGTTGCCCGTCCGGCCCCAGGGGAGGAGCAGGCGGGTTGGGCATGTCAGCCACCACATTATACCAATGGGTGGGAAGGTCAGATTCTTGCAGCAAAATTTTAACGTGTTCCATGGTTCCCCCAAGACTGGTGATCAAAGCCACACCCCTGAATGTTTCGTGGCCTTCGCAAAAGTTCTACCACCAGGCAATTATGCCTGCTTGCGGCACAAAAGCAAAATTTCTTTGGCCTTGGGATCGATATTTTTCAAGGGGAGATCCCATTGCCCAGCACGGACAAACCGGCTCCACAGGACTTCCAACCCACAGGATGAACACAATTCGGCTATTTCAGTGGCGGTGTAGCGTTTGTCTCGAACAATGAATTCTTCCGGAAGTCGGTTTCCCATTAAAAATTGTTCTCGCCTATAGACGATCCCACTTTCACTTTCAATCATGAAATAATCTGGATTAAAAATATCACCTGTTCTTTCCATAATCCTGCCAGGTTTGAGTTGTAACAGGCTGTCAAATTCTTTATCAAGTGTAAAATAGTGTTTAGCAATGGATTTTGTTAATTCAAAGTTCATGACAGAGATAAGAGCCAAGCCATTATCTTTCAAATGTCTGGCAACGTTCAACATAATATCATAGTTATCTTCATTTCTGGCATAAGAGCCAATGACATCATACAAGCACAACACGACATCAAACTGTTTTTTCAGATCAACGGTACGGCAATCATGGCATAGAAAATTCAGGTTGTTTTGAGATTGGTGTTTGGCTTTTTCAATCAACTTTTCGATGTAGTCTACACCTGTAACCACCATGCCCTGTTTGGCCAGGTTATGGGCATGGCGTCCGGTGCCGCATCCCAAATCAAGGACAGACTGACCAGCGACAAGTTGGCAATGTTCAACAATAAATTCCACCTCTTGGGCCGTATGTCTTGCCCAACCATGTTGCTGATCCAGCGACATGCGGGAATAGGCATTTTTAACAGTTTGATCGGACGCTACCAACATGGCGTTGATCTCATCAGCAGAGAGGGAAATTTGCGGTTGATCCTGAAAGGTAAAAGCCAGCCACTCCCAACCTTCTTTCAATGGGCCGAGCGACCAGTTTTTATTTTCGGTGGTAACCTTTTGAATCATGAGTTCAATCTGTGAATGATCCACAAGAAAATTTGTATTGATCACAGATTGAGTTTTGCCGACGACAGTTTCTTTAGCTTCACGGAGGTAGAATACACGCTGTTTACCAAAATTTAAAATCAATTCTTTATTTGCTGTGACCCGTAACGGATCACAGCGACGACGGGTGGCCTTTTCCAGGGTACGGATGGCTAGGGATTGGAACTTGCAGGCCCCCATGCGAAAAAGTCAGAAAGGGACCAAACGGCAAAGTTTGTTCAATACCCTGGTCTCGATAGTTTTCATGCACCACCAGTTGCGTAACCCAACAAATTTTTTGCCCTTTAGGGGCAGTATCTTGAATAACAATGGCATAGCCAATAAGTTCTCCTTTGAACCGCGCTTCAGCAATATTAGTTCCTTCTAGCTCAAACCATTCTTTAATTTTTTCAGCACTTAGACGAACACGCCGCTTTTCACCAGAAATATCCGAATTTTTCCAATAGCCGTAGTGGGAAGAGTAAAACTGTGCATACTCTTGGATGAGCGACTCTGTTACCCATTTTTTGGGATGCCAGTTATCAAGACCGACAATGAAATGAGGTGAACACACTTCAGGAGGGAAGAAATAAGACTACTGGCCTCCCATGCGGGAGGCCAGAGTAACTTCTCTTACACGTCGCGGATGGAAAGTTTAATACGACCCTGACGGTCGATGTCCAATACTTTCACCTGCACTTCGTCCCCTTCCTTAACCACGTCGGTGACCTTTTCCACCCGACGATTGGCCAGTTGAGAGATGTGCACCAGGCCATCCTTGTTGGGCAGAATGTTGACGAAGGCTCCAAAGTCAGCCACCCGCACCACCTTGCCGGTGT
>JADFXB010000291.1 GCA_015233935.1 Magnetococcales bacterium | reverse complement strand
GAAAAATGGATATTATAGATAAGACGTTCATTTATGAGTCACCTGCAAAAAGTCTGAATGAAATCGGTGCAATGCACTGATTTGATATTTGAAAATGCCATTGTCGGCTGAAAAATAAAATGCAGCAATTTCAATAGTTGCACTCCTTTAGTAAGGGGCATTTATAACAGCCCGGTGAAAAAGCATAAGACATGTTGCTATTCTGTAGGCATCACTGGCGCACCTTGTTTTTTCTGCTTAGCTCCCAGCCTGAACGTGGTCCGTTCCCAAGGTGCAAGTCAATCCTCTGGCAAGAACTTCCTGATCTTCGTCGATACGATGGTTTCAGGAATAAGGTGTTGACTAGAGACCATCCACAGCATGCAAAAAAATCTTTTTTCTTCTACCCGACGAAATGGCCTTACTAGGTCTGATTCCCCCCCGAGACAGTCTGGATGCACTGGTGGATTTTATTGCTGTTGAAAATGTGGCATCGGGAGCTTATACTTCCAAGTTTTGGAAGAGGTACTCATTCAGCGATGTAGCGATTGAACAGACTGTTCAGAGTCCAGGCATTGTGGGAATGAGTCCTGTCAACCAGTTCGGCATGGGCCGTTGACCTGGTGATTTTGTTGAATGAGCGATTGGTCTCAACGAATGGATCAAAACGTGGTTTTAAGGAAAGGGCGACCCTCGCGATGAATGTTGATCAGTTAAGAGAAAAGCTTCGTGAAATAGAGAAAATAACAAACGAAGATTGGATGAAGAGTCTTGATGAAAGAAAAAGGCTTGAGTTGGAATTTCATGATAAAAATAGAGACCAGAAGCTTGAAGAAAATATTGACAGAGATACTTACGAAAAATTTTACGGCAATCGGAAATATTATGATGCTACAAACGCTTCCAAGGCCTATGTGGACCAGTGGATTGAACAGAATGCCAAAGGCAAAATATTTTTGGACTATGCCTGTGGCAATGGCAGTAACGCCCTCAAGGCAGCCAAATATGGGGCCTCGTTGGCAATAGGTATTGATATCAGTGCGGTATCCGTTGGCAATGCCAGGCGGGAGGCCCTGGCGGAAGGGGTCCAGGATACCACCGTGTTTATCCAGGCCGATGCTGAAAATACCAAATTGCCGGACAACTCCATCGATGTCATCATTTGCAGTGGTATGCTGCACCACCTTGATCTTTCCTATGCCTTCCCGGAACTCAGACGCATCCTGGCACCGGGCGGAGTAATATTGGCGGTGGAAGCCCTGGACTATAATCCGGCCATCAAGCTTTACCGGCACTTAACTCCAGCCATGCGTACCGATTGGGAAAAAAGCCATATTCTGAGTCTGAAGGATGTGGATTTTGCCAAACGGTTTTTCGATATTGGTGAAATTAAATATTGGCATATCCTGAGCATTATCGGGCCGCACATGAGACCCCTCTTTCCGTTACTCCACGCCATTGACGCAGTTTTAACAAAAATACCAGGCATTCGTCTGATGGCATGGATTTTCACTTTTCAATTGATCAAGCCAAATCGATAACCCCATGTCAACAAAGAGTGCGGTATCTCAAGGAGATTTAGATAAAGATATCGAGCGATCCCGGTATGATAACCGTGCCGCTGCCATGATGATGTCTATCTCTTCAGAACAAGAGATCCCCCATCGCGCTTTTGGGGCAGAGGCCATCCCTCTCCCCTTGCGTGAGCCTTATATAGAATATGAGGCACGGGTACAGCGTTGGGCGGATTCATCTTGTTCCATTCTTGAGTTATGTGCAGGAAGTGGTCTGCATTCCAAAAAATTGCTGGAGACCGGTGCCCGTGTTGTGGCTACCGACATTTCCCAAAATTCTCTGGAATTTCTTAAAAAATCCCTCGGACGTTATAATGGCAGACTCGTCACCCAAACTGCCGATATGGAGGCCTTGCCCTTCGGTGATGCCACGTTTGATATGGTGGTTTGTGCCGGTGGTTTAAGTTATGGAGATAACGATATCGTGTTATCTGAAATTGTCCGGGTTCTGAAATCAAATGGAAAATTTATTTGCGTGGATTCCCTGAATAACAACCCCATCTATCGCCTGAATCGCTGGCTTGCTTACAAAATGGGAAAAAGATCCAAAAGCACCCTGTTGCGGATGCCTGCGTTGGAAACAATAAATAAATATAAAAATAGTTTTAACAAGGTTGAGGTTGCATTTTTTGGTTCGTTAACCTGGATGGCACCACTGTTGACCAGAGTGGTTGGTGAAAGGCGAACCGCATTGTTGATCCGATGGTTTGACCAATGGATCGGGGTTAAAGGATCCGCATTTAAATTTGTGATGACAGCTTACAAGTAACCTGGCTGCCGCAGTAACATGAGGATATTTTCCCCATGTTTTACGCCGACCGGGAGATACTGACCCAAGTTGCGGGCATTCACCTGCTGGCAGGTGTCTTTCGCCTGTGAATGGGTCAAATCACATGCGTAACACTTAAAGAGGACACCGATGGCTGCTACCAGAAATGTGCCATTTTTCAACTATCCCGCCTTGTTTGCTACCGATGAGGCAGAGTTGATGACCATCGTGCATGATGTTTTGCGTCGTGGGGCATACATCATGCAAAAGGATTTGCTGGAATTTGAAGAAAACCTTGCCCGCTATCTTGGCGTGAAGCATGTGGTTGGCGTGGCCGATGGCACCGTGGCCTTGATGATGGGCCTGCGGGCAGCCGGGATCGGACCAGGGGATGAGGTGATCGTCCCCTCCCACACCTTTGTGGCCTCAGCGGCATCCATCCACCATGTGGGAGCCAAACCGGTGCTGGCCGATTGTGGTCGTGATCACCTGATCGATCCATCCTCCATTGCAAAACTGATTACCGCCAAAACCCGCGCCATCATGCCTGTGCAATTAAACGGACGCACCGCCAACATGGATCCCATTTGTGCACTGGCGGATCAACATGGCTTGAAAATTGTCGAGGACTCAGCCCAGGCCTTAGGCTCAAAGTTCAAGGGACGGTTTGCCGGAACCTTCGGCGTGGCTGGCACCTGCAGCTTTTACCCCTCCAAAACCTTGGGCTGTTTCGGAGATGGGGGCGCGGTTTTTACCAACAACGACAAGGTGGCGGAATATCTGCACCTGCTCCGTGATCACGGACGTGCCCACAGTGGCGATGTGGTGGAATGGGGCTACAACTCTCGCCTGGATAATCTGCAAGCCGCCATTCTTGGTTTCAAACTGAAGCATTATGACCAGGCGGTGGCCCGTCGTCGCCAAATTGCTGCCCGCTATGAAGATCAACTCCACGATCTGGATGATCTGCTGCTGCCTCCCGCCCCGGATTCAGACCCGGATCATTTTGATATTTATCAGAACTATGAGGTTGAAAGCGGCCAGCGTGATGCCTTGCGCCA
>JADFXB010000290.1 GCA_015233935.1 Magnetococcales bacterium | reverse complement strand
GGTGATGATGATGCTCCTCGCCAGCCCAGATCACGCCTGTGGAACCCATGACAATTCCTGCAACCATCCACAGTTGCAAGAAGAAATGGTGAAATCTCATGACAATTATCCTCACTATTCTTTGGTTCGTACAGTTGCTTTCCTTCCTTGAAATAACTGCACATGGGGACACTCATTACAGCATAGCGCAAAGAATATGAACCCAGGATGAGTCGGTGGTTCATCCTGGGTTCAGCTTCAGCATCCTGCTCCTCAAGGAAAGAATGCCAGAGAGAAATTAATGTAACTATTTGTCAGATAAAAACTTCCACCCAGAGTCGGAAACCTTATTGCAACAGGGAGGTTTTCACTTCTTGCACCCCGGCATGGTCGCGCCAATATTCCAACCCGGCCACCAACCAACTCCCCTGACTTTGGTTGACGGACAGAATCAGTTTTCTTTGCGTTGAGAAAATATGTAAATATTTTCTTTTAATATAGAGCTTATAATCCGGCTCTGTATGGTCAACGGTTAATTCAAAAAGAGAATCGGACTTGCCTGCAAAACTCAATTGTTTTTCATGCTTATAAATATATAATCTTTTCAAAAACAATGCATAGCTCTCCGTTATAACAAGGTGGTTTTTATGTAGAGATATGGAACTGACCCGGCTGCCAACGTTCAACAAGGCAACACTGAGAAAGACAAACAATAACCCGATCATATACTCTGGCAAACCGGCATCCCGGACGAACAATAACCCATACAGGTAAATCACTAACATGGCTCCAACAAAACCTGCATAAATACACATTTTTTCAAAAAATAACATGCGCACAGGAATATGGATGCGGCTCACCTCATCCTTTTCTTCCAGCTTTAATGTTAATTCCTCATCGGGTATCCGCCACCGCCAGTCTGCTTGATTCCCAGCGGAATGTTGTTGATAGGTAAAGACGGGATATTTGTCCCGCGCCTGTCGGTAAATGCGAATGGTGTAAAAAATACCGAGAATGGCTGCCAGGCCTTGCAAGGCCTCACCAATATTCATTCCATGATCCCCAAGACCAGAAAGAAGCGTTGCCGGATGGGTATACCCGAACTATGCCATCAAACCGCCCCTATTTTGCAATAATTTAAATAAAATAGATCGGGAAAGACCGCTGACCACTTGAAAAATATTTTGGCCACGAGCATTCTGCTGGAGAGCGGTCACTTACATTCGAAGGCAACGCAAGCTGCCGACAGACAAGAAATGGTACAGGACAAATGAATATGAAGGTCTTGCATAAAAACGGGTTTTCTCTTCTGTTGGCTGCTTTACTGGTGGGAGGTTGCCTGGTCAGTACCTCCGCCCAGGCGGCTCGCGGCATGGCTGCCAGTTTTGGCGGATTTCATGATAACCAGTTGGACAACAAAATCTATTTTTTTCGCAACAACCGCTACAGTCGCTACAGTGCCGATACCATGCGCATGGATCCAGGTTATCCCAAGGCCATAGCCAGTGGCTGGCCCGGAATTCCAGACAACCTGGATGCTGCCACCTATGCGGGCTACAGCAACAGCTCCCGCAGCAATAAGATGTATCTGTTCAAAGGCCGCTTGTACTGGCGTTGGGATTTGTCCACCGACACCATGGATGATGGCTATCCCAAGGCCATCAGTGCGGGCTGGCCGGGCCTGCCCGACAACCTGGATGCCGCCGTGTATGGTGGCTACAGCAACAGTGGCCGCAACAATAAGCTGTATTTTTTTAAAGGCGGCTCTTACTGGCGTTGGGATATTGAGCGGGATCGTCTGGACCAAGGCTACCCGCAAGCCATCAGTGCTGGCTGGCAGGGTCTGCCCAACAATCTGGACATGGCCACCTATGGCGGTGCCAGCAATGGTCCCAGCAACAACAAGCTTTACTTTTTCAAGGATGACTTGTATTGGCGTTGGGATATAGAGCGGGATATGCTGGACCCCGGCTATCCCAAGACCATCGATAGTGGCTGGCCCGGCCTGGCAACCCTGGGTGGTTCTGCCTCCCAGCAACGTCCCCAACCAGCAGCAAGCCGTGCTCCTGCTGGCTATGACACTTTTTGCGCCCAAGAGGACGAATGGTGCTCCTTCAAAGGTGTCCGGGATGTGGCCTACGGCGCCAATGGTCGCTTTTATTTCCTGGAAGGGGTGAGAGACGGCATCGAATGCAGCAACGACGAATTTGATGACCCCGCACCCAATATGGTGAAGTCATGTTATATCAAGAGCCGGGGAGGGGCACCCCAAACGGGCAAGGTCTCCAGCCAACCCTATCGTGACCAGCAGGAAATGCGCAACCTGCGGGAGAGCAGCCGGGATGTGCCCTCCGATCCGGCAGAATTTTTGCGGGCCATTGAACGAAATCTGGGGAGATGAACCAGACAGGCAGGCTGACGGCGATGGTAGTGTGCTGTTCATCCCCGTCAGCTACATCCTGTCCCTGCTGAGTAATATCATCACGCCGCTGTCTGATACAACTGGTCCAACAGCTCAAAAAACCGTTTGCGGGTGGTTTCAAAGCTGGCAATGTTTGTTTCCCGGTTTTCCGTGGCAGCGGCCTTCTCGGCGGCATGGTGTAAATCTTGATGAACCCGCATAACCTCTTGAAAAACCGCTGTGCCGCCAAAACGCTGTTCACCTTCCGAACGACTCCACTGTTTTAATTGGCAAGAGGCTTCCTTACACGCATGGCCATCACCGTTTTGCAGGCTGGCCACCAGTGCCAGGTGGGACTCCTTGATCTGCTCCAGGTCAAAGGGAGGATGACCAATCTCCAGCCCAGACTTGGCCTGACGCAGGGACTGGGAAGTCCCCTCCACCACATCGGCAAGGATGCCGAAGTGGTTGGCGGAACCAGCCAAACGACCCGCAATGTCGGTGGCGGTGTGCATCTTCTTCTGGATTTCCTGGGAGGTGCTGGCAGTACGCTCGGAGGATTGCAGGATGGAGTACACGAAGGATTGCACCTCCTGGGTATCCCGAGTCATCTGTTGCGCCGCACTGGAAACCTCGGAGGCGGAACGGGCAATTTCTCCCGTGCCGGAGGCCGCCTCCATGGCAGCACGGGCCACCTCCATGGCTGCCCGTTCCAGTTCGGAGGCGTTGCGCATCACGGTGTTGTTGGCCTCGGTTACCCCCTGCATGGCGGTGGCAATACCCTGAACAGCGGTTGCCTGCTCATTCACCGATTGGGTGGTTTCCTTGTTGGCCGTGTTGATGGATTCAATGTTGTGGGCGATTTCGTTGGTGGTATGAATCGCCTCCTGGGCGTGGCGTTGGATGGTATCGATTTGCCCGGAGATCATACGGGTAGCTTCGGCGGTCTGACGGGCCAGCTCCTTGACCTCATTGGCTACTACCGCAAACCCCTTGCCAGCCTCAC
>JADFXB010000028.1 GCA_015233935.1 Magnetococcales bacterium | reverse complement strand
CCACCTGGCTCATCACCCCCTACCTGCCAACTGTCATTGCCACCCATCCCTTCCCACCAACAACAGTCAAGGTGTTCATCCACACCCCACCACAAATCATAAAAATGCATTGACTTTTTCTGCTGAAATTTTTATAAGGAAGTCTGTTATTTTTCCTAACAATGTCACCGGTATTTATCACCAGGAGAATCTCAATGTCCACCATGACTTACGAATTGGCCAAAAGAGCCTTCAATACTAAGTTTTCCCTTACTCTTGAAGATGGCAATGCCTGCAACCTTCACCTGGTTCATGTGAAAAAAACCCACGACTTACCCGACTTTGAAAATAAAACCAGACCTCATTGCTTCAGATTGGAATTCCGTAGCGATGCCCCGTTACCCCAATCCGACCGGCTCTACACCATCAATCACGAGGAACTCGGCTCCCACGAACTTTTCCTGTCCACCAGCGGGAACGGTTACATCGTCATGGCCGACTTTTCCTAATCCGCCACGGACCATCGTGCCCCACATGGCACGATGGTCCATAGCTCGTGGCTCTATCAATTTTTATGACCCTAAGTATTTAGTTGCCTTGCACGCCGCCCCCCTCCAAATCCCTCCCAACTCTGAACAAAATCCTTGCCCAGGTGCGCACGGCAATAACAATCTTTACCATAGATGTCCACGTGGCTGGATGTGCGACAGCCAGCGGAAAATCCTAGTCTTTCCCCTCCCACTATAATTTTTAGATTATTACATACAGTTAATTGAAAATATTAATCACCTTACTGTTGTAGCGAATGGGACGTTTTAACAAACACCCTGTATAAATACTGGCTGTCTGCACATTTTTTATTATCCTTGTCAAACAGGGGACGGTTTCTGACAATTCTATTTTTCTCAATGTCCAAGGGAACATAGCGGGCTGCCAAGGCAGTATCTGCAAAACTGAAATCTGCCTGATCTATGATAAACAATCCACCTGATTTTAATTTAACATCAAGAAACTGGATTTCTTGTTCAAAATTTTCAAAAGTGAAACCTGGATCCGCATCTGAATTGTGATTAATTCTGTTTTCACTCCTTTGGAAAACAGCCATGCAAAAAATGGCATCAAACCCTTCCGCAGAAACAAACTCTGGCGACAGTCGATGATAAAAATTGTGCTTTTGATTTTTGTTGTTTTTGCGGCATTGGCTTAAACACCATTCGTTGATGTCCACCCCCATTATGGTGGCGGTAGGAAGGTATTCGGCCAAAGAAACCACCTCTTCGCCGGTTGAGCAACCGAAAGAAAGTATTTTGGGATTGGGATGAGCCGAAAAATAGGCCGCACACGCCCTGAACAAAACAGGATACCGATGAAGCATGGTAAATGTAGACCCCTGATGGTGAAAAAAATTATATCGAAAACGTGTCACTCTTTCTGCACGAAAACGTGCATCCCGAAAAAATTGCAGAATGCGCCAAAAAGGTAACGCAAACCAATAAACAGACCTTTTCAACAAAAAATCTGAATCTTTATAAAGCTTTATACGCGCCTTAATGTCCATCCCCCAACCTCTAGATTTTCCCGTCTTCGTCAAAAACAACCCATGTATTTTCAAGTTGTCACTCATACACTTAATCATAACCTGCCTCCCTGTGGGTGGCAATGGGGAATGGTTCCAAATACTGGTGGGATTCCCAATCCTTTTCCCCCTCATCCACCAGAGCATATCAACCCATCATTATAACGTTTTCATCAAAAACCATTTCCATCTCCCCTACAGAAGGTTACCATAGAAGGAGGAAGGAATTTTTTCCCTAAAGGCGGGAGGTGGACCATGACGGTGGAAACCGTCGTTGAACTGGTGATCGAGGCCATCAAAGTTGCCATGCTGGTTTCAGCTCCCCTGCTGGTGACAGCTTTGGTGGTGGGGTTGATTATTTCCATTTTTCAATCGGTCACCCAAATTCAGGAGATGACCTTAACCTTCATCCCCAAAATTCTCGCCACCTTTTTCGCCATGATCCTGACCCTGCCGTGGATGATCCAAACCCTCATGGATTACATCCGCAAATTGTTCGAAACCATGGCAACCCTGCTCAAATAACAGGATACCCCGGTGGACCCGCAAGCCTTGATGGACTTTCTTGGTTTCTCCACCGGTGAGGTGGAACGAGCCGCATTGGTCCTCTCCCGATTGACCGGACTCTTCCTGGCCGCCCCCTTCTTCTCCCGTTCCGTCGGACCCATGCGGGTGCGACTGGCCCTCATGGTGGCCGTCGCCTGGGTGCTCTTTCCCCTGGCCCCCCACTGGCCAGGCGAAGGCAAAGGACAAGCCGTGGCCATGTCCCTGGCCGTCATCAACGAAGTGCTACTGGGTGCCACCGTGGGCATCATCACCCACTGGGTACTGGTGGCCACCCAAACCGCCGGTAGCCTCATGGGCTTTGAAATGAGCCTCTCCATGGCCGAAGTCATGGACCCCACCTCCGGCATGCGGGAAGGCGTCCTCAGCAATATGCTCTACCTGGCCGCCCTGATGATCTACCTGATCATCAATGGTCACCACCTGCTGCTGGAAGGTCTCGCCCGCTCCTTCAAAACCCTGCCCCTGGGCGTCGGCCTGCCCAGAGGAGACGGCCTGCTGGCCACCGTCGCCCAAGGGGTCTCCCACATGTTCGTCCTGGCCATGATGATCGCCGCTCCCGTGGTGGTGGCCTCCAAACTTCTCTACCTGGGACTGGGCCTCATTAACCGGGCCTCCCCACAAATTCAAGTCTTCTTCGTTGCCATGCCCATCATGCAACTGGTAGGATTCATCATCATGGGTCTGGGCATGACCATCTTTTCCGATGTGCTGGTTCGGGAAATTGAATTTTTCCTGGAACTGGGCTTCAGCATCGCCAGACGTTAATCCACGGGGGGTGCCATGGCAGAAGACAGCGACGACGACGCCCGAACAGAAGAACCCACAAGTAAACGCTTGGAAGAGGCCAGAAGCCGAGGGCAGGTCGTCTCTTCCAAGGAGGTTAGTACCGCCCTCTTGCTGCTTTCCGCCTACCTCCTGTTCGTCTACCAGGGGGAAAAGCTGTGGCACGCCCTGCAAAGCAAAATGGTCTTTTTCTTGCGCATTCCCATTCAATCGGATATCACCTCCACCGGCGTAACCGTCCTGTTGCGGGATGTGGTCATCGAAGTATTCATGGACTTATTACCCTTTTTCGCCGTTTTCGTCCTCATGGCTTTTGTGGGCGCGTTTATTCAGCATGGCTGGCTCTTCACCTGGCAAACCATCGCCCCCAGTTTCTCCA
Organism: Magnetococcales bacterium; assembly: GCA_015233935.1. Taxonomy (GTDB): domain Bacteria; phylum Pseudomonadota; class Magnetococcia; order Magnetococcales; family JADFXB01; genus JADFXB01. The sequence continues at coordinate 33,455 of JADFXB010000028.1, read as the reverse complement.
AGATCAATCCGCTGGAAGGGGTCAAACGGTTGTTCTCCATCCGTTCGGTGGTGGAGGCGTTTAAATCTCTGCTCAAAATGGGGGTCATCTCCATCGCGGTCTATCTAGCCCTGCGAGACGATGCCCTCACCGTGATCAACCTGACAGCCACCACCTTCCAAAATGTGGTGGAATTTCTCGCCTCCGACTCCATGGATGTGCTGTGGCGAGTAACTTTGGCCTTCATCTTTCTGGCGTTGCTGGATTTTATCTACCAACGCTATGACTATTATAAAAGCCTGCGCATGACCAAGCAGGAGGTCAAAGACGAATACAAACAAATGGAAGGGGATCCGCAAATCAAGGGACGCATCCGCCAGTTGCAACGGGATATGGCCAACCGGCGCATGATGCAGGAGGTTCCCAAGGCGGACGTGGTAATCACCAACCCTACCCACTATTCAGTAGCCATTAAGTACGTACCCAAAGAGATGAACGCCCCCAAGGTGGTGGCCAAAGGCATGGGAGAAATCGCCCTGCGCATTCGAGAGCTTGCCAAGGAAAACAACGTCCCCCTGGTGGAAGACCCTCCCCTGGCCCGCACCATCTACCGGGAGGTGGAACTGGAAAAATTTATTCCACCCGATCTGTTCAAGGCGGTGGCGCAAGTCTTGGCCTATGTTTATAAACTGAAACGCAAAAAATGATCCACCAACCAGGTGATGAACCGTTGAGATGACCTTTTCACTTGTTTACCATCAAGCCTTGCGTTGTCTTGCACGTCGGGCCTATGGTCAGAAGGAACTGTTTGCTAAACTGACGGACCAAGGTCACGAAGAAGAGGTGGTGAGCCAAGTGATCGACCGCTGTCTGGAGCTTGGCTACCTGGATGACGCCACCCTGGCCAGCCAACGCGCCCACTACCGTTTGACCTCCTGCCGCCAAGGCCCCCTACGCATTCGGGCAGAGTTGCGGCACAAAGGCATGGATGAGGAGACCATTCGTCAGGCCCTCACCACTTCTCTGGCAGAAGTGGACCTGGTGGAGTCGGCACGGGAAGCCCTGCAAAGCCGTTTCGGCAGAGCGCAGGAAGACGATACCGAACAAGACCGCACCACCCGGTTTAAGCAGTTGCGACGACAATACGATTTTCTGGCACGGCGGGGTTTCCCACCTGATATCATTCAAAGAGTTCTCAAGCGGGACTTTACCGATTGACGAGGCAAGCATGACGGGCAAAGAAATTCGCAAACGTTTTTTGGAATTTTTCCAGAAAAATGACCACCTTCCCCTACCCTCCTCCGGGTTGATTCCACGGAATGATCCCACCCTGATGTTTACCAACGCCGGGATGGTGCAATTCAAGACCTGGTTTCTGGGACTGGAAAAACCCCAATCCCCCCGTGCCGTGACGGTACAAAAATGCGTGCGGGCCGGTGGCAAACACAACGATCTGGAAAACGTGGGCCGCACCGCCCGCCATCACACCTTTTTTGAAATGCTGGGCAATTTTTCCTTTGGGGATTACTTCAAAAAAGGGGCCATCTCCATGGCCTGGCAGTTTGTCACCGTGGAACTGGGCCTGCCCGTTGACCGACTGATGGTCACCGTCTACGCCCAGGATGATGAAGCCTACGACATTTGGCACAAAGAGTTGGGGGTACCAGAAGAAAAAATCGTCCGCATACCCACCAGCGACAACTTTTGGTCCATGGGAGAGACCGGCCCCTGCGGTCCCTGTTCGGAAATATTCTATGATTATGGTCCCACAGTGGCAGGTGGTCCTCCCGGTTCGGAAGATGGAGATGGGGACCGCTTTGTGGAAATTTGGAACCTGGTCTTCATGCAATATGATCGGGATGCCAACGGCACCCTCACCCCCCTGCCCCGCCCCTGTATCGATACGGGAGCCGGTCTGGAGCGGATCGCCTCCATCCTGCAAGGCAAGTTCAGCAACTATGATTCGGACCTTTTCCAACCCTTGATCAAGGCAGCGGCAGAAATCGCCGGTGTGACCTATGGGCAGGATGAGCAAAAGGATGTCTCCCTGCGGGTTATCGCCGACCATTTGCGAGCGGTCACCTTTTTAATCACCGATGGGGTGTTGCCCTCCAATGAGGGGCGGGGCTATGTGCTGCGGCGGATCATGCGCCGTGCCTTGCGGCATGGTCGCCTGTTGGGCATCAACCAACCCTTCCTGTATAAATTGATTCCCGTCCTCATTCAAACCATGGGAGATGCCTACGGGGAGCTGGCCGCTCAGGAATCCCTCTCCACTCCGGTGATTCGCACCGAAGAGCAACGCTTCATCGCCACGTTGGATGGTGGTCTGCGCCTGTTGGAAGAGGCGTTGGCCCCCCTGTCCGCCGGTGGGGTGTTGGAGGGTCAAGCCATTTTCACCCTGTATGATACCTATGGCTTTCCCACCGATCTGACGGCAGACATTGCCAGGGATCGCCTGGTCTCCCTGGACATGGTGGGCTTTGCACGTTTGATGGATGAACAACGCAAACGGGCCAGAGCCGCCTGGGCAGGTTCCGGCGATGCCAAAATTTCCCACGTCTTTCACGAGTTGCGGGAGAAGGTGGGGGCCAGTGAATTTTTGGGATATCTCACCGAGACTGCCGAGGGTGCAGTCATTGCCCTGGTCAAGGATGGAAAACAGGTGGACGCCCTGGAAGAGGGCTGGCAGGGAGAGGTGGTGACCAACCAGACTCCCTTCTATGCGGAATCGGGTGGTCAATGCGGCGACTGCGGGGTGATCTCCTGGGAGGGAGGCTCCTTCCAGGTGAGTGATACCTTTAAGCCGGTGGGTGACCTGTTTGTTCATCGGGGCAAGGTGGTGCAGGGTCGTCTGACGGAAAATCAGCCCGTCACCCTGCAAGTGGATCAAGAGCGGCGGGGAGCCATCCGTCTACACCATTCCGCCACCCATTTATTGCACCATGCCTTGCGCAAGGTGTTGGGAACCCATGTCAAACAGGCGGGTTCCATGGTGGCGGCGGATCGGTTGCGCTTTGACTTTTCCCATTTTCAGGCGTTAACCAGTGAAGAGCTGGCCAAAATTGAAGAGATGGTCAACGCCGCCATCCTGGCCAACGCCCGCCAGGAAACCACGGTCATGTCACCGGACGAAGCGGTGGCCAAAGGGGCCATGGCCCTGTTTGGCGAAAAATATGGTGAACAGGTGCGGGTGGTGACCATTGGCGATTCGGTGGAACTGTGCGGGGGCACTCACGTCTCCCGTTCCGGGGATATCGGTCTATGCCGGATTGTCTCGGAAGGGGCGGTTTCGGCGGGTATGCGGCGGATCGAGGCAGTATGTGGCCAGGTGGCACGCCACTCCTTTGTGGAAGATGCCCGCCGTTTGAAAGAAGCCGCCTCCCTGCTCAAACTGCCGCCGGATCGACTGGGAGAAGGGCTGGATAAACTGTTGGCCCGGCAGAAAGAGTTGGAAAGGGCATTGGAGCAGGCACGGGGTGAGCTGGCCGGTAATGTGGTGGATACCCTGTTGGCGAAAACCGAACAGGTTCAAGGAATTTCCCTGCTGGCCAGCCGGGTGAACGGGGTGGAAAGCCGGGAGTTGCGGGATTTATTGGATCGGATTCGGGATCGTCTGGCAAGCGGTGTCATCCTGTTGGCCTTGGTGGAAGGGGGCAAGGTTACCCTGGTTGCAGGGGTGACCAAGGATTTAATTCCCCGCCTTTCTGCTGGTGCCTTGATTCAAACCGTGGCCCCCCTGGTGGGTGGCAAAGGGGGAGGCAAACCGGATATGGCCATGGGTGGCGGTGATCGTCCGGCGGATGTGGACAAGGCACTGCAAGCCGCTCGCCAATGGCTGGCGGAAAAGTGCAGCGGATAAAACTTTTTTAGTGGTGGGGAACCCATGGCCTGCCTGGCTGGTCCATAGAGATATTCGTCACCACTTTTCCAACAAGGAAGTCACCTTATGACCACCCCCTCCCAGGCCGTTTGTCCCCATTGCGGACAACAACTCAGCAAATATGCAGTCGCCCCCTTCAACTTTTCCGATGGTTTGGGTTGGGGAACCGATGTTTTGCTGGTTTGTTTCAACGATACCTGCCCTGTTTATGTCAAAGGCTGGACCACCATGCTGGATCGGTATGGCCAGATCGGTTCCCAACGCTATTTCCTCAACCCGGAAGGCAACCAGGCCGGGGTATTGCCGGTGGGCAGCCGTTATGCCATGAAGGGGGACGTTATCCCAGACGACGAAGCCGCCTAAACCTCTGTTGAAGCGTGCTCTTCTTTTGTGATAGAGTGGCCCTGTGGTGAACCTTAACGGAGTGGAGGAGGGATCATGGTGGCCATAGCCTATAACTCCCATGAGTTTATCAAGCCATTGAAGCCTGTTGGCTTTGAAGAGCAACAGGCGGAGGTGCTTTATACGGCTATTTGCAATTTGCAGGATGCCAAACTGGAAGATGTGGCCACCAAGCGTGATTTGCGTGAGCTTGAATTCAGAATGGATGTCAAATTCAAAGAATTGGACACCAAACTGGAATCACGTTTGCGTGAAATGGAATTGCGCATGGTGATCAAACTGGGAGGGATGGTCATTCTTGGTATGGGCTTGATGTTTGGTTTGATGCGTGTTTGGCCAATGCCTGTTCAATATGTTCCCGTTGCCGGACAAGAGTTTCGGTTGCCTCCAGCGGTTCAGCGTTAGCTCCCCCATGTTTTCCTACATTCTCCGCCGTCTGCTGCTGATGATTCCCACCCTGATTGGCATCATGGGTTTGACCTTTCTGGTGATTCAATTTGTGCCGGGTGGACCGGTGGAGCGGATGATCAGTCAGTTGGAAGAGGCCCGCAAGGGAAGTGGCGAGGCGGCTTCCGGTGGGTCGGCCTATCGGGGCAGTCACGGCCTGGATGCGGAAAAAATTGCGGCTTTGAATAAACTGTATGGCTTCGATCAACCCGCCCATGTGCGTTTTTTGCAGATGATGAAGAACTATTTTTTCTTCGATTTTGGCGAATCCTATTATCATCATCGGCAGGTGGTGGAGTTGGTGGTGGAGCGGTTGCCGGTTTCCATTTCCTTGGGGGTGTGGACCTTTTTGTTCACCTATCTGGTGAGCATTCCCTTGGGGATTGCCAAGGCGGTGCGTCATGGGGATCGTTTTGATGCCTTCACCTCTACGGTGATTCTGGTGGGCTATTCCATTCCTGGTTTTGTGTTGGGGATTACCCTGATTGTCTTGTTTGGAGGGGGCAGTTTTTGGGATGTTTTTCCCTTGCGGGGTCTGGTTTCCGACAATTGGCAAGAGATGAGCTGGCCTGCCAGGGTTGTGGATTACTTGTGGCACATGGTGTTACCGGTGACCGCTTCCACGGTGGGGGCCTTTGCGGTGATGACCATGTTAACCAAGAACGCCTTTTTGGAGGAGATTTCCCGTCAGTATGTGGTGACGGCGCGGGCCAAGGGGTTGACGGATCGGGCAGTATTGTATGGTCATGTGTTTCGCAATGCCATGATTCCGTTGGTGACCGGTTTTCCCAGTTCTTTTGTGGCGGCTTTTTTCAGTGGCAGTTTGTTGATTGAGACCATATTCAGTTTGAACGGTTTGGGATTGCTGGGTTATGAGTCGGTGATCAACCGGGATTATCCGGTGGTGATGGCCACCTTGTATTTTTTTTCCTTGTTGGGTTTGTTGTCCAAATTGCTCACCGATCTGACCTATGTATGGATCGATCCCCGCATCACCTTTGACAAGGCCCTGTAGACCATGACCGACTGGCAGGTGGTATGGATTTCTCCGGCGGGTTACCTGCATGGGGAGGCGTTGCGTGAACTGGCGGAGGGGTTGGTGTATGGTTTGCGGGGGTTGGGGTTGCAGGCGACTTTGCAACGTAACGCCCTGATTCCAAATGCGCGGGCCATTGTGGTGGGTGGTCATTTATTGCCCCCTGCCCTGGTGACCTCTCTCCCTCTGGACAGCATTATCTATAATACAGAACAGATCGATCCCACCTCCGGCATGTTGCATGAGGGGTATTGGCAATTGTTGCACCGTCATGAGGTGTGGGATTACAGCCAGCGCAATATGGAGCGGTTGCGGCAGGCCGGGGTCAAGGGGGTGTTGCGTCATGTACCGTTGGGCTATGTGCAGGAGTGGAGCCGCATTGCCCCGGCGGTTGAGGAGACCGATGTTTTATTTTATGGCTCCTTGAATGATCGTCGGCGGCTGATTTTGGAGCAGTTGCGGGCTGCGGGCTTGCGGGTGCGTCATCTATTTGGGGTGTATGGTCGTGAGCGGGATGGTGCCATTGCCAGCAGCCGTTTGGTTTTGAACATGCATTTTTATCCGGCGGCCATTTTTGAGTCGGTGCGGGTGAGTTATCTCATGGCCAACGGCAAGGCGGTGGTGGCCGAGTGTGGCGACGAGACGGAGATGGATGAAGGGTTGCGGCCTGGTTTGGCCTTGGCCCGTTATGAAGATTTGGTCACCACCTGCCAGGGATTGTTGGCGGATGAACCCAGGCGCAAACGTTTACAACAGGATGCATTGGCCACCTTGCGCCGTCGTCCGTTCAGTGGGGTGTTGGGGCAGGCCCTGGGGGTGCAGCGTGTGACCAGGGGGATACCTGGTGTTCTTAATCTGGGCAGTGGGGGAAATTGGCGGGAGGATTGTCTCAACCTGGATCGTAATCCTGCCTGCCAGCCGGATGTGGTGTGGGATTTGAATCAGCCCTTGCCGTTGGGAGGGGAGGCCTTACCCTGTGCCCGTTTTGGCCCGGTGCAGTTGGTGGAAGAGCAGTTTGAGCAAATTTTGGCCCTGGATGTTTTGCAGCATATTCATCAGTTATCCAACACCATGGATTCCATGCTCAAGGTGTTGAAGGTGGGTGGTCAGTTGACCATTCGGGTGCCTTATGATCTTTCCTTGCAGGCTTGGCAGGATCCCTATCATGTGCGTGGTTTTAACGAAAACAGTTGGCTCTATTATGGCGACTGGTATTGGTACATGGGTTGGAAGGAGGCTCGTTTTGACGTGGTGAGCCTCAACATGGTTCCCAGCATCTATGGCAAACAATTGATCGACCAAGGCCAAGCCACCGCCGTCATCGCCCGCCAACCGCGAGCGGTGGAAGCCATGGTGGTGGTCTTAAAAAAACGCCTGTTGACCCCCCAGGAAAAGGCCGCCAACCAGAGTCTCACCGGCCAGATGTAATTTTCTTTTTCTCCCCCCAAAGCAGAAAGACTCTTTGCCTTGCCAATTATCGCCATAAAGAAGAAACCTTTTTCAACCCTTTACCACACCCTGATCTGGGTAAAAAAATTGGCTAAAACCCGATAATTTTGTTTATATCTCCAGACAGCTATGGTAGATTTCCCCATGAGAATGGAAAAGAATTGGGCAGGGTGAGAACTCTTTCAGCCTGGTCATGGTCAAATGGGTATAGGAGATGTGCAAGAGGGAGGCAAGGACGCTGTAAGTCTTCGCAACCATCCACCCATAGGTGATGCCATGTATACTTATCCTCTTTATGCCATGGTGGCCCGTCCCAAAACCCTGCTGGGTGCCTGCGAGACGGCTCCCAGCTACGTGAGCGATGAAGAAGCCATCGCCCTGAACGAAATGGCAACTCTGCGGCAAGAGATCCGCTCCACCCGCCGCTCCGCCGATCGCATGAGCGGACTGCTCTCCAGCAGCGGCTTTGTCCAACAACTTTTGACCCAAGTGGCCCGCTTGAAAGAACACCACCACCGCCTGCACGAAAAATTCATGCTGGCCAATCACCACAAACATGAAGCCCTGGGCCACATCAAACCCCTGCCCTGACACCCCATACCCCTCCCCCACGGGTTCGCCCCAACAGGCGGACCCGTTGGAGGAAGGTTCCGGTTGCAAAGAAGAGGTTCATTCTGGATAACCTTGTTGCAAAACAAACCCGTTCGTGGTAGAAAAAAGAGAATTTGGAAGGTATCATCAACCCGTGGCTGTTTTGAGATCCACATGAAAAGCACCCTGCATCCCCTCCTGCTTGGTATAGGGGATCTGTTCAACCTGATGCCAGAGGAAGAAAAGACCGTAACCCACCCCAGGTTGCGCCGTTTCACCACTCCCGTTGCCTCCGTTCAACAAGCCTTCGCCACCGACCGCTTGGCCATGGCCAAAGATTTACAAGCCACCGGTCAGGATATGTGGAAGGCACTACGGCGTTTTTCTACCACCGACAAATAATCAAACTCAACAATTCTTTCTCTCATTTTGCCGGTCACACCCATTTCCTCATGGAACCCTACACCCCCTCCCTCGCCACCATCCTGACCGTCTCCCAACTCAACGGACGCATTCGCGAGTTGTTGGAAAATGCCTTGCCCTATGTGCGGGTGCGGGGGGAAATTTTTGATCTGAAAATGCCCGCCTCCGGCCATCTCTACTTCACCCTGGCCGATGGCGAGGCACAAATTCGCGCGGTGGTATGGCGCACCGCCCGCATGCGCATCACCCACTCCCCACGCAACGGCGAAGCGGTGCAGGTCACCGGGCGGGTGACCGTCTATCCACCACGGGGAGAATACCAACTGGTGGTGGAAGCCATGACCCCGGCAGGCTCCGGCAGCGACCGGGAAATGCTCCTGAAACTCCACGCCCAACTCAACGCCGAGGGAATCTTCTCCCCACAACGGAAAAAACCCCTCCCCCTCCTGCCCCGCATCATCGGCGTGGTCACCTCCCGCAGCGGTGCCGCCTTGCAGGATATCCTGCGGGTGCTGGACGAACGCATGGTGGGCTACCACCTGATTCTCGCCCACGCCCGTGTACAAGGAGACGGTGCCGCTGCCGAAATTGCCGCCGCCCTGGACCGCCTCAACCAGGATGGCCGCTGCCAGGTCATCCTGTGCGGGCGGGGTGGCGGCTCCGCCGATGATTTATCCGCTTTCAACAGCGAACTGGTGGTCAGAGCCATCGCCCGCTCCAAAATACCCGTCATCAGTGCAGTTGGCCATGAAGTGGACACCTCCCTTGCGGATCTGGCCGCCGACCTGCGGGCCGCCACCCCCACCGCCGCCGCCCAACGAGTGGCCGGAGACCGGCAAGCCCTGCAAGAACGCCTCACCTCCCTGCAACAACGCCTCCTCCAGGCCGCCCGCAAAAAAATGCTCCTGCACCAGGAACATTTAAAACGCACCCTGCTGCAACTGCGCCATCCCCGCCAACGCATCGAAAGCCACCGCCTGCGCTGCGACGAACTGCCGGAACGGCTGGCCCGTGCCATCCACCACCGTCTGCTCAATCAGCAACAACACGTGCAACACCTGCAACAACGCCTGTCCGCCGTGGTCCACCAACCCCTGGACCGTCGCCGCCACCGTCTCGCCACCCTGCTGGCCGCCCTCCACTCCCTCTCCCCCGCCGCCGTCCTGCAACGAGGTTACGCCCTGGTCCACAACCAACAAGGCCAAATCGTCCGCCAGGCCGACTCCTTGCAACCCAACGATTCCATTCAGGTCACCCTGGCCCAGGGAAGCCTGCAAGCCTCCGTGGTGCACATAAAAAACACAATTTGATAAGGACGCATTGAACCGGGAGACAGGAAGGGCTATCCTAGGGGAATCATGGGAGTGTGGAAATGGAGTTCAACATTCCGACTTGCCGTCGGAGTAAAGGACGACGCATGGCAAAACAAACCTTTGAGACAGACCTGGCCCGTCTGGAATCCCTGGTGCAACGGTTGGAAAAGGGGGAACTCTCCCTGGAAGAGAGCCTGGCCGCCTTTGAAGAGGGAACCGCCCTCGCGCGTCGCTGTCAACAACGGCTGGACGAAGCGGAAAAGCGTGTTGAAGAGTTGACCGAATCATCCACCTCCAACCCTGCATGACGAACGTGAACCTCAAGGACTATCTGAACGAGAAAAAATCCTTGGTTGAAAAGGGGCTGGACACCCTCACCCCTGCCGCCGACAAACCACCCGCCCGTCTCAACCAGGCCATGCGCTACAGCTTGCTGGCCGGTGGGAAACGGTTGCGTCCCATTTTGGTTCTGGCGGCTGCTGAAGCGGTGGGGGCCTCCTGTTTGCCCCTGTTGCCCTTCGCCTGCGCCATGGAGTGCATCCATACCTACTCCCTCATCCACGACGATCTGCCCGCCATGGATGACGATGATCTGCGCCGAGGTCTACCCACCTGTCATAAACAGTTCGATGAAGCCACTGCCATCCTGGCAGGGGACGGTCTGCTCACCCTGGCCTTCCAACTGGCCACCTCCCCCATGGAAGGGGTGACAGCCTCCACCCAACTCACCGCCATCCACTATCTGGCACGAGATGCCGGTATCTTCGGCATGGTAGGGGGACAAATGTTCGATCTGCTGGCGGAAGGCCGTCAGGTGGAACTGGCCGAACTGCAAAATATTCATATTCATAAAACCGGTGCCCTCATTCGTTGCGCCACGGTTTGCGGGGCCATGCTGGCAGGCGGAACTCCCGATCAAGTGCACCATCTAAACCGTTATGGGGAAGCCATCGGTATCGCCTTCCAGATCGTCGATGACATTCTGGACGAAATCGGTGACACCAGCCAGTTGGGCAAAACCGCCGGTTCCGACCGGCGCAAGCAAAAATCCACCTACACCCAACTCATGGGCATCAGCCGTGCCCGCCAGGAGGCACAAAATTATGTGGACGAAGCCCTCCACGCCCTGGCCGACTTTCCATCCAGTGCCGATCCCCTGCGGGAGCTGGCGCGTTATATTCTCTCCCGCAGCCAGTAAAGAGACGCCATGAGTTCTCTATTGGAATCCATCAACGATCCCGCCGCCATCCGCCGACTCCCGGAAGCCGAATTGATCCGTCTGGCGGAAGAGGTGCGCCAGTGCACCATCGATACCGTGTCACAAACCGGGGGCCATCTGGGAGCCAGCCTGGGGGTGGTGGAGTTGACCATCGCCCTCCACCATGTCTTCAACACCCCCCATGACCGTTTAATCTGGGATGTGGGCCATCAATCCTATCCCCATAAAATTATCACCGGTCGGCGGCAAAAAATGGCCACCCTGCGCCAACGGGACGGTATCTCCGGCTTCACCCGCCGGGAAGAAAGCCCCTATGATCCTTTTGGAGCGGGCCACTCCTCCACCTCCATCTCTGCCGGTCTCGGTATGGCCCTGGCCTCCCGTCAGCAGGGACAACGGCGCAAGGTGATTGCCGTCATCGGCGATGGTGCCCTCACCGCCGGCATGGCCTTTGAAGCCCTCAACAATGCCGGACAACACGCCCTGTGTGATCTAATCGTCGTCCTCAACGACAACGAAATGTCCATCTCCCCCAATGTGGGAGCCATCTCCGCCTATCTGAGCCGCATTTTGAGCGGACGCTTCTATACCCGCCTGCGGGGAGGCACCGAACGGGTCTTGAGCCGCATTTCCGAACCCCTGAAAGAGGCGGCCCGCAAGGCGGAAGAGCATATGAAGGGGTTTCTCACCCCTGGAACCCTCTTCGAGGAGTTGGGATTTACCTATTTCGGCCCCATTGACGGTCACGATTTTGGCCAACTCTTGCCTACGCTTAACAATATCAAAGAGTTGAATGGTCCCATTCTTTTGCATGTGGTGACCAAAAAGGGCAAAGGCTTTCCACCCGCTGAGGCCAATCCCTGCACCTATCACGGTGTTGCCCCCTTTGATCGGGATACCGGGGTCTTGCCCACCAACGGCGGCAAACCCTCCTACACCCAGGTCTTTGCCGATACCCTGGTGGAGTTGGCCATGGCCAATCCCCGTATCGCTGCCATCACCGCCGCCATGCCAGAAGGAACCGGCCTCAACCATTTTCAAAGCCGCTTTCCCTCCCGATTTTTTGATGTGGGCATCGCCGAACAACACGCGGTCACCTTTGCCGCTGGCATGGCCTGTGAAGGGTTGATCCCGGTGGTGGCCATCTATTCCACCTTTTTGCAACGGGCCTATGATCAAATCATCCACGACGTGGCCTTGCAAAATTTACCGGTCATCTTTGCCCTGGACCGGGCAGGTCTGGTAGGGGCGGATGGTCCCACCCATGCAGGGGCCTTTGATATTTCCTTCCTGCGCACCGTGCCCAACCTGGTGTTCATGGCCCCTGCCGATGAAAACGAATTGCGCCACATGCTGGCCACCGCCGTCACCCTGGAAAAACCGGTGGCCATTCGCTACCCTCGTGGCTCGGTGGTGGGACTGCCGCCGGAAGCCATGAAACCCATTCCAGTGGGGGTGGGACGCCGTTTGAAGAGTGGCCAACACGCCGCCATCGCCTCGGTGGGACACTTGACCCACCACGCCCTGCAAGCCGCCTCCCTGCTGGAAAAACAGGGTATCTCTGTGGCCGTCTACGATTTTCGCTACATCAAACCCCTGGATGAAAATTTATTGCGGGAGGCCGCCTCCCTGCCCCTGCTGGTCACCCTGGAAGAAAACAATGTGGCGGGGGGCTTTGGTTCTGCCGTTCTGGAATCCCTGGCCAAAGATGGCCGTCTGGACCGGGGTTTACGGGTGCGGCAACTGGGCCTGCCCGATCAATTCATCCACCAGGGCACCCAAAACGAACTGCGCCAGGAGTTGGGCTTGCATCCAGAAGGCATCGCCCAAACCCTGCAACAACTCCTCTCCGCCTGAATCCATGCGGGAACGGCTGGACAAATTGCTGGTCACCCGTGGTCTGGTCGCCTCCCGTCAGCAGGCCCAACGCTTGATCATGGCGGGTAAGGTGATGATTGCCGGGCAGGTGGGGGGCAAGGCGGGGGATATGCTGCCTTCCGACATCCAACTGGAGCTGAAAGAAGAAGACTTCCCCTGGGCCTCCCGTGGCGGTCTTAAACTGGTGCACGCCATGGAACATTGGCAGATCAACCCCCAAGGCTGGACCTGCCTGGATGTGGGGGCCTCCACCGGTGGTTTTACCAGCGTTCTATTGGCCCATGGAGCCAGTAAGGTATTTGCGGTGGATGTGGGGTATGGTCAACTGGCCTGGTCCCTGAGCCAGGATGCCAGGGTGGTCAACCTGGAACGCACCAATGCCCGCTATCTGGACCGGCAACACATTCCCGATCCCATTGATTTTCTCACCATGGATATCAGTTTTATCAGTGTCCGCCTGGTATTGCCTGCCTTGTTGCCCCTGTTGCAACCCCATGGCCAGGCAGTGATTCTAATCAAACCCCAATTTGAAGTGGGCAAGGGTAAGGTGGGCAAGGGTGGGGTGGTGCGGGAACCGGAGTTGCGACAGCAGGCGGTGAATGAGGTGGTGCAGTTTGCCCAAGCGGCGGGGGTCCACAGCGTGGGGGTGATCCCCTCCCCCATTATAGGTCCGGCGGGCAACGTGGAATTTCTCTACCACTTCACCATTAACGGCGGTTGAACAATTTTCGCAACTCCTCCTCATTCAACTGCACATGGGTGGGACGACCATGGCCGCACCAATCGGCCAACGGGGTAGCCTCGATCTGCCGCAACAAGGCATTCATCTCCATGACACTCATGCGCCGACCAAAACGCACCGAACCATGACACGCCATGGTCACCAACATTTTTTCCTGCCGCTCCTGTAGGGCACCGGTGCGCCCGGTGGCCTCCAACTCCTCCACCATCTGCCACACCAGCTCTTTGGCAGTGCCTTCCGCCACATGTACCGGCAGCTCCCGCACCACAAAGGTATCCCGTCCAAACGGCTCCACCACCACCCCCAATGCAGCCAACTCGGCCACCCAGGGACGCAACCGTTCCGCCTCCGCAGGTGGCAGGGGCATTTGTTCCGGGATCAATAACTTCTGGCGGGGAACCTTTTTCTCCCCGTAGGCCCGTTTCAGGGATTCATAGACTATGCGCTCATGGGCGGCATGTTGATCGACAATCACCAATCCCTGCCGGTTGCGGGCGATGATGAAGGAATCGAACACCTGTCCCAACGCCTCTCCCAAAGGGGGATCCCACACCGGCTGGGGTTGTTGCGGCTCCTCCCGGCGGGGTGGATTGAAGGGCAGCTGGGGCGGCTCTCTCAACGAATAGGAGGAGGGTGCATGCTGAAATACCGGTGGGGCCACCGGGCGGGAGACGGCAGCGGGCAAGGTTGCCGTGGGTGTCTGAAACTCCGGCCTTACCACTGGCAGTGGTGCAGCCGGAACCCCCACCACCCCCTGACTGGCCAGGGCATTGCCCAACAAGCGTTTTACCGCAGCAAAGACCACCCCCTGATTGCGAAAACGCACCTCCAGCTTGGCGGGGTGGACGTTGACATCCACCTCGGAGGGGGGCATTTCCAAAAACATGACCATGGCGGGATAACGATCACGGGGCAACAGGTCCCGGTAGACCTCCCGAATGGCGGCATTGAGCAGACGATCCCGCACCCAACGCCCATTGACAAAAATATGCATGGCATTGGCGGAACTCCTGGCTTCGGCAGGAACGCCCAACCAGCCGGAAAGGCGGGCAAATTCATGATCGCCCCGAAAGGAGATGCAATGATCGGCAAAGGTGGGACCGAACACATTGTTCAATCGCTCCTTCATGGCTCGTTCACTTTGCCCTGCCTTGACCGCCATCACCTCCCGTTCATTCAATTGCAGGCGAAAGGCCACATCAGGATAGGCCAGAGACATGCGCTGGCAAAAATCCACCACATGACCCGCTTCGGTATTGTCGGATTTCATAAATTTCAGGCGGGCGGGGGTGGAGAAAAAGAGTCGCCGCACGGTAATGCGGGTACCCGCAGGCATCACCACCGGGGCAAAGGAGACCTCCTGCCCGCCTTCCAATTGAAGGGCCATGCCGGTGTCATGATCATGGGGGCGGCTTTCCAGGACCAAATGGGAGACGGAGGCGATGGAAGGCAGGGCCTCCCCCCGAAATCCCAGGGTTTGAATGCGAAAGAGTTCCTCGACTGAGCGCAATTTGGAGGTGGCGTGTTGCTTGATGGCCAGGCGCAACTGTTCACCGGTCATGCCATGGCCGTTGTCACTCACCTGGATCAACCGTTTGCCGCCAGCATCAACCCGCACATCGATGCGATTGGCCCCGGCATCCAGGCTGTTTTCCACCAACTCCTTGATCACCGAAGCCGGGCGTTCCACCACCTCGCCAGCGGCAATCTGGTTGGCCAAATTTTCTGGTAATTGTTGAATGACCGGCAAGGTGTCCAGGTCGTCCATAGTCATCCCGCGCAGGAAGGTTGAGACAGCCCAACATCATACGTCAGATGACGCCTTTTTCCAATACATAGAAGACGGCCAATCCCAGCAGGATGGCCAACAAGGGCAACCAGGGCATGGGGGCCTGCATCATGCGTTCTGGCGGCAGGGGTGGGGCGGCCACCAGGGTGCAATAGAGCAGGATGGCGACGCCCAAAAAGGACATGGACAGGGCAAGCCAGGAAAATTGCGCCCCCACTGTGGATTTTTCCATCAAAGAGGGCGAGGGGGCAGGCAGGGAGGCTGTGAGAAGGTGCAAGGGACCAAAGGAGTGTTGGAGTTTGAAGCGTTTATCCTGCAACAACTGCTGCACCGTGGTTTGCTGTTGAATCACCAATGCTTGACTACCGGTTTTTCCCATGAGTGCCAGCAGGGTATCCGGCTGGATGACGGGCTTGGCCAGTTCTTTTTGCAAGCGATGTTGCCAGGGGTAGGGGGAGCGATTTTGCCAGGGTTCCAACAGGGTGCGGGGGACAAAGTGCCCTGGGGCCACCACCAGATGGCCAGCGGGCGGGTTGTGGTGCAGGTATTGGTTCAACTGTTGCCAGAAGGGCCAACTGGCCCTGCTTTCTTCACTTTGCCGGTGGGTTTCCATGGTGCGGCTTTGTTGGGTGAGTTCTTGCTCCCACCAGGCGGGAAGCAGGGCAAGGGCGGCCAGGGTCCAGAGCAGGGGGCGGCGCAAATGGGTGGTTAAGTAGGCTCCCAAAACCATTCCCCCGGTTACCATGAATCCCCATTGCAAGGCGTGGGTGACCTCCAAACGGGTGGCCAGCCAGACGGATGCCGCCCCCAGGGCCACGGCCAGGGGGGCCATGCCACCGATGCCCCCGCGCCACAAGGCCACCAGGAGGAAGAAGGGCCAGCCTTCGGGAGGGAAAATGTGTTGCCACCGGATCCCTTCCTCTGCCAGGGATGGGAGGGAGGCCAGGGAAAATCCGGGCAACCACCACCAGGAGGAGAGCAGGAGTGCGCTGATTTGGATGGAAAACCAGCGCACCACACCAGCCCAGCCAGCCCGCAGAAAGAAACCCAGAAACAAATGGCTGACCATGGCCACCAGCCAGGTGGCGGGAAAGTTGGTGATAAGAATCATGGCCAGGAGAACCGCCAGCCATCGCCCCCCGAAGCCGTGCAGCAAGCGTCCAATGGTGGCGAAAAAGAGGAGCAGGATCACCATGGACCAACCTTTGGCGGCGAAGGCACCACTTCCCCAATGGTCCATCATCAGGAGGGTTGCCAGGGTGGCCGCTGCTGCCCAGATGCGGCTTAAAGGGGGCCATCGCCAGCAAAAGCCCAGCCAGTGGGCCGTTATGGGAAGCAGGAGAATGGGCAGGATGGTAACAAGCTGTTCCCACTCCTGTGGCCATGGCTGCCAGGGCAAGGTAAAAGCCAGCAAGGTTACCATGAGCAGGGTGACAGGCCAGGCGTGGGTCAAGGCATGGGGTTCACCGCTGGGACGTTGACCACCTCCCATGTAGAGGGCCACCAGCATGCACAGACCTGCCAGGGACTGCCAGAGTCCCCCATCTCTTGCCCAATGGATATGCGTTGGGTGGGACCAGGGAAACCGTTGCCATCTTCCCTGGTCGTCGCTTTCCAGCAGCCAGGGGGTCAACACACTGTAATGATTGCCTTGCCAGGACCAATCCAGGCGTGCCAAGGATTCAAAGCGACTGTTGGCTGCCACTGGCAAGGAAGGAAAGACTGCCAGCTCCAACTGGTTTTGGCGACTGGTAAGGCGCACCGTGGGGGAGAAGGGTGCTGGCACCAGGGTCAGGGAGAGTTGGTGGTCTGGGATACCAGCCGTTTGCCAGGTCACTTTTGCGCCGTGGAGGTGGACGGTGGGTTGGATGGGGGGTGGGATCAATCGTGCGCCCACATGGTAGGGCAGTCCATCCAACAGGGAGATGGCCTGGCCATTTTCCAAAAGCCCGGTTATTTCCAACAACAGGTGGTAATTGCCGGGCAGGTTGGGTTTGCCGGGCAGTTCCAGCACCAGGTTTTGCCGTTGACCGGGCAGCCAATGGGACCAGCGGGCCAACTCTTGGGAGAGGGTTTGGCCGTGGACCAGCAGTTGGGGTTGGTAGAGGGTGGTATCTCCGTGCAATGTAATTTCCAGGGTTCCCCGCAGTTGTTCTTCCTGGATCAAGCTGGCGCGACTGGAAAAATAGCTTTGTCCGGCTTGGGCGGTGGGGAGGGTGATGGACAGCAATAAGAAAAAAAATTTTATCCACCTAAGGAGGGTGGGGTTAAACCGGGTATGGAGAGGGGAAAATTTCATGGGTATTAGAGGGAGCTTTGCCAGAAAGTGGAATATTTCAGGGGGGTACTGGCGGGTGGGGGCAGGCGGCGGTGGAGGGTGTAGTTTTGGGATCCCAGTTGGGGGTCTTGCCAGGTAAGAAAGATGGTGACTTCTTTGGTGTGGGTAGCGGGGGTGTCTTCCACGCGCCAGCTACGGGTGAATTCGATACCGTGGTGCATGAGGGTTCCGGCTGGTAAGGAACCGCCCACATTGTGGGTAATGGGTGAGGAGGAGTGGCGCAGGTCTTGTAATTTTTCCAGGGCGAGGGTGATGGCGATAGCTTGGGGGTGGTTGACCTTTTGGGGAATCCAGTGGTGGTTAGCCCAGGAGAAGAGACCATAGGAGAGGAGGGTGATGGCGGCCAGGAGGAGGGTGAGGCGTTCTGGCAGGGAGAGGTAGGTAGGGGAATTTGGTTTCATGGGGGTTCCTGGAGGTGAATTAGGAGCCAGCAGGGGTAGTGATAACATAAAAGAGTGGTGGAAATCATCAAAAAACTCCTGGTGAGGAGTGGGGAATCTTGGGCGGGATCTGTCACGTTATTCTGCAAGGATGCAGCATATTCTGCACTGTAAACTTTTGCTGCATCTTGAGGCCCCCCCAACAGCCCATTCATTTGCAGGCTGCGGCCTTGACTTGCCCTTCCCATCTGCAAAAAATGCTGCACCCCTCCCCTTTCTTCATCCAACTGTAACAATTCGGTAACCAACTGTTCATTTTGATGTTTTCTTCCTGTATCATTTTGGCAAGGATTTTGTATAATACTGCACCAAACCGTTAGGGGGAAATCAACGGAAAGCAAGTACCAAACAAGACCCATTGTGGGGCAGGGAATCACTCACCAACCCCCGCGTCATCTAAAGCAGGACGGCGAGGGAACCATGCCCAATCAATCTTTTGTCTTGTTCGGAAAAACCATGAATCTGGAGCGGCAGTTGGAAGAATTTCTCAACCTGCTCTCCGAAGCCAACATTCTCTTCCGGGGTGGGGTGGGCCACTATCTGGAAGAGGGGCCAGACAGTAACAGATTTCAAACCCGTCTGGAAATGCTGGTCAAACACGAACGCGAAGTGGACGCCCTCACCCGTTTTCTCGAAGCCAACCTGCGTTCCCAACTGTTGGCCGGAGAATTACGGGGCGATGTGATGCATTTGTTGGAAAAATTAAGCCGCATGCAAAGATTGATGGTTAAAAATCTTGCTGACTTCGAGGTTGAACGGCCAAATTTTCCAGCAACCATTCATCCGCTGATGGGACAGTTGAGCATGGCCGTTTCCCACGCAGTGGAAACCTGTATCGAAGCCGGACAGGTTTTCTTCCAGCAGACGGAAAAGGTGGGGGAATATCTAAGCAAGGTGGCCTTTTACGAAAAAGAAGCGGACAAAATGGTCTACCAAACCACCAAAGCCATTTTCGCCACCGACTTGCCACTCTATGAAAAAAGCCACCTGCGTCGCTTTGCCGACAAAGTGGACGAACCAGCCAACATTGCTGAAGAAATCGCTGCCTGGCTGGCCATGTTTTTCATGAGACGCGGATTATGAGCGATATCGGACAGCGTTAAAGCTGCCGTGATAAATACCCGGTCCGCAACCGGGACAATGACCTAGAAAAATCTTAAACTAATGTTCAGAGACATGGAGGAAACAAGCATGGCCGGTGCATCCAACACCCTTTTTTCGAGAATGTCCAACCGCGTCTTCCCCCGCATGCCCGATTTCTACGGGCTGATCATGGACCAATGCAATCTGGCTGTTCAGGTTGCCGGTCTCCTGGAAGAGTACGTGCAAGGCAACAAATCCCGTGCCGAGCAGATCCTCAAGCTGGAAGAAGAAGCGGAAAAGCTGCGTGACCGCAACCTGGAAGTGCTGAAAACCGCCTTCGCCACCCCCATGGATCGTGAAGACATCTACCGCGCCTACATCTCCGTGGACTGCATCATCCCCTACGCCAACACCATCGTGCGGGATATGGAATCTCTGGATATCAAAGCCGACAAGTTTACCACCGACATGGTGGCCAAACTGCGTAACTCCGTGGAAACCCTGCGTGACGGCTACCAGAAGCTGGCCACCTCTCCCAACGATGCGGAAAAGGATGCCCAAGCTGTCGCCAAAACCCGCGCCGCCATCGAAAAAGATTTCCGCACCGGCACCAGCAAACTCTTCAAAGCCGATGACATCATCAAAGGCCTGCAAGACAAAACCGCCGATGCCGATGCCAAAGCCATGGGCTACGTGCTGGACATTTTCAAACGCCGCGAAGTCTATCGTTTGCTGCACGATGCCGGCAATTCCATGGGTGATGCCGGTAAAGTCCTCCACGACATCGTGGTGCAGATTGCCTGATTTTAGGCAAGTTGCTTGCTTGACCTCAAGCCTGTCGTAAACCATTGGGATTCGTCCGGTCTGCAAGGCTGGGCCCGCACCAAGACCGGACGAATCCGATTTTTTACACAAAGAGGCTTGATCATCCATTGAACCTGTTGATAAAGTGCACCCCGATTCTTGCAGTTGGGTGCAAGGGGCCAAAAAAGAAGCCCCGCACAATCCTCATTAGAGAGACGGAGCACTTAATCAACATGCGGACTGGTCTAGACTTCCTCCAATCGGCACCCTGGGATACCCCAGGGCTTCTGTGTTACCTGTTCACCAGGTGCCACTGAAGATATCCCAGGCTGGAACCCTCAGACCGACAAAAACCAAGAACTAGGGAGCTAATAGAGGAAAAAGATGGATGCAAATCTGATCAACACGCTCATGTGGACGACCATTGTCGTCGTGCTTTTGTTCGACTACACCAATGGCTTCCACGATGCCTCCAACATCATCGGCACCATGATCGCTTCCCGCGCCATGACCCCGATTCAATCCGTTATCATCGTCGGTACGTTTGAAATGCTTGGCCCCTTGTTGGCCGGTACGGCTGTGGCCAACACCATCGGTAAGTTCATCAGCTTGAGCAGCCTGCCTGCCAATGTGGGTATCCTGGTGGTGCTGTGGGGCATCTTCGGTGCCATCTTCTGGAACCTGCTCACCTGGTGGTGGGGTCTGCCCTCCTCCTCCTCCCACGCCCTGGTGGGTGGTCTGGGTGGTGCGGTGATCGTGGCCGCTGGTTCCGACGCCGTGGTTTGGGGCTATCAGGAACTGATGACCAAGGGTAAATGGACCGGCGTGATGAAGGTGCTGGCCTCTTTGGTGCTTTCTCCCATCCTGGGCTTCTTCGTTGGCTTCATGCTCAACAGATTTGTGGGCTTCATCCTGTCCCCCGCATCTCCCAAGGCCAATACCTGGCTGAAACGCTTCCAGTTCATCTCCGCCGCCACCCTGGCCTTCTCCCATGGCTCCAATGACGCTCAAAAAAGCATGGGCATCATCACCCTGGTGATGATTCTGGGTGGTGCCATCACCGGTGCCGATGCCAAAAACTTCGTGGTTCCCTTCTGGGTGATCCTGGCCTGCGCCGGCTTCATCACCCTGGGTATCCTCTCCGGCGGCTGGCGTATCGTGCGCACCATCGGTTTTGGTATCTTCAAGGTGCGTCCCAAACATGCCTTCTCTGCCCAGTTGACCGCTGGTACCTTGATCTTCGGTGCCGCTGTTATCGGTGCTCCCGTGTCCACCACCCACGTGGCCTCTTCCTCCATCATGGGTGTGGGTGCCTCCGAGCGTCCCAAGGCCGTGCGTTGGGCCAAGGCCAAGGAAATCGTCAGCACCTGGCTGATCACCATCCCTGGCTCAGGTGCCGTTTCCGCCCTGACCTACTTCGTCTTTTCCAAAATCATGGGCTGGTAATTTACAGCCTGTTGCGATCCCTATTGTGGACCCCGACCTGGGGTCCACAATACTTTTTCATCAAGGAGTGACAAAATGAGTGGAAGCAGTGGTGTATTCGCCAAATTGCTGAACAATGTTTTCCCCCGCGTGCCCGACTTCTACGGCATGATCAACGAACAATGTGACCTGCTGGTGCGGGCCGCCGACGCCCTGGTTGAATACATGGAAACCGGCAAAGAAGAAAAATCCCTGCTGGTGCGTGAGCTGGAGCATCAGGGCGACGATCTGAAAAGCCGCAACATGGATGTCCTCAACCGTGCCTTCGCCACCCAGATGGACCGGGAAGACATCTACCGCTCCATCGCCTCGGTGGACATGGTCATGAACTACATGAAGACCACCGTGCGGGAAATGGAACTGCTCTCCCTGCAACCCGATGCCTACACCCTGGAAATTGCCAACCTGCTGCGTGAAGGTTGCGAAGCCCTGAAGCGTGGTTATGGCAAACTGAGCAGCAGCCCCGCCATGGCCGAAGAAGATGCCGAAGCCGTCTCCAAAGCCGAACGCAACGTGGAAAAAGCCTACCGTCGCGCCATCGCCGAGCTGTTCAAAGCCGAAGAGCAAGTGCAAAAGCTGCAAGCTGGCGAAGCCAATGCCCAAGCCGAAGCCATGGCCTTCGTTATGGGCACCTTCAAACGCCGCGAAATCTATCGTCACATGTCCAACGCCGCCGACCAGATGGCCCGCGCTGGCTCCGTGCTGCACGATATCGTTGTGCAAATCTCCTGATTTTTCAGGAAGTTTGGTAAGCAAAAACCCCGGCTTAGCCGGGGTTTTTGTTTTTGTGGGAGCATGGAGAGATCATTCCACCAACGGTAAAATATCCAACAAAGATGCATCCTTCTTGCTGAACAGACCAAACCGGAACCCCTCCCGCCCCTTGACCGGGAAATGGATCACCCCATCTTCAGGCATTTGGAATTTTTGCAAGACCGCCGCCACCAACGGTTTTACCTCCGGGTTGCTACGGTACAACGCGGAAAGCGGTTCGCCTGCCTCCACCACCTTTTGAACATGCTCTTCATAGGGCAAGAAGAGTTTGGTACGCATTTCCAACCCCACCCCCTGGCGATTGAGCAAGTCGCCTACAATTTCGGACCGCTCCTTATCACTGGGCCGCCGGACAAAAACCTTTTTCGGTCCTACCTGCCAAAAGGATGGTTGGACAGAGGCATCCCCCCCTTCCTGACCTGCCACTTTGGAGGCGGGAACCACGGTGAAATTATCGATGTAGAAGGAGAGATAGAGCGGACGCTCCGTATAGATCACCGTCGCCCCGTACAGAAACGCGGTAACCTGCACCACCAGGATGGCGGTCACATCAAACCACAACCCCTTTTTGCCCGGCTTGAAGAGGATCAACATGAGGGTAGGCCCCAACACCACATCCACCCCCAACAACACCATCATCACCCCTTTGACCCCTTCAACCTCCAAAAATCCTCCTGGATACCACCAAAAGAGGATCATCAGGAAAAACGTGGTGACAATGGTGACACTTGTGGCCAAATGAGTCGCAAACGCTTTGAAACGAGTCATCTTCTCACCTCCAGGACCATGCCATTTTTCTATTGCATCCTTCTTGGTTACTATATAAGGCGGAGGCTGTGTCATCCCAAGGGGTGGCATTGCCTTTTCTTTATTTTTCCACATCAGAGTCGGCCAGCAAGGCCAAAAATCCCTCCTCATCCATCACCTCTACCCCCAAACTCTTGGCCTTTTCCAGTTTGGAACCCGCCTTTTCCCCGGCGATTAATAGATCCGTCTTGCGGGAGACCGCATCGGTTACCTTGGCTCCCATGGCCTTCAAACGGGCTGCCGCCTCTTCCCTGGTCATCTGGCTTAATGTCCCTGTCAGGACCACCGTTTTGCCCGCCAGACGACCCTCTGCCTTGGCCTTGACCTCAATAATGGGCCAGTTTACCCCCAACTCTTGCAAACGGGCAACCATGGCGCGATGTTTTTCATCACGGAAAAATCCTGCCACCCGGCGGGCCACCACCTCCCCCACCTCCGGGGCCGCCCGCAGACGCTCTTCATCGGCGGCCATGATGGCCTCCAGGGTGCCAAAATGGTTGGCCAAATGCTCCGCCACTGTCACCCCCACCTCCCGAATTCCCAAGGCAAACAAAAAACGGGGCAAGGTGGTCTTTTTGCTGGTTTCGATGGCCGCCAACAAGTTCTCCACCGACTTTTCCCCCAACCGCTCCAACTGGATCAACGCCTGCCGCTTCTGGTGCAATTCATAAAGGTCGGGTATCTCCTCTACCAGCTTGTTTTCCAGCAACAGGGCCATCAATTTATCCCCCAAGCCATCCACATCCATGGCCCCACGAGAGGCAAAATGGCGCATGGCCTCCTTTTGCTGGGCAGGACAGGTCATGCCACCGCTGCAACGGGCCACCGCTTCCCCCTCCGGCTGCTCCACCGCCGCCCCGCACACCGGGCATTGACAGGGCATAACAAAGGGTTGGTTCCCCTCCTCCCGCTCTTCCAGCACCACCCGCACCACCTCAGGGATCACATCCCCTGCCCGTCGCACCACCACCCGATCCCCCACCCGCACATCCTTGCGAGAGATTTCCTGGGCATTGTGCAACGTGGCATTGGTCACCACCACCCCACCCACATTGACGGGCAGTAACCTGGCCACCGGTGTCAGGGCACCCGTGCGCCCCACCTGCACATCCACCGCCACCACCTTGGTTACCACCTCCTGGGCAGGAAACTTGTGGGCAATGGCCCAACGGGGGGCGTGGGAGGTGCTTCCCAACCGCTCCTGCCAGGCCAGTTGATTCACCTTGTAGACCACCCCATCCAGTTCATAGGGCAGGGCATCCCGCCTGGCCATTAAATCTTCATAGTAGGCCAGACACCCCGCCACCCCAACCCGCACCCCGGCCTCTTTCGATACCGGCAATCCCCATTGGCCAAACAATTCCAAAATTTCACTTTGCGATGCAGGCAACTCACCTTCCACATGGCCAACCCCGTGGCAACAAAAGGCCAAGGGTCGCTCTGCCGTAATGGCGGAATTCAACTGCCGCAAACTACCCGCTGCCGCATTTCGTGGATTGGCAAAGGGAGGCTTGCCCCGATCCACCATCCATTCATTTAAATCATGAAAACCCTGCCGGGAAATATAAACCTCTCCCCGCACCTCCAACACCGTTGGCCATCCCTCCCCCAACAAGCGCAACGGCACCATCTGGATGGTACGCACATTGGCCGTCACCTTCTCACCTGTTTTGCCATCCCCACGGGTAGCCGCCTGAACCAATATTCCCTGGCGATAGGTGAGATTGACCGCCAAACCATCCATCTTGGGTTCCACCCAATAAGGGAGATCTTCACTTACCCCCAAACCTTCCCGCACCCGCCGGTCAAACTCCCGCAACTCCCCCTCATCAAATACATTATCCAGGGACTGCATGGGCCGTAAGTGGGCCACAGGGACAAACTCCTTGGCCACCTCCCCCGCCACCTGCCGGGTTGGGGAATCCAAAGTGACCAAATGGGGATGCTCCTGTTCCAACGCCTGCAATTGCCGAAACAATTGGTCATACTCTGCGTCGGTGATCTCTGGCGCATCTTTTACATAATATAAGTAATTATGATGGCGAATTTCGTCCCGCAACCGTTGCAGGGTGGCTTGAATCTCTTCCATGCTCGCTCCCAACATTCAAAATCCGGGGATTACTCTTCCTGGGCACCCATGGCCATAAATTTATCAAAACGCTGTTTGGCCAGTTGGGATGGTGAAAGACGGGAAAGCTCCCGCAAATGTCCCAAAAGATGCTCCCGCAATAAATCAGAGGCCTTGGCAGGATTGCGATGGGCACCCCCCACCGGTTCCGGGATCACCCCGTCCACCACTTTATGGGTAAGAACCTCCTCGGCAGTCAGGCGCAACGCTTCCGCAGCCAGGTCGGCCTTGGCGGAATCCTTCCACAAAATGGAGGCACACCCTTCAGGAGAGATCACCGAATAGATGGCATACTGCATCATCAATACCCGATTGCCCAAACCAATGGCCAAGGCACCACCCGATCCCCCCTCACCAATCACCACACAAATAATGGGAACCGTCAACTTGATCATCTCCCGCAAATTGCGGGCAATGGCCTCCGCCTGGCCCCGCTCTTCCGCATCCTTGCCGGGGAAGGCTCCAGGGGTATCTATAAGGCAAATAATGGGCAACCGGAATTTTTCCGCCATCAGCATCATGCGCAAGGCCTTCCGATAACCCTCCGGGCGCGGCATGCCAAAATTGCGATAAACCCGATCCTTGGTGCCCCGTCCCTTTTCCTGGGCGATGACCATCACCTGAATATCTTCCAGCAAGGCCATACCCGTAATCATGGCCTTGTCGTCGGAGGCATTTCTGTCCCCATGCAATTCTACAAAATTTTGGAAAACACTCTCCAGGTAGTCCCCGGCATAGGGGCGGTCGGGATGGCGGGAGAGCTGGGTCTTTTGCCAGGGGGTAAGCTTGCTGAAGATATCCTCGGTGAGGGAGCGCACCTTGTCTTCCAGTTGGGAAATTTCATCCCGCAGGCTGAGTTCCGGCGTGGTGGTGGAGAGCAGACGCAGTTCATCCACCTTGGCCATCAACTCGCCAATGGGTCGTTCAAATTCCAGGAAGGTCCGCGTTTGCGGCGGTATGACAGCACGATTCATCCCCAACCCCCACGACAAAGTGATATCTGCCACCCTATGGCAGCAGAAGATAATCCCCCATTAGGCCGGTTGGCGCAAGATCCGTTCTTCCAGGGCACCGGCGAACCGGCGAATTTCCAGGGTAACGGTATCGGCCACCCGATAACTGCCTTCCGGCGTCTCCTTGGCAAAACAAACCACATTGCCCCGTTTTACCTCACAGACCGAAAGTCCGCTGGCCGCCTCCATCAATTCCCGCACAGGTTGGAAATGGCTGTTCAAGGTGCGGGAAAGAAGCAGGATCACCGTTGAGCCAAAATTAAAATGGGATTTTTGCATTCCTGCCGGATGAATGGGGCGTCCACCGTCATAATCCTGGGCAATGGAGTTGACAGCCATGGCCCCCACCTCGATAAAAGCATAAAGACCCGGATAAGGAATACTCTCCAACAAAGTCACCACCCGATGGTTTTGGTCCAGAACCCCTAAGCCCTGGCCAGCCGCCCGGCGCAAAAAAGCGGGATCGGTGGAACCCACCCGCCAGCGTTTGGCGGCCAACTCCACAGGTGGGGTGTGGATACGACTGGTGAGGGGAAAATCCAGGGTGTGATCATGATGGGGCTTGAGGGTGAACAGGAGAAAACTCCCCCCAACAAACTCGGACCAGGGTGCATCCCCCAACAAGGTGGGCAAATCCACCCATAATCCGGGGAAAACCGCCACCCGCGAATCCACAATGGGTCGCATGGAAAGATAAGCATCACAGGGGGCCACTAAAAAATGGTGGCTTGCCTCCCCCTGATTCACCGGATAGGTGGGACGGGGGTAGCGATGGGTGAAGGCCTGGTTCAAGGTGGCATAACCATGGGCTTTGCCGGTGGCAGCAATCTGACTATTGAAAACTTTGGCAAGCCCGGAGGCATACATCATGGCGGACAGGGTACGGCTGCACAAGACAAACCCGGCCATCTTGGACAGCATGCGATTGAGAAGCAAAAACCGTCCCAGCTTTCCACCCCAACGGGAGAGGAGAAATTTCACCTCAGCCGGAATGGGGAGGTCCCCTTTTTCCCCTTTACTCCAGTCAAAAACCTGCACCTTGTCGGACAACATGATTCTCCCGGCTTGAAATGATTTTACTTCCCGTATTCCCGCCAGGAGCGACCATTCAGCAGAAAGTCTTTCACCCTGGTTTCCCCAGTTTTGGGGTCGATGGCCAGAACCACCGATCCCTTGTTTTCCCGCACAGCCCGATCAAGAACGATGGCCCGCCCTTCTGGGATATAAAACCGTTCCACCCCCGCCACAAAACGCCCATCCTCGCACTGACCACGGATGAACAGGTCACAGGTGGGCTTATTGTTGTACTGACCATCCACAAAATAGCCCTCTTCGGTACAATAATAGACCGGCAGGGGAGATTCTCGCTGGAGACACATATCCTGGGGTGATTTATAAACCGGGCGATAGATGAGATAGTGACCGGCCAACAGATCCCGTGGATCAAACCCTTCCACCGGCAGGATAAACTCGATGCCATTTTGCACCTTGAAGTAACTGTTGACCGCCACCCCCAGGAGGGCAACCACCGGGATCAACAGAAAGAGGGCACGCAGGAGGGAGTGTTGAATCATGCCAGTTCCTCCAGCCAGCCTTGCAGTTGACGAGCATACCGCCGCCACAAACTAACCGCGCCCATGAGGAGAAGTCCAAAAAATATCAGGCCAAAACCGGTGAAGGCCAGACCACCCGCCGCATGGAAATAAGCAACCACAATGCGCAAGCCAACCGCCAGAATCAACAACCGGAAGAGGCGTTGATGTCCCATGATAACCGCCAGACAGGCGGCCAGGGAGAAGATGGCTTCGGTGAAGAAAAAGCCCAGGAAGGGGGCGCGATCCACATTGAGTTCCATCACCATTTGCAATAGATGGAGCAGAATCACCCCCATGGCCAGGTTGCGACGAATTCCGGTAAGACGCCCCTGAAGAGTCAGATAGACCAGAGCCGCCATGGCCAACAGGATGGCAGGGAGAAAGACGCCATAATCATTGCGGTGCCAATCGGTATTGGAGAGAAGAACATCCACCACCGCCACCACCCCTATGGCCGCCAGCAAGGCCCATTTTTGCAAAGCCCAGCCATAACCGTTATCCCACTGCCTGAACAACAGACCTGCCAACCAGCCACAGAGATAGGGCAGAGCCAGCAGACTGCTCACCACCACATCATCCCGATAGCGAACCGCCACGATGGGGGTTTCCGACAACCAGAAAAACCAGGAGCTGATAAACAGGGAGAGCCACAGCATGGGGACAAATCGCCCCTTGGACAACAGGGTGGAAAGAAAGGTGATACCACACCAGAAGAGGAGGGCGTCATAGAGTTTGCCCCCGGTGTGGTAGACCTGGGAGATCAACCCCAGACAGGCCAGATTGGCAAACATGAAGACTACCAGCAGGGTTTCTTCCCCCCTTTGCAGGCGATGCCACGTTCCCAAAGCCAACAGGAGCAACAAGGAAAAGGCGGTGGCAAGTTTGACCAGATCCGGGATATCCTCCCAATTGGTCGCCACCAGGGAGATCAAACCGATGCCAAGGGCCAGTGCCCCCAATCCCAGAAAGGCCATGTAGACCCAGCGACTGGCAGGACGTTCACCTTCATAGGTCTGGATGGCATCCACCTGTTGAGGTGTCAGCAGGCCAGCCGCCAGCCACTCATCCAATTTTTTGTGCAGATTGGCCATTCACTTCTCCCGTCTGGGTCAACCACCCAGGAGATCGTTGACCAAATCCAACACCTCCCGCCGGGTGAAAGGTTTGGCCAAAGCCCGCAGGGCACCAAAATCCTGTGCCACCCGCAGGTTAAAATTGGCATCCAGCCCGCGACCGCCGCCGGAGATGGCAATAATTTTCACACCGGGGGCCTGATCCACCAACTCCATGATCACTTCCACACCATCTTTTTCCGGCATAAGAATGTCGGTGATGACCAGTTCGGGCATATGTTCCCAGTACAGACGCAGCCCAACCTTGCCATTGGCTGCTTCCAAAACCTCATGCACTCCCTCCAAAATCTGCCGCAAGTAGACCCGTACCGGGATTTCATCGTCGATAATCAGTATCTTGGCCACCAACAGGTTCCCATGAGCTGTGTTAAAGAATCCCCACTCGTTTGTGCCAAGCATACATCAATTTTTCCAACAATGACATGAAAGTTTTGTGCTTTGCCAGGGACGAGAAGAGGACTTCCCACTAGGGATTGTGCCACACATCATGGGATTGGTACATTTCATCCAACAGGGAGAACAGTTCTGCCCGCTCCCGATCAACCAACTGTTGGACCAAACTCAAAGCTTCCCCATGCTTGCCTGCCTTGGATAACTCATAAACCTCTCTACCTTTGAGGTGGACTTTTTCATGGGCAATGCCCACCTGTTTGAAAATTTCAATATGGCCAAAGCGTTGCAACCCTTCTGTATCATACCATTTGCCGAAGGCGCACTGATGGCTGTTGGTAATATCCTTTTCTGGCATGAGAATGCCCGCCGCAACACTCTCCGTCAAACGGGCCAGCCAGTTGAGATGGGCGGATTTAATTTTCCTCACATCATAGGGTTCCGTACCAATGTTCAACTGGGTGGCTGAGCGAAGTAACCCTTCACTGGTCTGATTGATAATATCCCGCATGGTTTGGGCCTGGGAGATCCAACCTGCCATGGCATTGGCCGAGTCATAGGTGAGCAATCCCCGTTTTTGCACCTCGGCAGAAGATTCCAAAATACCCTGCCCCATATTTTGAACCGCCTTGACCTCTTGATCCGCCCCCTGACCATCCCGAATGAGGTAGTCAGCCTGGTTGGCCGCATCAGAGGAGGCGCGAGCGATTTCCGCCGTACCCATGGCCGCTTCTGCCGCTGCCCGGGCAACTTCCTGAATGGCCAACTCCAACTCATGGGCGTTACGGGTCACCTCCTGTGCCGCTGTGGAAACCTTATCGATATCCCCCACAATCCGCCCCATGGCCACACCCTGGGTTTCCACCGCCTGCAATATTTGCCCTTGCCCACTATTCACCTGCTGGATCTGACTGGCAATTTCACCCACCGCATGACGGGCACTTTTGGTTTGAACCTGAATCTCCCCAATACGTTGACCAATCATCTGGGTGGCTTCACTGGTCTGACGGGCCAACTCCTTCACCTCATTGGCCACCACCGCGAAACCCTTCCCAGCCTCGCCCGCCCCTGCCGCTTCAATGGCCGCATTGAGAGCCAACATTTTGGTTTGTTCAGCAATGTTGCGGATGACGTTGACCACTTTGCCAATTTCCACCGCCGCCTTGTCCAGGGATTCCATCACCTGACTGGCCCCATTGGCATGTTGATCGGCCAAACCCGAAGAGGTCACCGCCGACTGGCAGCGTCTTCTCACCTCCTCCTGGGAGGCATTCACCTGTTGGGTTGCGTGGATCACCGAATCCACCGATTCAGCCACCCGCTGCAGATTGCTGTTGACCGAATTGACGTTGGAGGACATTTCCTCCGCCGCCGAAGCCATGGTGCTCACATTTTGACTGGCCTCTTCCGCCGCCGCCGCAATGTTGCTGATGTTTTCTCCCAATTGGTGAACCTTGCGGATGAATCCTTCAATGGTTTGTGCCACCTTGTCCACATTGGCCCGCAACTGGTAGGTTTCACCATCGATGTGGTCGTTGGAGTTCATGGCCTCCCTGGCACTTTTCTGCAACATGGCCGCCTGTTGTTTCAAACCCTCAAAAAAGGGAATAAATCCCTCGGATGCCGATCCCAAGGTTGCAGCTTGCAAATGCAGCATGCGGGCAATATTACTCAACCCGTCTGCCATGCGATTGACCCCTTCCGCCATTTCAAAAATTTCATCCTTTTTGGCCGGGATGGCAATTCGTTGGGTCAAGTCCCCCGACGACATGACCTCCACATTTCCCTTTACCAAATTGACCGGCCCCAAAATACCCCGAGCAATCACCAGTAAAACCACCATGACCAACGCCAAACCCGCAACCAGCAGGATAGAGAAGGTGGTCAAAACCTGTTTGAGAAAAGCGTCAGAGACGGTGACGATCTCATCCCGAATGGCCTCGATCTCTTCACGGATGGACGGCTGTTTGATCCCCTGTTGTCCCTTGTCCATCCCCTGCATGGTATGTTCCACCACCGCTTGCAGGGAGGGCGGAATGGTTACCAGGAAAACCAGATACCCCTTAATGGTGTCCACATCCTTGATGGAACCCAACGCTACCAGGTAGTTATCCAATACCAACAGGCGTTTTTCCATTTTTTTGCCATCCAGGCCGCTAACCACCTTATCCAGGTTGGCGGGTGGATCTTTCACTGTGGAATAAAGGGTTTTACCCTTGAGATCGGTAAAGACCACCCCATCCAATCCCAGGTTGGCCACCAGGGTGACCACATCCTTGGCCAGGGTGTCATCCTTACCTTCCAACCCCAGCATGGCATCCCCCGGTTGCTGGGTGGCGGTGACCAGGGAAAGGCCGGTCATGATGCGGCGACTTTCACTGGCAACCAAGGCTTGCAGTTCACTCTCCTGCCCCTTTTGGGCATTACCCGTCAAGATGGAACTGATGATCAAGCTCAAACCCAAAAAGATCACCACCAGTATGGCAGACGGTATCCACAATGTTTTGACAATCAGCTTCATGACTCCACCCTTCCCTGGGACAGGAACGACTCAACCGTTCAACGAAACATTTTTTGTGCGGCATCGGTTTTCAGATAATCCAACACCTTCTGCACCACCGGATCGGGTGCTCCCTTGGTGATGAAACTCAACGGACGGTTGATCTCCTTGCTCTTGACCACCTTCACCTTGTCCGGGTTGAGACTGAGAAAACTCACCGATACAGCACCGATGCCCCCCTTGAATTTACTCACCAAATCCACCTCTTCACGGGTGGATTTCACCTCACGAATACCAGAGGCATAATCGGCCTTTTTCATCACCATTTCCTGAAACATCATCCGGGTCGCCGCCGTGGACTGGGAGGTGACCACCACCACTGCCTGATCCGCCCCACCCACATCCTTCCAGTTGGTGACCTTACCGGTATTGAGATCAGAAAGCTGCTCCCAGGTCAATTCATTGACCGGATTTTCCTTGTGCACAATAGGGGCAATCACATCCACCCGCAGCACATGTTCCTGATAGGTGCCATCGTTGGGCAATCCTGCCTTGGCCAGAATACTGCTCAAGGGGGCAGAGGCGATGGAGGCCTTGATCTTGCCCTCTTTCAACTCTTCAAACCCGCGCCCAGTGTTGACACCCCGTACAGAGATGGCAACCCCCGTCGCTTCCTGCAACTGTTTGGCCACCGGCTCCAGAATACTCTTTTCCACGGTGGTGGAACCTGCCACTTCCAATGTTTCACCATACCCCACCGCAGCCGTGAGTATTCCCACCAGTCCCATCAACAAATGACGTACCTTCATGGCATTCTTCCCGAGAAAGTGTTGTTACCAGATTATGGGTATGAAGTAACCCTTGATTATAATCAAACAGCCCATTGATGCAATTTCTGAACGTCCAATACCTGGATTCGCCCCCTCTTTTTAAACATAATTTTAATTTTGTCTGATAACGTAATCCAATATTCCATGATTTGCCACCTCAAAACGACTTAATAGGAATAAAAATCGCTCTCATTTTAAATATTATTCTAGTTATATTTATCACCAAACCAACCCGCCGGATTACCCCGGCGGGTTGGAAAAGAGTGTTAACGCTGGGTAACAGCCTCACGGATGATATCCAACGTCTTGCTGTCTTCCAAGGTGGGCAAATCGCCAGGATCCCGCCCTTCCGCGATGGCCAGGATGGCACGACGAATCACCTTGCCGGAACGGGTCTTGGGCAGGGCGGTCACCACATGCAAAAATTTGGGTTTGGCAATACCACCAATCTGGCGGGCCACCACCCCTTTCAACTCCTCTTCACTGGGCGGAACCACATTGCTCATGAGGACCACAAAGGCTTCAATCTCCTGCCCCTTGAGTTCATCCTTGATTCCCACCGCCGCCGCTTCCGCCACACTGGGATGTGTACATAAAGCCTCTTCCACCTCACGGGTTCCCAGACGATGGCCTGCCACATTGATCACATCGTCATCACGGCCCATGATGAAATAATAGCCGTCATCATCCCGGATGGCATAGTCGAAGGTGGCATAGAGCAACTCTTTGAAACGGGAGAAATAGGTCTGCACAAACCGTTGATCATCCCCCCAAACAGTGGTCATGCAACCCGGCGGCAAAGGTGGCTTGATCATCAGGGAACCCTTGGTATTGGCCCCCACCTCTTGTCCACTGTGCTCATCCACCAAAATGGTATCATAACCGAAGGCGGGCATGGTGGGAGAACCAAATTTCAGATCCATCAAACCCAATCCCGCAAAGTTGGTGAGGATGGGCCATCCGGTTTCGGTCTGCCAATAGTTG
>JADFXB010000289.1 GCA_015233935.1 Magnetococcales bacterium | reverse complement strand
TTACCCCGATGCCAGAAACTCACCAGAAAATCGGCCCAGCCGGGTGCGCCCAGGGCGTGGATATGGGCGTAGGAGGCCAGCACGTTATGGTGAATGATTCCGTCCAATTTGCCGGTGATGCCGTGGCCGCGAATGACTTTGTAGGCGTAGGTCAGTTCGTGATCGGGCAGGATGGCGGAGGAATAGTGAAATTCGTGGCAGCGCACCTTTTGTTGAGTATGGGGCCAGGATAGATGGCCGGTTGAGGCGATTTCCATGTAGCCGTAGCCCACGGGACGTTTTTGCATTTCCACTGCCAGGGGGAGGACGTTTGCCATGGTGGCTTGATGTTGGTTCCAGTGGATAGACTGGGACAAGTACATCAGTCCACCGCATTCGGCATAGATGGGTAGTCCTTCCAGGGCTGTTTGGCGCACCCAATCCAGCATGGATTTATTGGCGGAAAGTTTTTCCAGAAAGACTTCTGGAAAGCCGCCGCCGATGAAAAGGCCGTCCACTTCTGGCAAGTGGTGATCTTCCAGCAGGTTGCAGGGGATGAATTGGATGCCGCGTTCTTGCAGGGCTTCCATATTTTCCGGGTAGTAAAAATGGAAGGCCTGGTCGGAGGCGATGGCCACTTTCAGAGAGGCGCGTGCGCCGGGAAGTGGTTTGCCAACTCGTCCCACCACCTGTGCGGTATCCTGCACCGGGGTATCCTGTTTGGGGATGGTCACCGTGCTGGCAGGTTCTGCCATGTGTTTGGGAAACGGCAGAATAATATCCTCTTTTCCCTCCTCCGACAACGAAAAATTCCCTGTTGGCGGTGCAAGATTGCAGGCTTTGGCTGCCAACTGCAAAATGTTGTCCAGATCCAGGAAGCTTCCCACCCAATGGCCGATGGTTTGCACGGCTTCTTCCACCTGGTGGGCTTCGGAAGGTGGGATCAGGCCGAGGTGGCGTTCGTGGACGGAGAGTTCGTCGCCTCGGGGTAAGACCCCCACTACTTGGGCCTGCGGGCAGCATTGTTCCAGGGATTCCCGGATTTTTTTCTCCTGGCGGGGGGAGGAGATATTATTCAAGACGATACCGGCCAGTTGAATAATATGGCCGGGAAAATTGAGGTGGCCCCAGACCAGGGGGGCGGCGGAGCGGGCGATGCCGTGGCAGTTGACCACCAAAATGACGGGCAGGTGGAGCAATTGGGCGAGGGCGGCCCCGGAGTCGCTGCCATCGGAGTTGAGACCGTCGTAGAGGCCCATGTTACCTTCAACCAGGTTCAGGTCCATGCCGATGCCGTGGCGGAAAAATTGGGCTTCGATACCTCCTTCGCCCATCATATAAAAGTCCAGGTTGCGGCAGCGACGACCGCAGGCGGCGGAGAGCCACATGGGATCGATAAAGTCTGGCCCTTTTTTAAAGGGTTGCACTTGCAGCCCCCGTTGATGGAGGGCGGCTCCCAGGCCGATGGAGACCATGGTTTTCCCGGAGCTTTTGCGGGGTGCGGCCACCATCAGGCGTGGCATGGAAAAAAGTGTCATGGGCTTGCTACCGGTGGTGGTTCCTGGTTATCCTGCACTCCAGACAATGGCCATTTTTCAGGAGATAATTTGACCATGATCAACCTGAAACGCACGATTCATGTGCAGCAGCGGGATCACAGCCAGTATTGTCAGCACCATTGTGCGTTGTGCAAAAATCCTTGTGAGAAGCAGGGGCGGTATCCCTCCTTGCCGGGCTCCCACCCGCCTGTTCCCATTGCGGTTGTTCCTCTTATTCCAGAGAAAAAGCCTCTTAGCGACGACGGCTGATGCCGGGGGTTACTCCCAGGGCATCTTTGATGCGGGTGGCCACTTCCACGTAGCGTAAGGTGTGTTCTGAATCGGGTTCGGCCAGCACCAAGGGCAAACCTTTATCGCCGCAGGCGCGGATGGCGGGGGCGAGGGGAATTTTACCCAGGAGGGGGACGTTGAATTCGGTGGCGATGCGTTGAGCACCGCCGCTATCGAAAATATCGGTGCATTCGCCGCAGTGGGGGCATTTGAAGAAGCTCATATTTTCCACCACGCCGATAATGGGGACGTTGGCGGTTTGGAAGAGGCTGACGCCCCGTCGCACGTCGGAGAGGGCCACATCTTGGGGGGTGGTGACGATAACCGCGCCTGAGACGTGTATCTGTTGGGCCATGGAGAGTTGCACGTCGCCGGTTCCTGGGGGCAGGTCGATGACCAGGAAGTCCAGAAATTCGCCGTAGGGTGCCCATTTGACTTCATGAAAAAACTGTTGCAGGACTTGGAAGAGGACGGGTCCGCGCCAGGCCAGGGCTTGGCTGGGGTTGACCATGAAGCCGATGGACATCAGGGGAATATTGTGGGCCATGACGGCGCGTATGCGGCCCATGACATCGGGGTGGGGTTCCTGGTTGACGCCCAGCATGGTGGGGATGCTGGGGCCGTAGATATCGGCGTCCAGTAAGCCTACTTTGAAGCCGAGGCGTTGGAAGGCGAAGGCCAGGTTGACGGCCAGGGTGGATTTACCCACGCCGCCTTTGGCACTGGAGACGGCGATAACATGTTTAACGCCTTCCACCATTTGGCGGGCGGGCAAAGGAGCCGAAGTATTCATAGAATCCCATCTCCCCAAAAACTAAACCAAAACCATTGCAGGGGTCCAGGGGACCATCATGGTCCCCTGGCAGGAGTTTGAGGACAGCGTCCTCAAATATTTTCTCCTAAAAAGGCCGCTCTAGCTGACAAGCATTTTTCGGCTGCCTTTGCCGAAAAATGCCAGCGGCCAGCTTTTCAATTTGCTCTTTTTAGTTACGCGTTGTTTGCGTATCTAAAAAGAGCAAATGCCAAACGCAAAAAATTTAAAACCATCCCGGTTGTCTTATCTGTCCTCGTAGCCAGCCAAACACCGTGCTGGTCATCCCCTTGGACAACGTTTCCCACCATTCCGGTTTGATGGTAAAGTCCACCACATCTTCCACCTTCACCACCTCACGCGCTACCCATTCCACACTCCCCAACCCGTCCACCAGACCAAGACGAAGCGCCTCCTCACCAGTCCAGATCAGACCGTTAAACAAGGCTTCATCACTCCCTTTCAGGCGTTCGCCCCTTCCAGTTTTCACGGATTGGACAAACTGGGCATGGATTTCGTTCAAAATAGATTTAGCATGCAGTTTTTCTTTTTCCTTGACAGGTTCAAAGGGATCAAGAAACGCCTTGTTCTCACCCGCTGTCAACAATCGGCTTTCCATGCCAATCTTGCGCATGGTCTCCTCCATGCCAAATCCCCGCATGATTACCCCGATGGACCCCACCAGGGTGGCTTTGTCCGCATAGATTTCTTTGGCAGCCGCAGCCACATAATAACCGCCAGAGGCACAGATATCGTCCAGCACGGCGTAAAGGGGAATCGTGTCATGCTTTTT
>JADFXB010000288.1 GCA_015233935.1 Magnetococcales bacterium | reverse complement strand
ATTCTACGGACCCATGGAAGTGGCGTCTGGCCGCCCTTTGGGTGGTCGGTTGCCACCACCCGATTTGATCATCCAGGACGAACTGCACCTCATCTCCGGTCCTCTGGGAACCATTGCCGGTCTCTACGAAACAGTCATTGATGCCCTGGCTTCGTGGCAGATTGCAGAGCGGGTGGTGCGTCCCAAGGTAATTGCCAGCACTGCAACGGTTCGCCGTGCCGACAGGCAAATTCGCGCCCTCTTTGCCCGTCCTCAGGTGGCGGTTTTTCCACCGCCAGGACCAAATATTCGGGATTCTTTCTTCGCTGTTACCGAACAGGCCGAGCAGACACCAGCCCGTCGCTACGTCGGGGTGGCCGCCCAGGGGAGAAGCCTCAAGGTTATATTGCTGCGGTGCGCCCTGGCCATTCTTTCTGCTGGGCAAACCCAATGGCACCGGGAAGGAGGGAGTAAATCCGCAAACAATCCGGTGGATCCCTATATGACCCTGTTGGGCTACTTCAACAGTTTGCGGGAATTGGGTGGTTCTCGTCGCATCATCGAAGATGAGGTGCGAACCCGGTTGGAACACTACGAAAAGCGACGCCGTTTGGAGCCAGCCGATGACTGTTTCACGTCTAGAAAAATTCTTTACGACGTTTTAGAACTGACATCCCGCATCACCACCGCCGGTGTTTCCGAAGCCAAACGGCGACTGTCGCTAAACTTTACCGATAAAGATCGGGTGGATGTCGCCTTCGCCACCAACATGATTTCTGTGGGATTGGATATCACCCGTTTGGGCCTGATGATGATATTGGGTCAGCCTAAAACCAGCGCGGAGTACATCCAATCCACCAGTCGGGTCGGTCGCGACCCTGGTCGTCCCGGCCTGGTCATCACCGTGCTCAACTTGCACAAGGCACGGGATCGCTCCCATTACGAACGGTTCGGCATTTATCACGCCGGATTCTATCGTGCGGTGGAGGCGACCAGCGTCACGCCATTCTCCCCCAGGGCATTGGATCGTGCTTTGCCAGGGGCTCTGGTGGCTCTCTGTCGTCATTGGCTTACAGAAATGGTGCCTCCCCTGGGAGCTGGACAAGTTGTCAGCCATCGCGCCGCCCTGAATGAAGTCGTGCGGTTGTTCGGAGAACGCGCCTTCCATAACGCGGCATGCAAGGATTTGTTCGACGCCCAGGAATTAAAAGATCAAGTGATACGAACTGGCTCTGACCTGCTGGACGCATGGGAGCGCATCGCCACGGAGATGCAAAACACCGCCACGCCATTTCAATACCAGCGTTGGGAGACTCAAGGACCGCAACGTTTGCTGTTGGACTTTCTGGATGCAGAACTTGCCAACCTTTCTTCCGACCGTCAGCGGTTTCGGGTCAACAGATCTATGCGAGATGTGGAACCGAGCGTGGAATTGACCATCAAAAATCTGAACAGTCAATGGATACGGCCATGACCACCAATATGCTGCGCACAAGCCAATTGATCACCACCTTCGGGCCGGGAGCCATGGTAGACCTGCCGGAAGCTGCGGTGATGATTGCCAGCTTGGACTATTGGCGTTATGACCGTTCTCGCCTGCCGATCATACTCGAGTCCCGCCTGACTGCCAAACTGGCGCGGCACCTGGGTATTTCACAATTGGTCCTGCAAGCCCCACCACCCTGTCTCGATTTTGCTCCAGGAAACCAAAAGCAGGGGGTGGATGTGTGGCGTTTTCCTCAATGGTTCCTGGTCCAAAACCCTGTACCTGTTGCACGGGGGGTGCGTCGCCGCCTGGTCCATCAGAACGCCCTTTTGCCGGATTTAAAGTATCGGGATTCCGGCGACAAGAAAAACAAGGAGGTTGTTCCTATTCGTTTTGTCCGTGCCTGTCGCAAGGGGCATATCGGCGACATCGACTGGCCATCTTTCGTTCACGAAGGTCGCACAGATTGTCGTCGTGAGTTGTGGTTTGAAGATCGAGGCATTGGTGGAAACCTGGATGAACAGTTTATCGTCTGCGATTGCGGACAGGAAAGGGCCTTGAGCAAGGCGGCCACACCAGAGTTCCACGCTCTGGGGCATTGCGATGGTTCACGCCCATGGCTCGGTTCCAATAGTTGGGAGGGTTGTACCGAGTCGAATCGGCTGTTGATCCGCAGTGCCTCCAATGCCTATTTTCCCCAAGTGATGTCGGTCATCTCCATTCCTGACATGACATCTCCCGTGGATGATGTGGTGCGTTCCTTGTGGGATGACTTTTTGGTTGATGTCCAGACAGAGGATGATCTGCACAAAGTGCGCCGTAAACCAACACCTGCGGCCAAGCTTCAGGGGATTGAAGATATTGCCATCCTTCAGGCTATAGAACGGGTTCGCATCGGTGAAGCCGGTACCGAACGCAGTGTCAAGGATGTGGAGTTCGATGTCCTATCCAGTGTCACCACCCATGATCGCGCCTTTGATCGGCCTGAAGGCGATTTTTTCGCCCGCGCCTTGCCGTCAGAATTATGGCAATCGGAACTGACTCATGGTGTGGAACGTGTCTTGTTGGTTCACCGTTTGCGGGAAGTGGTAGCTCAAGTTGGTTTTACGCGATTTGAATCGGCAGGGCCGGATATTTCCGGAGAACTGGATCTGGATGTCCTCGCTGCTCCATTGGCCCTGGATGCCAACTGGTTGCCCGCCATGGAAAACCGTGGGGAAGGAATATTCATTCAATTCAAGGCAGAGACAGTAGCGGCATGGTTGCAACAGTCCCAGGTTATCCAACGGGGTATCCAGTTGCAGGCAGGGTTTGAGCTTTGGCACAATGACCATCCCCAATCCAATCGCCAATTCCCTGGTCTTCCGTACATCCTTTTGCATTCACTGTCTCATCTGCTCATGAATGCCGTCACCTTGGAGTGTGGATATCCCGCTTCCTCATTGCGGGAAAGGGTCTACGCCATGGATGGCCGTTATGGAATTCTGATTTATACTGGAACGCCAGATGCTGAAGGAACATTGGGTGGATTGGTGCTTGCTGGTCGTGATATCGCCAGGCATCTCCAGCGAGCCATTGAATATGCCTTTCTCTGTTCCAATGACCCCATTTGTTCCTGTCATACCCCCCATGCGAACGACCCGCAACCGCTTAACGGAGCTGCATGCCATGGATGTCTGTTGGTTGCTGAAACCTCATGTGAGCAACGCAATGAGTTTTTAGATCGCGCATTGGTGGTTCGCACGGTGGAGGCGCAGGGAGCAGAGTTTTTCCGATCTTAAAGCGTTTTCAAAAACTCATCAATGCATGCGGACAGAGAAAAATGCAACCCATTGAAATTCCAAGCGTGCATTTTGATTTTGGTATCGATTGTCAACCGTATGGCAGTCAGAAATTCTCAAAATAACCACACAAAAATTTCAAAGAATTTCTGATCTGGGTATCGAAC
>JADFXB010000287.1 GCA_015233935.1 Magnetococcales bacterium | reverse complement strand
AAGCGATCCTGGCGGCCCACCCTTCTTCGTATGCATTGGACGTGGCAGACGGTGCTCTTGTCGGTGGTTTTTTTGCCATGGATGGTCAAGTCACAGCTTATCGCCCCTTCTCTTCGGGCTGCCAGTATAAAACTATGCCATAGTTCATGGTCTGATACAGCGACCAAGTGGACAAAAGGGCGTTTCAGCAACTTGTTGCGTTTATTGCCAAGAATTTTTGCTGCGGTGGTATTGGCCTCAATAATCACGCCGGCATGGCTTAAGGTCAGGTATCCCACCGGATCGAAATCAGCAGGGGTTTCATGGGAAAAGAGAGTGGGCGAGTTGGGAGGGAATGCCTGGTCAGAGGTTTCAAGTTTGAAGGGAAGGAGTTTATGTTCATCCTTGCTCTCATGGCTTGAAAGGGAGGTGGGTACTCCAATGGGGGGGTGATTACACCAGGGCGCGGCAACGACGGTCAGCCGAAAGGGGTGAAATCGGGCATGATTTTTCAAAGGCGGCTTGCAGGTGGTGTTCATGCAACTTTCCAGACAGGGTTTTGGGTAATGAATTCCAATTCCCTCTTGCGGGATTGGTGGTTGAACAGGGATGTTGCGTTGAAAAGCGGTTCACCCTCTGCCAGGGGAATGCTTTCATTTGCATTATAAAATTCATATTTTTTCTCTGTCAGGGAAAAGTCTCTCACCACCCCGTCAACCGGGTGCCAGAGCATGCACAGGAACTTTCCCTCCTGTTCATTGTTGGCGGTGACCACCTGATGGCCAAGATTTTGCAAAATTTGACTGATCAAAGCCAAAATGGATGGATTATTATGGATTACGACGATGCGTGACATGATGTTCTCCTGGGCAACAAAACGATGTTGGCATCTTGTTTAAACTGTAACAATATTAGGGTGGTTCAGGGATTACCCCGCCCCCACGGGGTAATCTTTCATTCACAACAAAACGGGCTTTCTTACCCTAAGGGAAGTGGTGCTTTGGCCCCTTTGGTTTCCTTCATGGCCAGGTTGCCAGGGACAACGCCCACCTCTTTGACGGCGTCCGAGTCACTGATTTTTTCACTGACCGGGATTTTATGGGCAGCTTTCCCCTTCAGGTGGGATTGGCTTTGTTTGTTGTTTTTCTTGTCGTTTTTATGCGATTGCGATTTGGACATGGTTTTCTCCAAGGGTTGATAAGGGATGAAACGCGAATAAAAACATAATCAATTTAGGTTGTTCAGGTGGTTTTCTGAATGAATAATTTCTGTCTGAATGAATAATTAAGAAAGTTGATGCCCTACTGATAAGCAATCCATGGGCCAATAGTATAGAAAACGGTTATGTCAGTGTATCGTTGGTATAGATTATAATTTTGTTTGAGTTGTTGGTGTTAAGAAATAATGCATTACTAGGTAGTTAGAACAATATTGAAAAATTTATTCATGTGGATGGAAAAATTATTGAGCCATCACTTTGCTTTCAAATGTGTTTGAATTATTGTTTTTCAATAGCCATGAGTTGGGAATATGCGGTAGTATGAGACGTGATGTTTCAATAAAAGTTTGAAACGTTTTTACTAGGTACGCCAATTTACTGGGAGACTCCTTTGAAAAATTCGTTTCACACCGAATCGTCGCTAAGGGTGGGAAAAGAGCTATTCCGCATCCATCGGCTTACGGCACTAACGTTTGACTGGCAACGACTGCCCTTTAGCCATCGCATTTTATTGGAAAATTTATTGCGTCATGAAGATGGTGAAGTGGTCTGTCGGGCAGATATTGCAGCCTTGGCTCTAGGAGGCTCTGCTGGCAAAAAGGATATTGCCTTCCATCCAACACGGGTATTGCTACAGGATTTTACTGGGGTTCCCTGCCTTGTGGATCTGGCCCATATGCGGGAGGCCATGGTAGCGTTGGGAGGTAAGCCGCAATGGGTCAATCCCTTGCGTCCGGTGGATCTGGTCATCGACCATTCGGTGCAGGTGGATGCTTATGGGACGGACCAGGCTTTCGATATCAACGCTGAAAAGGAAATGTTTCGTAATCGGGAACGCTATACCTTTCTTCGCTGGGGGCAGGAATCCTTTGCCAATTTGCGTGTGGCCCCGCCGGATAAGGGGATTGTTCATCAGATCAACCTGGAATATTTGGCCCAGGTGATCTATTCCGAAACGGTATCTGGCGTTATGGAAGCCTTTCCAGATACCTTGGTGGGTGCCGATTCCCATACCCCCATGGTCAACGGCTTGGGGGTGTTGGGTTGGGGGGTAGGGGGCATTGAGGCGGAAATTGCCATGTTGGGGGAGGCCCTTTATATACAGATTCCGCCGGTCACTGGGGTGCGTTTGAGCGGGCGACTGAGGGAGGGGGTGACCGCCACCGACCTGGTGCTTACCTTGACCCAAAAATTGCGGCAGCGGGGGGTAGTGGGCCACATTGTGGAGTTTTTGGGTTCTGGTCTGGGTCACCTGTCTTTGGCCAGTAGGGCCACCATTGCCAACATGTCCCCTGAATTTGGTGCCACATGTTCTTACTTTCCCATAGATGAAGAAACCTTGCGCTATCTGCGCCGTACCAACCGGACTGAGGCCAGGATTCAACTGGTGGAGGCGTATGCCAGGGAGCAGGGATTGTTCCATGATCCGGCACAGGAGTCCAATCTTCGCTTTGATGACTATCTGGAATTTGACTTGGGTAGCGTCCAACCCTGTCTGGCAGGACCGGGGCGTCCCCAGGATCGTCTCTCCCTGTCCGCCCTGCCAAACACCTTTAACCAGGCCCGAAGCATTCGTGGGGCAGAGGGAGCAAGCCAGCAGGTGGATGTGGTTATGCCCCCTGGCTCCAACCGTGTTGCCTTGCGGGATGGTAGTGTGGTCATTGCCGCCATTACCAGTTGCACCAATACTTCCAATCCTGAAGTCCTGGTGGCGGCAGGTCTGTTGGCCAGAAAGGCGCGGAAGATGGGGTTGCAGGTGCCGTCCTATGTGAAGACCAGTTTTGCTCCCGGCTCCCAGGTGGTGATGGACTATTTGCAGAAGGCTGGATTAATCGCCGATCTGAATGCCTTGGGCTTCCATCTGGTGGCCTTTGGTTGCACAACCTGTATTGGCAATTCCGGGCCATTGCATCCTGCCGTCAGTCAGGCGATTCAGGGCAACCATCTGCATGTGTGTGCCGTGCTTTCGGGCAATCGCAACTTTGAGGGGCGCATTCATCCCCAAGTGACCCAAAGTTATTTGGCATCGCCTCCTCTGGTGGTGGCCTATGCCTTGGCGGGTCGCATGGATGTTGATCTTGGACGGGAGCCTTTGGGGGTGGGGGATGATGGTGTGGAGGTAACACTTGCCGAGATTTGGCCCACCGATCAAGAGATCCAGGCAATCATTGAACGTTATGTGAGTCGGCAAATGTATGAGGAGGGTTATCAAAATCTCTTCACGGGCACTCGGTTAT
>JADFXB010000286.1 GCA_015233935.1 Magnetococcales bacterium | reverse complement strand
TCGGAGGTGACCACCGTATAATGGGAGAGACGGCAAGCCACTTCACCCATGAGGGGACGTTTGCCCCGATCCCGGTCTCCGCCACAGCCAAACACGGTCCAAATGCGTCGATGGGGGGCAATGTCTCGCAAGGCTAATAAAATTTTTTCCAGGGAATCGGGGGTGTGGGCAAAGTCAACCACGCCGATGCGTCCTTCCGGCAGCGGGACCAATTCCATGCGTCCTGGTACGCCCCGCAATGAACCAGCGGTTGCCAATAATTCATCCAGGGAAACCCCCAGGGTGAGACAGACACCCAGGGCGGCCAACACATTGTCCACATTGAAGCGTCCCAGCAAGGGAACGTGAATGGTTTCCTGTCTGCCCTGCCAATGAAGCTGAAAGGTCATGCCGTGATCCCGTTGTTGGATAGCACTGGCACGCAAAGCGGCCTCCGGTTGGCAGCCATAGCCCAGAAAACGGTGGGGGGCGAGGGCATGAATCTGGTTGCCCACCGGATCATCCACATTGACCACCGCTGGAATGGGGGCGGGCAGGTTGGCGAACAGGGAAAATTTGGTATCCCGATAATCTTGCCAGGTTTTGTGAAAATCCAGGTGATCGCGGGTCAGATTGGTAAACACTGCCACCGACAAATGCAGGCCGTAGGAGC
The DNA here is from genome assembly GCA_015233935.1 of Magnetococcales bacterium. Lineage (GTDB taxonomy): Bacteria > Pseudomonadota > Magnetococcia > Magnetococcales > JADFXB01 > JADFXB01. The sequence goes on along the minus strand of JADFXB010000286.1, from coordinate 2,805 downwards.
GGTCCAGCTTGATGGCATGGGAGGAAATTTCCATGGCCACCCCCTGGCACCCTTCCTTTTGGATATGGTTTAACCAGCGGAACAGATCGGCGGATAAGGGGGTGGTGTAGACGGTATCCAGGTGTTGACCATCGGGCAGCAGCAATCCCAGGGTGCCCATGGCGGCGCAGGGACGTTGGACCAGGGTGAGCCACTGGCTGATCAATTGACTGGTGGTGGTTTTTCCCTTGGTCCCGGTGATGCCAATCACCTGCAAGGAGGTATCCGGCTGACCATGGATGGTGCGGGCTGCCAGGGCCATGGCCTTGCGGGCATCTTCCACCAATAGCACGGGTTCGCTACGAGAGGGGAGGGGGGTCGCTGTAAGAATGGCCGCAGCCAGACCGGCAGGCAAATTTTCAAGCCATTGTTGCCCTTGAATCCACTGGCCATAGTCCAAATATTCATCCACCACACAATAGAGGCAACCCGGTGTGGCATCCTGGGGACGACAGGCAACGGCGGTGATGGCCAGGGTTGACCATTCAGGTTGGACAGGCAAGCCAAGCTGAATGGCCAGTTCTGCCAGGGTGATCATGGGGATGGGAGGGAGGTAAGGGTTTCATCGGGAAACCAGGCCAACTCCTGCCGCATGCGCACCACCTCACCAATCACCACGATGGCGGGTGGTTCAATGCGAAAGTGGGCCACATCTTCCAGGGCGCGTTCCAGATTGGTAATCAGGGTTTGCTGTTTGCTGGTGGTGGCCCAACGGATGACGGCCACCGGCATATCTGCTGGACAACCCGCCTTCTGCAACTGCTCGGTGACAATATGCAAATTTTTGATGGCCATGTAGAGGACAATCACCGGGGAAGCCCGTCCCATGCCCTGCCAATCGATGCGGGAGGAGACTAGATCGGCGGACTCATGACCGGTGACCAGAATCACCGAAGGATTTACCGCTCTGTGGGTGACGGGAATACCCGCATAGGCAGGCCCGGCAATTCCAGAGGTAAGACCGGGGACAATGCGAAAAGGGATGCCTTCTTGAGCCAGACGGGCAGCTTCTTCACCACCGCGCCCGAAGACAAAGGGATCCCCTCCCTTGAGTCGCACCACCCGTTTACCCTCTTTGGCCAATTGCACCAGGGTATCACAGATATCTTTTTGACTGGCGGAGGGGTGACCACCTCGCTTGCCGGCTGATATCTGTTGACATCCTTCCGGCAGCATGGCCATCACCTCGTCGGAAACCAGGGCATCATGTACCACCACATCGGCGGATTGCATGGCCTTGACCGCTCCCAGAGTGAGAAGGTCAGGATCACCGGGACCAGCCCCTACCAGGGCTACCATGCCGGGGGTGAGATAAGGGGTTTTGTCATCCATGTTTATGTCTGCTTGCCAGTTACTTTTTTGCGTTGGACATCCCTGTTGTGGTGACTCGCAAAACCGCGAGTCATCACAACAGGGATTGAAAAGCTGGCCGCTTGGCTTTTTTCGGCAAAGGCAGCCGAAAAAAGCTGGTCAGCGGGGCGGCCTTTTTAGGAGAAAACCTTGAGGACTTCGTCCTCAAACTCCTACCAGGGGATCGTGCCGATCCCCTGGACCCCTGCATTGGTTTTTTATTCGGCGATAGGGGTTTCCAGCAGGGCGGAAACCACTTGGCACCATCCCTGGGCGATGTTGCGGGGGTTATAACCGCCACCGCCAACCGCCAATACCCGCCCATGCCCCAAACTCTCAGCAATGCGACACAGAGAAGCCGCCGCCCTGCCATGGGCTTGGGCCGACAATTGAAGGTGGGTTATGGGATCGTTCTCAATGGAATCCGCCCCACATTGCAAAAGAATAAACTCAGGACGTGCCTCCAACAAAAAGGCTTCAACCCGCTGCCACTCTTTGTAAAACAGGGTATCATCCGCATGGGGTGGCAAAGGAATATTCAACTTTTTCCCCTTACCCTCCCCCTTGCCCTGCTCATGGGCATGACCGGTCCCTGGGTAAAGATAATGTCCATCCTCATGGGTGTCGGCAAAATAGACATAGGGGTCTTCTTCAAAGCCATAAAACACCCCATCCCCATGGTGGGCATCAATATCCACATAAGCCACACGGGTCAAATGATACTGCTCCTTGAGTGTCGCAATGGCCACGCCACAATCATTGAAAACACAAAATCCCCCCGCCCGATCATGACGGGCATGGTGAAGGCCAGCAATGGGAATAAAACCACGCCGATACCTTCCCGCCATAATATGGTGCACCGCATCCAATACCGACCCCACCACATGACCTGCCGATTCAAAAACCCCTTCATAGGCAGGGGTGTCGCCATAATCCAGATAACCATCCCCCGTCTTGGACTGGCGAATCACCTGGTCCACATAACGGGAGCTGTGAAAGCGTTCCAACTCCTCCCGACTGGCCATCACCGGGGGGAGAATATGGAGTTTGGCATCCAACCCCTGCCGCTTGGCTTCATTCCAAAAATAATCCATGCGCTGGGGACTGAAGGGGTGCCCATGTCCAAAACCATAACTGGCCAATTGGGGTCCAATATGGACACATACCTTGAGGGGGGAGGTCATGATCATGGAGGTCCTCTCAATGGTAAAAAACTACCTTTTGATACAAGCCACCAAAATAGGTTTCCTTCTCCACACGTCCCACAGGAACGTTGGGATCCAACCAATCGGTGATCTCATGATGCCACATATCCATGGCAAAGGGTTCCAACAGGCCCAATATGGGAAACATGATATAGCGGAAAGGATTGATCCAACTGGGACGGTGATAATCCACAAAGACGGTCTTGCCACC
>JADFXB010000285.1 GCA_015233935.1 Magnetococcales bacterium | reverse complement strand
AATGGGGATTTATTCCACTCTTTCGCTGGTATCGTCACAAATGGTTGACCTTGACCCCTAGTCAACGACGGGTACTGCATTGGGCCTTGTGGGCCATCCCGTTGGAGTTGGTGGTGGTGTTGGTGGTGTTGATGGCCTGGTTGTTGTAATAATCTTTCACCCAAACTGTTTGATGAATCGACTGTCATGACCAAGGATCAAGTTCGTCGCTGGTTGGAAAAAAATCCCAATTTTTTCGTGCAACATCCGGAAGTCTTGTTGCAGGGAAGTGAGCGGGGCCAAGTGATTCCCATGGATTTGGGGGAGTTGGCGTATTTACGCAAGGAGCGTAAATATTTGCAAAACCAGATTCAGGCCATGATGGATCGTGCCAGACACAATGAAGAGATCCATCGAGCCTTTCACACCACCATGATTCACATGGTGGCGGCCAACGATTTGGATAGCTTGTTGCAAGGGATCATTCGTGATTTGGAAGTGGCCTTTCAGTTGAAGCGGGTGACCGTCTCCCTGGTGGTTGCCCGTATTGGCAAACGTGCCACCGCTTTGAATCACCCCTCCCTCACCCTGGTGGAGGAGAAGACGTTTAAGGCCACCTTTGGATCCAAAAACAAACCGGTGATTCGCATCGGTCAGGAGGGGTTCAATCGGCAGGATTTTTTTGGCGACCATTGCGAACAAATTCGTTCGGAAATTTTGCTTCCCATGGGGCGTTCGGGTTTGACCGGATTTACCCAGCCGGTGGGCAGTCTCAACCTGGGAGCGGAAAAGCCCACCCGTTTTCTCCCCAGCCATTCCACCGACCTGCTGCAAGATTTGGCGGATATCCTGGCCCTATGCCTGCAAAAAATTCTGCACCGTCCTTGACCCCTCAACTGCCCTGGTTGGCGGAGTTTATCGCCGATATGCGGGTGGTGCGTCGTTTGTCGGAAAATACTGTTTTGGCCTATGAGCGGGATTTACGCTTTTTTGCTCGCTATTGGCAGAGTTGTTTGGGAGAACCTCCTACCCAAAATCATCTGGCTCAGTTAAAGGCGGATATTCTGAAAGGATTTTTTGGGCAGGAATTCCGTGCCCAAAAAAGCCGCGCCACTTTGCAAAGGCGCATGGCTGCTGTCCGTGCCTGGTTGAATTATCTGGAACGGGAAGGGCATCTTCAAATAAATCCCGGTCGCCAAGTGGCCACCCCTAAATCGGAAAAACGCTTGCCACGTGCTCCCAATGAAGAGCTTACCGGTAAATTGGTGGAGGGGAAGAAAATTACCCTCTACCAGCGTCCGGTTTGGCTTCTTTATCGGGATTACGCCGTTTTGGAATTACTCTACAGTTCGGGTATGCGGATAGGGGAACTCTGTGGCCTGAATGATTATGATTTAGATGTTGCAAGCGGTGAGGCGCGGGTTTTAGGAAAAGGGGATAAAGAAAGAATTGTCCCAGTGGGAAAACCGGCACTGCAAGCAGTTCAACACTATCTGACCTTACGTAATGAAGCATGGCCATCCCTGCCAGTGTCTGGGCCTCTCTTTTTAGGACGCCGAGGGCTTCGACTCAATCCAAGGGAGATACAGCGGTTGGTGAAAGACATCCGCCTCAGTCTGGACTTGCCAGAATCGGTTACTCCCCACGCCTTGCGCCATGCCTTTGCCACCCATTTACTGCAGGCAGGGGCCGATCTGCGTGCCATTCAGGAAATGATGGGACATGCCTCACTCTCCATCACCCAAAAATATACCCATTTGGACTTGACACATCTGGTCAAGGTTTATGATTCAGCCCACCCCAGGGCAAAAAAGAACGATACCCCATAAACTCCCCGCCTTTGCCTGCCGATTGCGACTGGATATAATGAAGGTTTCGTCAACCGTTTGGGAGTGGGAACGACTATGAGCAAGGCTGCGGAAGTGGTGGCACTGGATCGCCAACATGTGTGGCATCCCTATACCCAGGAGATGACCGCCCCATCCCCCGTCCCCATATCCCACGCCCAAGGGGCTACTCTCCACGGTATGGATGGTCGCGACTATCTGGACTTGATCTCCTCCTGGTGGGTGACCACCCATGGCCATGGCCATCCGGTGATTGCCCAGGCCATCGCCCAACAAGCCAGCCAACTGGAACAAGTCATCTTTGCCGGATTTACCCATGAACCCGCCGTGCGTCTGGCCAGTGAACTGGTCAAACGCTTGCCACCTGGTTTAAGCCGGGTTTTTTATAGCGACAACGGTTCCACCGCCGTGGAAGCCGCCTTGAAAATGGCCTGCCAATACTGGCTTAACCAGGGGCAGCAACGCACCCGCATTGTGGTATGTCAGGGGGGCTACCACGGGGATACGGTGGGGGCCATGTCCATGGGGCGTTCCTCCGGCTTTTTTGATGCCTATGAATCGTTGCTCTTTCAGGTGGACACCATTCCCTTTCCCGCCACCTGGATGGGAGATGATCGGGTGGAGGAGAAAGAAGCTGCTGCCCTCAAGGCGTTGGATGATTATATAGATCAACATGCTGGAGAGTGTATGGCCTTGTTGGTGGAACCCCTTGTGCAAGGGGCGGCTGGCTTGCGCATGTGTCGGCGGGAGTTTTTGCAAGGGGTGGCCCAGCGTTTGAAACAGGCGGGCATCCTGTTGATTTTTGATGAGGTGATGACTGGCTTTGGTCGTACCGGTTCCCTGTTCGCTTGTCAAAAGGCGGAAGTCACCCCGGATATTATCTGTCTGGCCAAGGGATTGACCGCCGGTTTTCTGCCGGTCTCCGCCACCGTTTGTCGCCAGGAAATTTATCAAGCTTTTCTGGGGGAAACCTTTGAAAAAGCCTTCTCCCACGGCCACTCCTTTACTGCCAACCCCATTGGCTGTGCCGCTGGTGTGGCCTCCCTGCAACTGTTTGAAACGGAAAACACCCTGCAACGCATTGCCGCCATTGAAGCCATTCACACCCGCCGTCTGACAGAACTCTCGACCCATCCCCGCTTATGTCGTCCACGGATTACGGGCTCCATCGCCGCCTTTGAACTTTTCCAGGCAGAAACCGGCTATGATTCCGGAGTGGTGCGGCGCATGAAGGAATTTTTCCTGCAACGGGGCATGCTCATGCGTCCCTTGGGTGGGGTGATCTACTTGTTGCCTCCCTATTGCATCACCGCTGAGGAACTCAACCGGGCCTGGGATGCGGTGGCAGAATCCCTGGATCAGGTGCCATGAGTCCGGCCATTCTTCTACGCAAAATTTTCAGTTTTTTCCGCTATGGTCGTTTTGTCCAGGTGTGGTTTCTGCCTGTTTGGTGTTTGTTGGGAGTTTCCCGCGCTGTCATTCTGGTCATCCCCTTTCGCCGTCTCGCCCCCAAATTGGGGGGTGCCACTGGAGTGGATCCTTGGGTTCCCATTCTTTCTTTACGGCAGGAGGGAAGAGCCAGGCAAATCAGCCGGGTGGTGCAACTGGCTGCGGGTTACACCCCCTGGACAA
>JADFXB010000284.1 GCA_015233935.1 Magnetococcales bacterium | reverse complement strand
TCCTTCTGCGCCTGCTGGGCAAACTCGCCTTCCTGGATCGTCTGGGGGTGCCACTGTGGCATAAAATTCAAACCCTGACCGGTGGCCTGTTGCCCATTACCAGTCCACAACACGCCTTTCTCATGGGCCTGGCCTGGGGGTTGATTCCCTGCGGCGTGGTGTACAGCGTGGTCCTCTGGAATGCCACCGTGGCCTGGGGTAATCCGGTGCAGGTGGGGCTGGGTATGTTTTTCTTTGGTCTGGGCACCCTGCCTGCCACCCTGGGTGGCTCACTGTTGGGCAATCGCTTCACCTTCCTTCAAAATACTCGCTTCCGCCCCCTGAATCTGGCCCTGCTGATTATGTTGATTACCATCACCGCCGGATTCAATACCCATTTTACCTGGCACGAAGCACTGGCAGATATTCCCGTTCTCCAACTGCTCCTCCCACCCAATCCCCTGGGGGACAACGCCATCTGTCTGCCCCCGTAAAGCTATAAACCAAGGCCAAGATATTTTCCCCACATAAGGTCAAAACCGGTTTCAACACCTCCAAATGAGGTGTATCATCGTGAAAGTTGCGTATCCGCCAGTCAGACAGGATTTGGGATCATGACCATGCAAGTCAAATTCTGGGGAGTGCGGGGCAGTATTGCCTGTCCCACCTTGCGCCATATTCGCTATGGGGGCAATACCAGTTGCGTTGAGGTACGAGTGGCGGATGAGCGGGTCATCTTCGATGCGGGAACCGGTATTCGCCAATTGGGCAATCAACTCCTGAAAAAAGGGGTGAAGTCCGCCAACCTGTTTCTCTCCCATACCCATTGGGATCATATCGACGGCTTTCCCTTTTTCACCCCCATTTATCAGGACAGTTTTTCCCTGGTGGTACGCGCCGGTCATCTCAACCATCTGGAAGGGGGCATTCGTAGCGTCATCGACAAACAAATGTCCAACCCCTATTTTCCAGTACCTATTCATTCCTTAAAGGCACAAATTATCCTGGAAGATTTTGATGTGGGAACCCCCCTTACTCTGCCCGGCGGGGTCGTCATCCGCAGTTGTCCCCTCAACCATCCCGGCCAGGCCACCGGCTATCGACTGGAGCACCAGGGCCGCTCGGTCTGCTACCTCACCGATACAGAACACAAGCCTGGACAACCGGATGAAAACATTCTCGCCTTGATCCAAGGGGCCGATCTGGTCATCTACGATGCCACCTATACCGATGCCGAATATCTGCAACATGTGGGCTGGGGCCACTCCACCTGGCAGGAAGGTATTCGTCTGTGTCGGCAGGCCAAGGCATCCAACCTGGTCATCTTTCATCACGATCCCAGCCACGACGACGACACCATGGCCAAAATTGAAAAAAAGGCCCGCAAAACCTGGAAACGGGCCATGGTGGCACGACAGGGAATGGTGCTCTCCCTGCTCTAAATCTGGGAAACCAGTTTTTTGGCAAACTCCTCCATCGGCAACGGACGACTAAACAGATAACCCTGAATTTCATCACACTGGTGGGCTTGCAAAAATTTCAGCTCACCCTGGGTTTCCACCCCTTCCGCAATCACCCGCAAACGCAGATTCCGCGCCAATTGAATAATGGCGGTGGTAATGGCTGCATTATCCTCATAGGTGGGCAAGCCACGAATGAAGGATTGATCCACCTTGAGCTTGTCCAAGGGAAAACGATTGAGATAATGCAGACTGGAATAACCGGTACCAAAGTCGTCGATGGCCAGGCGGATACCCAATTTTTTCAACTGGTTTAAAATATCCACCGTTTGGGTGACGTTCTGAATCAACATGCTCTCCGTCACCTCCAACTCCAACAGGCTGGGGTGCAGGTGGTTTATCGCCAGGCAATGTTTGACAAAATCCACAAATCCTGCCTGTCTGAATTGCAAAGCCGAAACGTTGACCGCCACCGTCACCAATTGCAACCCCTCTTCTTGCCAGGCTCGCAAACGACGACAAACCGTCTCCAACACCCAATTGCCTATGGGAACCACCAAGCCACTCTCCTCCGCCACCGGAATAAACTTGCCCGGCGAGACCATTCCCAATTGGGGATGCTTCCAGCGAATCAAAGCCTCCGCCCCCACCAAATGTTGACCCGATACCTCATACTGGGGCTGATAATAGAGAAACAGTTCATTGTTCTCGATGGCCCGCCGCAGATTACGCTCCAGATGAAACCGCTCCTTGGCATCTTCCTGCATATGGTTTTCATAGAAACCAAAGGAGTTGCGTCCCTGACTCTTGGCGCGAAACATGGCCTGTTCACCATGCCGCATCAGCTCATCCGCCACCTCCCCATCGTTGGGAAAGAGGCTGATGCCGATACTGGCGGTCAAGATCACTTCGTTTTCATAAATTTGGAAGGGTTTGGCCAGGGTTTCCAAAATATCATTGGCGGTACGGGCGGCAAACTGGGCATCGTGGAAGGAGAGAACCACCGCAAAGGTATCCCCACTCATACGGGCCACCGTCACATCCCTGGCCACCAGACTGGTCAACCGTTCACCCACCTGGCGCAGCAGTTCATCCCCATAATTGTGGCCAAGAGAGTCGTTCAAATGTTTAAAGCGATCCAGACCGATCAACAACAAACCCGCCATACGATGATAGATGCGGGAATTGAGGATAGCCTGGGTGAGACGGTCTTGCAGGAGGATGCGATTGGGCAATCCGGTCAATTGGTCATGGTTGGCCAACAGGGCAATGCGCCGGTCTGCCTCCTTACGAGCGGTTAAATCGGTCCCAATGGCAATAAAATTTTCAATTTCCCCTTCGGCATTCCGCACCACACTGATGGTCAGCCATTCGGGAAACAGCTCACCATTTTTCCGCCGATTGGTGATTTCCCCATGCCAATGGCCATCCTTCAACAGGATGCGCCACATATCCGCATAAAATTCAAAACCATGGATGCCGCTTTGCAAAATATTGGGGGATTTGCCCACCACCTCTTCCGGGGTATAGCCACTTACCTCACAAAATCCATGATTGACCATGATAATCTTGTTATTGGAATCGGTAATGGCCACCAAGTCGGTACTGTTTTCAATGGCTGCTGCTGCCAGGCGCAATTTTTCCTGACTGCTCTGCAGATCCACCATGGCATTGGATAATCGCTGCAACATGCCATTGATGGAGGTGGTAAGTTCGGTAAATTCGTTATTGCCAGGTGGAACCGTAACATGCATATCCAGATCGGCAACCCCTGCCACCTGGGCAATTTCCTGATTCAGTAAGGAGACAGGGCGCAAAATAATGCGGTCGAAAAACAGGCTGAAGCCCACCAATGCAATTAAAATAATCAAGCTGGAATACAGCAACAGTTGCACACCCACCTGTCCCATTTCATAAATTTTCCGATCCATGCTGGTCTTCACCAGAATAGCTTCTTCTCCCAAAGAGTCTTTCAATAAAAGATAACCATGATTATGATCGGGAAAATTGACGACCAACT
>JADFXB010000283.1 GCA_015233935.1 Magnetococcales bacterium | reverse complement strand
TGGAAGCCCTGGTCACTTTTGAGTCCAATCCACAAAAATTCCATTTGGTCATTACCGATCAAACCATGCCGGAGATGACTGGCCTGGAATTGGTGCAACGTCTGTTGACCGTCCAGCCCAAGTTGCCCATTATTCTGTGTACAGGCTATAGCCGGGAGGTGAATGAGACCACGGCCAGGAGTTTTGGTATCCACACCTTTTTGAAAAAACCGGTTGAACTGGTTAAACTCAATCAGGCATTACGAGAGATCCTGGGGGGGTCTGATTAATGAAGCGGGTCACCGTGGTGGATTATGGTCTGGGCAATCTGTTAAGCGTGCGCCGTGCCTTTGAACAATGTGGTGCGGAGGTCACCATCAGTCATTCGCCGGTGACGGTGGAAACGGCAGATCATCTGGTGGTTCCTGGTGTAGGGGCCTTTGGCAAGGGTATGTGGGGTTTGCGCCAGAATGGCCTTGACCTGGCCATCCATCAACATGTGGCAAGTGGGCGACCCTTGTTGGGCATTTGTCTGGGCATGCAGTTGTTATTGGATGAAAGCGACGAATTTGGGGTTCATAGTGGATTGGGACTCATTCCAGGGCGCGTCGTCGCCATTCCCTCCCACGGTCCCGACGGTTCCTCCCACCCTATTCCCCACATGGGTTGGAACGCCCTTCACTCCCCTCCTGGCTCTCCCGGTTGGCAGGGAAGTTTGTTAAGTGGTATTGCCCAAGGGGAGTATTGCTATTTTGTTCATTCCTTTATGGCCAACCCACACCATTCCTCCCACAGATTGGCTGACTGCCAATATAATGGAATAGCCATCAGTGCGGTGATTGCCAAAGAGAATATTTTGGGCTGCCAGTTTCACCCGGAAAAAAGTGGCACCGTTGGCCTCACCATTCTCAATACATTCTTATCCCTGTAAAAAATTCCTTCGGCCAACCCGGCAACAAAAAAATGTGCCATTTTTTCGGCATTTCTGCTATACTTGTAGAGATGATCTATTCGATCCAATCAACTTATCATTGCAAAACAAGATCATGGGAGATAATTTCCGTGGACAGCATCCTGATGCCCCTCTTTCGTCCCTACAAGTTTGGCAAACTGAAAGTACGCAATCGTTTCGCCCTGGCTCCCATGACTCGCAGTTGCTCCCCCAAAGGCATTCCTGGCAAAGATGTGGCCAATTATTACCGTCGGTACGCAGAAAACGAGGTGGGGTTGATTATCACCGAAGGGGTGGCCATTAACCACAAAGCCGCCCTTGGCTACCCGAACGTGCCCAACCTGCACGATAAAAAGGCCATCAAAGGCTGGAAACGGGTGGTTGAAGGCGTTCATAAAGCCGGCGGGGCCATCGTGCCACAAATTTGGCATGTAGGAAATTATCACCGCCTGGGAGACGAACCCATTCCCAACGTGCCCGGCTATGGTCCCTCCTCCCTGGTGGAAAATGACCAGGTGGTGGTCAAGGAAATGTCGCGCAAGGATATTCAAGAAGTGGTAAAAGCCTTCGCCAATGCCGCACGGCAAGCCAAAAAAATCGGCTTCGACGGCGTGGAAATTCACGGTGCCCACGGTTATTTGATCGACCAGTTTTTCTGGCCCCGTACCAACCGGCGGGCGGATCGTTATGGCGGTTCCATGGAAAATCGTCTGCGCTTTGCAGTGGAAATCATTCGCGCCATTCGCCGGGCAGTGGGTCCGAAATTCCCCGTCATTTTCCGCTTTTCCCAGTGGAAACCTTTGGATTATCAGACAAAACTGGCCAACAACCCGGAAGAATTAAGCCAATTTCTTACCCCCCTGTCCCGTGCCGGAGTGGATATCTTCCACGCCAGCTCCCGCCGCTATTTTGAACCCGAATTCGAGGAGTCCAATCTCAACCTGGCAGGCTGGACCAAACAGATTACCGGCAAACCAGTGATTACCGTAGGCAGTATTGGTCTGGACTCGGTCAGTTGGCGTGCCGCCAACCCAACAGGCATCGAAGCCCTGGCCCGCATGCTCTTGAGAGATGAATTCGACCTGGCCGCCGTAGGACGTGCCCTGCTGTCCGACAGCCAATGGGTGAAAAAAATTCGGGAAGGCCGCTTCGAGGAGATCAAACCCTTCACCAAGGATGCGTTCAACTCTTTAGAAAACTGAGTGCTACATAAAAGCAATCCATAATCTTTGCTCATGCTCAAAGGAGCATGAGCATTTTCAATAGATCAAAGGAAATGAAATGCCCTCTCAAAAAATTGCAAACATCCACACCCCAATGGGAGCCATTGAGTTTTGTATGGACCTTGACCCAAATTCCAGATTTGACAATACCGTCCTCACCCACCTGGCAGCAGGATCCTTTTATGAGCCGGATGTCGTTTCCCTTATCATGAGGACACTCACTCCAGGAGATGTGGTCATCGATGTAGGAGCCAATGTTGGATATTTTTCCTGCCTGATGGGGTTGCTTGTTGGTAAGACTGGGAAAGTCATGGCATTTGAGCCAAATGATGAGAATCTTTCCGGTTTGAAACGAAATATAGCTATCAACCAACTCGATAACATCATAATCATCAATAAACCGGCTTCTAACAATAAAGAAATTATGAAATTTTATAACAACGATGATAGCGGCGGTCATGCATTATGGGATTCTGTTGGGAAGGCAGACTATATTGAGATGGAAACAACCACCTTAAACGAGGAATTCAAAAAAAACGTCCTCGCCCCACCAAAACTAATCAAGATTGACACTGAAGGGGCGGACCACTTGGTACTCGAAGGTGCCAGCGAACTTCTTAAGGACCGAAAAGTACCCTACATCATTGCGGAAGTATTGCCGCAAGGACTTACCAGATTCGGTTCCTCACAGATGGAGATGAGACGCTTCATGAAAGATTTCGGATACGACACCTTTGCCATCTATTGGAAAGGACATCTGCCGAAACTGATCCCAGCCAATACAGTCATAGAGCACGAATACGTTATGAATCTCCTCTTCAGTACACAGGAAGATATTGGACGCGCATGGCCAACCGAAAGTTACACAGTCGCCTTGTAACTCCCTACAGGGCAAAGGCGATCAATGGGGAAAAAAGGCTTTCAAAATGAGAGCCACCATGCCACCGAGCGCAACGGCACTCCCCCAGCGCAACGTGGCCATTTCTCCATGGATTTTGGCCAATTCAGCGTTCATGCGAAGCCCAAACTCTTTGATATACCGCTTGACTTCCTGAATATCACCCTTAGTGGCAACCCTCTCCAGATTGTTCTTCTGCACCTCCCACCCTGAAGTAGAGAAAAATATAGAGTGGATGACCAGCCATAGTTGCCCCCCACTCAATCCCTACGAAGCCACATCCTTGCCGGATTTACCCAAAAAATAGCCATCCACAAAGGGTTGCCCCTTATTGAGTTCCACCAGACGGGCCATGGCCTCTTCACCACTGAGTTGATTATCCAAGCGATTTTTCCAAACGGCAACGATCTTCTCCATATTTTCGCTTTGCGGCGACAAGCGAAC
>JADFXB010000282.1 GCA_015233935.1 Magnetococcales bacterium | reverse complement strand
TTCAGATGGATGGCCAGGTTGGGAATCCGGGTTATGGGTTTGCCCAAATGAAAGACCGTATGGTGCAAACCTCCCTTTTCATCCAGCCCGCTCACCAAACCAGCCATGGACAGGTCACGGTCAAACCAGGTGGAAAGAATGGGGGAGCCATAGACCGCAACGTCAAAAACCCAATATCCCCCTTTTCTCTTGAGAAGGGCTGGTTTGAGTTTAAGGGTGGGGCTATCGGTATGGCTGCTGCAAAGACGTAAAGGGGCCGGTTGTGTCACACTCTCCGGCATGACAAAAGCCAGCAAAGCACTACCCTGTCGTGATAAAAAATAGCGACCACCCCCTTGCAAAGACCAGGAATCCACCTCAGTCAACCGCTGGAAACCTTGTTGCGACAGGTATTGGGCCAAGTTCTCCACCACATGATAGGGGGAGGGGGAAAGGTCCATAAGGCGGGTGATTTCGTTGGCTGTAACGATACTCACGCTTCCATCTCCCGGACACCATTTTGAATGGATAAACGGCGGCGTTCAGCTACCTCCCGCAACTTCCAATAAATGATAGGGATGGTTTGCAGTACGTTGGCGGGAAAGAGAACCAATTCACACTCTTCCGCTGCGACAAATACCAAATCTTCTTGGTGGCGACCCAGGACGGCGGACTCTCCCCAGACATCGCCAGGAGTAATGGTCAGACCGCTGTCATGGCGAAGCAAACCACGTCGCACCAGATGCAGCATGGCAGTGCCGCTGGGAGGGAATAACTTTTCCCCTTTTCGCAACAAACGGGTTCGCATCATGCGGGCCAGGTGGATCAAAATGGTAAAGGTGAGTTTTTCGCCAAAAAGTCGGTTTTCCCGCAAAAAATTGACCTTGCCCACAATGTTTTTCATATCCTCCATCAAGCCATTGTCCAGGATGAAGGCCCGCAGCAAAGCCAGAGGAAAGCGCAAAAGACGCACATGGGAGACGGCACGCCAAGTGCCTTGAGGCAGGGCCTCTTCAAAGAGGGCCTGTTCACCAATAAGGGCACCGCTGGCCAGACGGTAGCGAATATTTTGAGCAGTGTGGACATATTCCACCACCCCGGTCAAGACCATGTCCACCTCTTCCCGCTCATCGCCTCGTCGGCGGATGATGGCACCCGGATTGATAACCACAATAGGCACATGGATCAAGGATTCCAGTTTGCGGGGATGGAGCCGGGCGAAAAGGGTGCGAATATTGCGGTCGGCTTGATCCCGCAAATAATCCCGGCGGCTGGGAATCAGCACATCCACCGCGCCAAACGGGGTAGCCGAACCGATCTCCTTTTCCACATCATTGAGTTTTCTGGATATATGGGCAAGAGAGATGCTGGAGGAAGGATCGTTGCGGAAATCTTCCGCACGACCGTGGATCATACCGCCGCCAATGTCCAACTTTTTAATGTTGGCAGGTGTCAGATAGGTCTCTTTGACTTTGGCCATGAACTCTGATGGCACCTTGTCCAGGCCCTCGCCGGTCATGGCATCCAGCACTTCCATGGAGGTGAGGTCGGCCCAGTGGGCGTAGGTTTTGGGGCCTTCCCCATCGTCGGCGCGAAACAGCAGGATGGTGGTTTCCACGGGATGGGGGGAATAACAGGGACGCACCAGCAATTCGTCGCAATTGTTCCACTCTTCCTGCACCAAATCGTGGATGATAAAAAAATGCTCCAACCCCACCTCGCCGGCCAGGAGGGCAGCGAGTTTGCGACTCACCGAGGCCCGCACCATGGGGGTGGCAAAATATTTGATTCGGTGGTCGGAACGCATGAGGGAGATCAAACCGGCAAAATGATCATCATGGCAATGGGTGTGAAAGATGCCTTCCACTTCGCTGATATCGATCCCCAGGGTTTCCAGGGTATGGGTGACGTTGGGAGGGGCATCCACCAGATAGACGCGACCATGAAACATGAGAACACTGGCCATGCTGGGGCGGTTGACATCCCAACCATCCCCTTCCCCCGAATGGAGCACAGCAAAATATTCCCGTGGGGCCAGATGAAAATCCAGGGTATAGGGGGCTTGGAAGCGGGTGACCGGGGGAAGATTGAGATCGACAATCACCGATTGATTGCGATAGGAGAATTCAAAGCGATTGATCCCAATGCGGCGCACAGTGACCCCGTTTTTAACTTCCACCCATCCCTTTTCCACATAAACGGTATCGAGAAAATTTTCTGGTTCGCGGATATTACCGAAGGCAAAATGGCGTTTGATGCGCAACATGATATCGGCGGTTGCTTCATCCACCCCCACAGCTCGCAACTCTTCCATGGAAAGCAGGCCATAGTTGCCTCGATGGATATAATCCAACTGGCTTTGCACCTGTTTTTTCATGCCCAGCAACAGGGGTTTTTCCCCGGTATTATTGGGGTGACCGGGAATGATCATGCCTTGTCGGTAGAGCATTTGCAGGACAGGGAATTCGGCCAGGTTGGCGAAGTCGCCGTTTTGCACCATCAAATCGCTGAGCAGAATGGCGTTGGGTCCGGTCTCGCACAGGGTCTCCCCTTTGGTTTCCGTGGCAATATAGCCTTTGCGCAACATGTGTTTGACCACCTCTGCCGGACAGCCGCACAACAGGTAGAGATCGGCTTCCGGGACTTGCAGCCAGAAGACGCCGGTGGTGATTTCGGTGACCCGCAGGTTTTTCATGGCCCGCCGAAGTCGCGCCAGACCAGCCAGAGAGAGACGTTGGGCCACCCTATGGTGGAGCATAAGGGAGGAGCAATCTTTGGCCAATACATCGGTTGAATGTTGACTCAACAGGTAGGTTTCATCGGCAAGGGAGGCGGTAAAGCAGAGTAAGGGCAGGTTAGGGTAAAGCTGCCGCACCTTCAGAAAGACAGGATTTCCCTGATAGAAGGATAAGTCCAGCAGGAGGAGATCACCCGATCCCCATTCATCCGGCTTGTGCAATTCCAGCAGCCGCACCTGGTAAGAGGTGGCCAATTGGGAGGCCAACCCTTGCAAGGATTCTGTAAGATCCCCCATCAGACAGAGGGTAGCACCACCCTCATTCATCATCGTCCACCCCTTTGCCAGCCGGTCGCCAAAAATTGGAATTTTTGCTTTTTTGACGGCAAGAATCAATCCTTTGTAAAAAAATTCGGATTACCAACTGGCTGAACGGTTGGATTGGGCAAGTACACCAGGAAATTGCCGTTCCTTCTGTTGACAGGGGGGGAAGGAATGTTGCCATTCAATGGCAACGAAAGCCTCCTGACGATACTCTTTTGACTCGGTGTCTACTGTCTGCATACCATTGAAACAACGTGGGCCGAAGAAAAATTATTGTGCAGATAATTTACCCTTACCGACCTGGAAGCCGTCTTTGGGTCGCTCATGTCTGATCTTGGCTGGGTCCAGTCTTTCATCAGCAAAGAAGAGCGAGGTGATGGTCATTCGTCCATCGTAGTGATTGCCGGTCCTTTGGCGGCCATAAATTCCGTCAGAAAAATCGCCAAAAAAAACCGGCCACGAGGGCCGGTAT